>NZ_SMKF01000319.1 GCF_004348325.1 Micromonospora sp. KC213 | reverse complement strand
CCACCACACCGCCGCCCACCACGCCACCTCCGACCACGCCGCCGCCGGGTGGCAGCCTGCCGAGCAGCTTCCGGTGGAACTCCAGCGGAGCGCTGGTCGGCCCGAAGGCCGACGGCCGGAACATCGCCGGGATCAAGGATCCGTCCGTGGTCTACCACAACGGCCGCTACCACGTCTTCGCCAGCACCGCGAAGTCGTCGGGCTACAACCTGGTCTACTTCAACTTCGCCGACTGGTCGCAGGCCGGCTCGGCGACATTCCACTACCTCGACCAAGCCCCGCTCGGCACCGGCTACCGGGCTGCGCCGCAGGTGTTCTACTTCGCCCCGCAGCGGCTGTGGTACCTGGTCTACCAGACCGGCAACGCGTCGTACTCCACGAACCCCGATATCAGCAACCCGAACGGCTGGACCGCGCCGAAGCACTTCTACAGCGGGATGCCGGACATCATCCGGGACAACATCGGCAACGGCTACTGGGTCGACATGTGGGTGATCTGTGACAACGCCAACTGCCACCTGTTCTCCTCCGACGACAACGGGCACCTCTACCGGTCCCAGACCAGCGTGGCCAACTTCCCGAACGGGATGAGCCAGCCGGTCATCGCGATGCAGGACGCCAACCCACACCGGCTGTTCGAAGCCGCCAACGTCTACCGGGTGGGTGACCGCTACCTGCTCCTGGTCGAGGCGATCGGCAGCGACGGGCGCCGCTGGTTCCGCTCCTGGACCTCCAGCAGCATCGCCGGCCCCTGGCAGGCGCTCGCGGCCGAGGAGAACAACCCGTTTGCCCGGGCCAACAACGTCACCTTCAGCGGCACCGCCTGGACCCGGGACATCAGCCACGGCGAGTTGGTCCGCAGTGGCAACGACCAGACCCTCCCCATCAGTCCCTGCCGAATGCAGTTCCTCTACCAGGGCATGGACCCCAACGCCGGCGGTGATTACAACAGCCTGCCCTGGCGGCTCGGCCTGCTCACCCAGGCCAACTCCACCTGCTGACCCGCCCGCTCCCGCCCGGACGGCTCCGGCGGTCGCCTTGCCGACCGCCGGAACCGTCGGCGGCTCGGCCGGTGCCGCTCCGTGCCCGGGCGTGATCGGCTCTGTCCGTGCCCGGGCGTGATCGGCTCTGCCCGTGCCGGCCGTGATCGGCTCTGCCCGTGCCCGGGCGTGATCGGTGCGACGACCGGCATGATCGTCTCCGTGTGCGGCGGGTCGGGGGGCTCCCGCGTCGGAGAAAGCGCGTTCTGACGCAGCTGGAGTGGACCATGAACCGGGATACCGCGTCCTGGCGCAGCTTGGTCGATCATGGGCGGGGCGCCCGGCGCAGGGTCGACAAGGCGCCGGCTACCGCGGGAGCACCGACGCCAGCCAGCGCAGCTGACGACGCACGTGCACCGCCTCCCCGCCCTCGTGGCCGTTGAACGGGTAAATGTGCATCTCCCGCACCGGCGGCTCCGAACAGCCGGTCGCCGCAGCGTACTGGTTGTAGGCGGCGAAGCCGGTGCTCGGCGGGCAGACGGTGTCGCGCAGCCCGATTCCGAACTGCGCCGGAGCGCTCGCCCGGCGGGCGAAGGCGACCCCGTCGACGTAGGACAGGGTGCGCCGGACCGCCTCCTCCGCCTCCCGGTGGACGGCCAGGTACTGGGCGATCTCGCCGTACGGCGAGGCGTCGGTCAACTCGATGGCCCGCTGGACGTGACAGAGGAACGGCGCGGTGGTCAACAGTGCCGCGAGGTCGTCGATCAGCCCGGCGACCGCCAGGGCGAGCCCTCCACCCTGGCTGTTGCCCGCGGCGACGATCCGGGTCGGGTCGACACCGGGCAAGGCTCGGACCGCGTCGACCGCCCGGACCGCGTCGGTGATCAGCCGGCGGTAGTAGTAGTCCTGTGGGCGGAGGATTCCCCAGGTGACCGGCCAGGGCCCGCCGGGTGCGCCGTGTGGGTCCGGGGTGTCGCCCACGCCGTACTGCCCGGCCTGCCCCCGGCTGTCCATCAGCAGGTGCGCGTATCCGGCCACCGGCCAGGTCAGTCGCTCGTGCGGCAGGCCGCGCCCGCGCCCGTAGCCGACGTATTCCACCACTGTGGCCAGCGGTGCGTCCACCCCCGCCGGCCGGGTGTACCAGGCCCGGACGGGGTCGCCGGCGAAGCCGGCGAACGTGACGTCCCACGAGTCGACCAGTCGTAGGTCGGTCCGCTCCGGCCGGACGTCGAGCAGGGCCGGGCGGGCGGCGGCGTCGGCGAGGGTGGTGTGCCAGAAGTTGTCGAAGTCGGCGGGCTCGGCGACCGCGGGCGCGTACTGCCGGAGCTGGTCAGGCGGCAGGTCGAACCGGGGCATGGATCC
>NZ_SMKF01000318.1 GCF_004348325.1 Micromonospora sp. KC213 | reverse complement strand
CGGCTGGACCCGACGACCCGGTCACGCCCGGCGCGCCCGGCACCCCGGTCGTACCCCTGGAGGGCGGCGGCCCCCGCGAGTCGCCGTGGGCGCAACCGCCGCAGCGGCTCTCGGCCGGCGGCGAGGAGGCGGTGGGCAGCGCGGCGGTGCCGGGCCAGACGCCGGACGCCCCGCCCGCACCGAAGCTGGGGCCGTTCCCGCCCTCACCCGGTACGCCGCTCACCCCGCCGGTACCGCCGACGGAGTACCCACCCGGTCCGACGCTCGCGGTACCTCCCCCACGACCCGCCCCGACGTCGCCGCATCCGGCTGCGGGAGTGACCGGGCCGCCCACGCCGCCGCCCGCCGCGGGCTGGTACCAGCCGGCGTGGCAGCAGGGCACCCCGCACGAGGGGGTGCCACGGCAACCGCAGCCCGAGGCGGCGGCCTGGATACCCGAGGGCCTGGCCCCGACCGCCGAGGACTTCGCCCGTCGCCGCCAGGTTCGCCCCGCCGATCCGGTGGCCACCATGGGGGTACGGGCGGTGGTGAACCGGATCGGGCTGGTGAAGCTTCCCCCCGGGCGGCACGAGCAGGAGGTGAGGCGGGACATCGAGATGGTCCGCCGCAACTTCGGCGGGCTTCGTCAGGTGACCGTGGTGAACCCGAAGGGCGGCGCGGGCAAGACGGTGGCGATCCTGCTGCTCGCGATGACCTTCGGCCAGAAGCGCGGCGGGTACGTGCTGGCCTGGGACAACAACGAGACCCAGGGCACCCTCGGGATGCGCGCCCAGCAGGACTTCCACTCCCGTACGGTGCGCGACATGCTGCGCGACCTCGGGCAGTTCCAGGGCCCGCACGGTCGCATCGGTGACCTGTCGCAGTACGTCCGCTCGCAGGGTGAGGGCATGTTCGACGTGCTCGCCTCGGACGAGTCGGCGACCGGTGGGGAGATGCTGACCGCCGCGGCGTTCGCCGAGATCCGCGAGGTGGTGAGCCGGTTCTACAAGCTGATTTTCGTGGACACCGGGAACAACGTCCGGGCGCAGAACTGGCAGGCCGCGATGGACGCCACCGACCAACTGGTGGTCACCATGTCGGCCCGCAACGACTCGGCGGAGACGGCCGCCCGGATGCTGGACCACCTGGAGCAGAGCGGCCGGCAGCGGCTCGTCCGGCAGGCGGTGACGGTGGTGTCCATGCCGCCGTCCCGCAAGGAGATCGACCTGCCGGCGATCCAGGAGCACTTCGCCGCCCGCACCAGGGCGGTGTTGCTGGCGCCGTACGAGCGGTTGATCGACAGCGGGGAGCCGATCCGGTACGGCGGGCTCTCCTCGGCCACCCGGGACGCCTGGCTGAAGATCGCCGCCGCGGTTGCCGAGGGGCTCTGACCGACTCCGGGGCCTTCGCCGACGGCCCCGACGCCGAGATCAGCACGGACGTGCCGGCCAGGCCGGGAACAGCTCGCCCGGACGGCCCGTGAGGTGGCCGCCAAGCTTGCGACCGAGGTCGACGGGCTACCCCGCGTCGAGTGAGATTCGGGGCCGGCACCACGGGAGGGCTGCCGTGCCACGCGGTGTCGTATCCCTGTTCGCGGATCCGAATCCGAGCACGGCGGCCCGGACCGACTGGTGCCGCGCCGACCGCCGGTACGGGTGCTGAACCGGCGGCCGGGGCGGTCTTAGGCCGGGTGGCGCGGAGCGGGCGCGCGCCGGGTCAGGCTTGGGCGCTGGCGAGGGCGTCCCCGGCGGCCGGGTCGCAGTCCCGGAGGAACTGGGCGCAGCGCGCCGCCTCGTCGGCCTCGCCGATCTCGTCGGCAGCCCGGGAGAGCACGTACAGGCAGCGCAGGAAGCCCTGGTTGGGCGCGTGCGACCAGGGCACCGGGCCGTGCCCCTTCCAGCCGCTGCGGCGCAACTGGTCCAGGCCCCGGTGGTAGCCGGTGCGGGCGTAGGCGTACGCCGGGATGACCTGACCGGCGTCGAACGCCCGCCCCGCGAGCGCCGCCCAGGCCGCGCTGTGGGTCGGGAAGCGGGCCGCGACCTCGGCGTACGCCTCGTCGGTGCCCTGCTCGGCGGCGGACGCCAGGGCCGCGTCGGCCGCGTCGTGCGCGGGCAGGAGGGTGGCCGGTGGCTCAGGCAACAAGTTCTGCATCGCCCCATTCAACCCGCTTCGGTCAGCGGCCCGCGAGGGGGCCCGGTGCGACGCGCTGACTGAACGGCGGATCGCGGGCTCCGCTGGCGGGTGAACACGGACAGCTCGGCGGCCCATGCCGCAAGACAAAATTTTCAATTACAACTATTGGTCCGGAGCCTCCCCAGGACCGGTAACGCAGGAGCCCGGTGGCCAGTCCACCGGGCTCCTGCCCTTTTC
>NZ_SMKF01000317.1 GCF_004348325.1 Micromonospora sp. KC213 | reverse complement strand
GGGGCGGGGTGGCTCGCCGTGCGGCCTGCGTCGGCCGGGCCGCGTCCGGCCGCTCCAGCAGCGCGGCCAGCCGCCGCAGGCCGCGGTGCGCGGCGGTCCGGACCGCACCCGCCCGACGCCCGAGCACCTGGCCGGCGGTCTCCGCGTCCAGCCCGATCACCGCCCGCAGCAGCACCGCCTCCGCCTCGCGCGGTGGCAGGGTGGCGATCAGCGCCAGCGCCGCCTCGGTGCCGATCGTCTCACCGGCTCGTTCAGCCGTGTCGATGTCCCCCGCCAGCTCGCTGAGCGCCTGCACCGGCACCGTGAGTGCGGGCCGGCGGCGCTGGCGGCGGAGATGGTCCATGGCTCGGTTGCGGGCGATGGTGACCGTCCACGCCCGAAACTCCCCACCGGTGAAGCGGGGCAGGTCGCGGGAGATCTGCAACCAGGTCTCCGAAGCGACGTCCTCGGCGTCCGGGCCGACGAGGACGGTGAGATAGCGCAACAGGCCCGGTTGGAGGCTGCGGTAGAGATAGCGGAAGGCGCCCTCGTCGCCGGCCCGCGCCGCGTCCACCGCCTCGGTCAGCTCACCGATCATCCGTCCGCCGTTCCCGCCCGACCCCTGGCCATCAGGGCGGATGCGTCGTCGCGCCGCAAGCCCGGCGGCTGGACCCCGTCGCGCACCATCAGCCCCCCGCTGACCCCCGTCGCGCCCGTGCCGGCAGGCCCGGGCGGCATGTCTGGACCCCGCCGCAGCGGTACGGCCGTCGGCGAGAATGCCCTACCGGCACCGTGGGCTGGCCCAGGGTCGGGCTAACGCTAGGAGTCGATCGGCAGCGGAACAAGTCGGCGACGCATCCCGGCCGGAGTGAGAAATCTCTACCCGCTTCGGCGGCGAGTCGAGGTAACACGGACGGAGCGCAGGACGCTCTGCACGCTACTCGCGGCGGGTACGGTGGCCCGGGAGGCCGTTTCGTCCGGGCTCGCGCGTGCGTCCGCCCGGGGTGGTGACGCGTCCGGCGGTCGTCACCGTTGGGTGGACGCCGGCCACCGGTGCCCGCCGGTCGGCTGGACCACATTCCCGGACATCGCCGTGAGTCCTTCTCGCGACCGCTGGGTACGGTATGGGGGTGTTGTCATCGGAGGTCGTGCTCAGCGGTCGCTACCGCCTCGACGAACGTGTCGCCACCGGCGGCATGGGCGACGTCTGGCGCGCCACGGACCTCGTTCTGGGCCGTCGGGTCGCGGTGAAGGTGCTGCTGCCCGCGCTGGTCTCCGATCCCGACTTCATCGCCCGCTTCCGTGCCGAGGCGCGGATCATGGCCGCGCTGCGCCACCCCGGCATCGTGCAGGTCTTCGACTGCGGCGAGGACCGCCTGGACGACGGTGGTCGGGCCGACTACCTCGTCATGGAGTTCGTCGAGGGTGAGCCGCTGTCCCGGCGGATCGAGGCTGCCGGGCACCTCGAAGTCGACGAGACCATGTCGATCGTGGCGCAGGCCGCGCAGGCGCTGCACGCCGCGCACGTCGGCGGCATCGTGCACCGGGACGTCAAGCCGAGCAACCTGCTGGTGCAGGAGGACGGCACGGTGGTCCTGGTGGACTTCGGCGTCGCCCGGTCGACGAACGGGACCAGCATCACCAGCACCAACGCGGTGCCGGGCACCGCGCTCTACATGGCGCCCGAGCAGGCAGCGGGCCGACCCGTGTCCGGGGCCACCGACATCTACGCGCTGGGCGCGGTCACCTACTGCTGCCTCACCGGCACCCCGCCCTTCACCGGCGACAATCCGCTCCAGGTGGCGGTACGCCACCTGGACGACGAGCCGCCCGCGCTTCCGGCCGACATCCCGGCCTCCGTCCAGTCCCTGGTGGCCCGGGCGCTGGCCAAGGATCCGGCGGACCGCTTCACCAGCGGCGCGGAGATGGCGGCGGCGGCCCGCGCGGCGCTCGGCGACGACAGTGGCACGCCGACCGCTCTGGTGGCTCCCATGCCGGTCGGTCGGACCAGCACCCGCAACGCCGTGCCGACGCTTCCGGGGGCGACCGTGGCGGCACCGCGGCGCGGCCGGGGCCGCCGTGGCTCCCTGACCGGCGCGCTGGCCGCGGTGCTGGTCGCGCTCACCGCCCTCGGTGCCGCACTGGGGGCAGCCAAGCAGGCCGGCGACCGGGCCACCGACATCAAGAACCCGTCGACCAGCGCCGTGCCGAGCGAGCCGGCACAGCTGCCGGTCGTGGCCGAGGAGAGCGAGAGCCGGCAGCCGTACCGGCCCGAGCGGGTCGGGAACCAGGGCCCACGGCAGTCGCCCACGCCGAGCGTGAGCCCGTCACCGCAGCCCTCCGGATCGCCCGACGCGTCCCCCTCGATCACCCCGCCAGCCACGCCCAGCGGCCAGC
>NZ_SMKF01000316.1 GCF_004348325.1 Micromonospora sp. KC213 | reverse complement strand
AGACCCAGCTCGGTGGGGCGCTGGTTGGCCACCAGGGACCGCTCCCGGGTGAGGATCAGCTCGTCGTGCGCCCGGCGGCCCGCGCCGACCAGCTCGACCAGGGCCGGGGGCAGGCCGAGCCCGGTCACCGGCCGATCCACCAGCGGCGCGTCCGGGTCCAGGCCGAGCAGCCGGCGCCCCTCGTCGTTGACCAACGCGATGCGCCCGTCGGCGTCGATCACCATCAGTCCTTCGCCGACCGAGTGCAGGACGGCGTCGTAGTACTCGTACATCCGGGTCATCTGGGCCGGGCCCAGCCCGTGGGTCTGCCGGCGTAACCGGCGGCTGAGCAGCCACGAGCTGAACCCGGCCAGGACGAGCACGACGACGGTGACGGCCAGCAGGACGGGTGCCCGGCCGAGCAGCTTCCGGTTGATCGACTCGGTGGTGATGCCGACCGAGATCAGCCCGGTGACGGTGCCGTCGGCCTCGCGTACCGGGACCACGGCGCGCACCGACTCGCCCAGGGTCCCGGTGTTGACCTCGGTGTACGGGTGGCCGGCCAGGGCCGGGCCGATCTTGCCGATGAACGGCTGGCCGATCTGGGTCGGGTCGGGGTGGGAGTAGCGGATCCGGTCGGGGTTCATCACCACCACGAAGTTCGTCCCGGTCGCGGTGCGCACGGATTCGGCGTACGGCTGTAGGGTGGCCGCCGGATCGGTGGAGCGCAGCGCGGCGGCGACCTCGGGGGAGCGGGCGACCGTCTCGGCGACGGCGAGCACCTCGTCCCGGGCGGCCTCCCGCGCGTCGGCGCGGGCCAGCAGCGCGGCCCCGACGGCCCCCGCGCCGACGAGCAGGGTGACCACCAGCGCCTGGAGGGCGAACAGTTGCCCCGCGATGCTCCACTTCCGTGCCGTCATGTCCCCCTCGGATCAGGTCGTTGTTACGCCGACACTGCACCCCGGTGAACAGAATGAACGCAAGGCTGCTTCCGGCTGAGACCTGGACCACAGTCTCACTCATGCAGACCCCCACCACCAGCACACCTGCGCAGCGGTCCCGCCGGGACCGCACCCACTACCTGTACCTCGCGGTGATCGTCGCGGTTGTCGCGGGCATCGTGGTCGGCTTCGTCGCCCCGGAGCTGGCCAAGGACCTCAAGCCCCTCGGCACCGGGTTCGTCGCCCTGATCAAGATGATGATCAGCCCGATCATCTTCTGCACGATCGTCCTCGGCGTGGGTTCGGTGCGCCAGGCGGCCAAGGTCGGCAAGGTCGGCGGGCTCGCCCTCGGCTACTTCCTGCTCATGTCCACGGTCGCGCTGGCCATCGGCCTGGTCGTCGGCAACCTGATCCACCCCGGCTCCGGTCTGCACCTCAACGCCGAGCTGGCGGGCGCCGGGCAGCAGGCCGCCAGCGGGAAGGCGGAGGGCACCGTCGACTTCCTGCTCGGCATCATCCCGACCTCGCTGCTCTCCTCGCTGACCGGCGGGGAGGTGCTCCAGACGCTGCTGGTCGCCCTCCTGGTCGGCTTCGCGGTGCAGGGCATGGGCAGCCGGGGCGAGCCGGTGCTGCGGGCGGTCGGGGTCGCCCAGCGCCTGATCTTCAAGATCCTCGCGATGATCATGTGGGTGGCCCCGATCGGCGCGTTCGGCGCGATCGCCGCCGTCGTCGGCGCGACCGGCATGGACGCGCTCAAGAGCCTGGCCCAGATCATGCTCGGCTTCTACGCCACCTGTCTGGTCTTCGTCGTGGTGGTGCTCGGCCTGCTGCTCCGGGTGGTCGCCAAGATCTCGATCTTCTCGCTGCTGCGGTACCTGGGGCGGGAGTTCCTGCTGATCGTCTCCACCTCCTCCTCGGAGTCGGCGCTGCCCCGGCTGATCGCGAAGATGGAGCACTTCGGGGTGAGCCGGCCGGTCGTCGGCATCACCGTGCCGACGGGCTACTCCTTCAACCTCGACGGCACCGCCATCTACCTGACCATGGCGTCGCTGTTCATCGCCTCCGCGATGGGCAACCCGCTGTCGGTCGGCGAGCAGGTGTCGCTGCTGGTCTTCATGATCATCGCGTCCAAGGGTGCCGCCGGCATCACCGGCGCGGGCCTGGCCACCCTGGCCGGCGGACTCCAGTCGCACCGGCCGGACCTGGTCGACGGGGTCGGCCTGATCGTCGGCATCGACCGGTTCATGTCCGAGGCCCGGGCGCTGACCAACTTCGCCGGCAACGCCGTGGCCACCGTGCTGATCGGCACCTGGACCGGTGAGTTCGACCGGGAGCAGGCGCGGGCCGTGCTCGCCGGCCAGCGTCCCTTCGACGAGGCCACCATGCTCGACGAGGACCACGGCGCTCCCGAGGTCGCCGAGGCACCGACCGCCGACGAGCGCGCGGCCGGCGCTACACCATCCGGCCGTGTCCCCGCCCGGGCCGGCGCCTGACCCGAGCCC
>NZ_SMKF01000315.1 GCF_004348325.1 Micromonospora sp. KC213 | reverse complement strand
GGCCCCGGTGGCGGTGGCGGTGGCGGTGGCGGCGCTCCGGGCGGCGGGTTCCGTCCGGGTGCTCCGGCCGGTGGCGGTGGTCGCCCCGGTGGTGGCGGTCGTGGCCGTGGCGGCGGTGCCGCGGGTGCCTTCGGGCGTCCGGGTGGCCGGCCGACCCGGGGCCGCAAGTCCAAGAAGCAGCGCAGACAGGAGTTCGACAACCTGTCGGCCCCGACCATGAGCTCGGGCGCGCCCCGAGGTCAGGGTCAGGTCGTCCGGCTCTCCCGTGGCGCTTCGCTGTCGGACTTCGCCGACAAGATCAACGCCAACCCGGGTTCGCTGGTCCAGGAGATGTTCAACCTGGGCGAGATGGTCACCGCGACCCAGTCCTGCTCCGACGACACCCTGCTGCTGTTGGGTGAGCACCTCGGCTTCGACGTGCAGATCGTCAGCCCGGAGGACGAGGACCGCGAGCTGCTCGCGCAGTTCAACATCGACCTCGACGCCGAGGTCGCGGAGGACCGCCTGGTCAGCCGTGCGCCGGTGGTGACCGTCATGGGTCACGTCGACCACGGTAAGACCAAGCTGCTCGACGCGATCCGCAAGGCGAACGTGGTGGCCGGCGAGGCGGGAGGCATCACCCAGCACATCGGCGCCTACCAGGTCCACGTGCCGCACGAGGGCGAGGACCGCGCGGTGACCTTCATCGACACCCCGGGTCACGAGGCGTTCACCGCCATGCGTGCCCGTGGTGCCCAGGTCACCGACATCGTGGTGCTGGTCGTCGCGGCCGACGACGGTGTGATGCCGCAGACCATCGAGGCGCTCAACCACGCCAAGGCGGCGGAGGTGCCGATCGTGGTCGCGGTCAACAAGGTCGACAAGCCGGAGGCCAACCCGGACAAGGTCCGCCAGCAGCTGACCGAGTACGGCCTGGTCGCCGAGGAGTACGGCGGCGACACCATGTTCGTCAACGTGGCCGCGAAGCCGGGCATCGGCATCGACGACCTGCTTGAGGCGGTTCTGCTCACCGCCGACGCGTCGCTGGAGCTGACCGCTCCGATCGACGGGCCGGCGCAGGGTGTGGCCATCGAGGCGCACCTGGACAAGGGCCGTGGTGCGGTGGCGACCGTGCTGGTGCAGAAGGGCACCCTGCGGGCGGGCGACTCGATCGTCGCCGGTGGGGCGCACGGCCGGGTCCGGGCGATGCTCGACGAGAACGGCAACCAGGTCGTCGAGGCCGGTCCGGCCCGTCCGGTCCTGGTGCTCGGTCTGACCGCGGTCCCGGGTGCGGGTGACACCTTCCTGGCCGCCGCCGACGACCGGACGGTGCGCCAGATCGCCGAGCAGCGGCAGGCACGGCGGCGGGCGGCCTCGTTCGCCAACTCCCGGGGCCGGGCCACGCTCGAGACGCTCATGGAGCAGCTCAAGGAGGGCGAGAAGACCTCGCTCAACCTGGTGCTCAAGGGCGACGTCTCCGGTTCCGTGGAGGCCCTCGAGGACGCGCTGTTCAACCTCGACATCCCGGAGGAGGTCCAGCTCAGGATCATCCACCGGGGCGTGGGTGCGATCACCGAGAGCGACGTCATGCTGGCCAGCGCCTCGTCCGAGGCGGTCACGATCATCGGCTTCAACGTGCGGGCCGCCAACAAGGTCCGCGAGATCGCCGACCGCGAGGGCGTGGAGATTCGGTACTACACCGTCATCTACCAGGCCATCGAGGAGATCGACGCCGCGCTCAAGGGGCTGCTCAAGCCGGAGTACGAGGAGGTCGAGCTGGGCAGCGCGGAGATCCGCGACGTCTTCCGCTCGTCCAAGGTCGGCAACATCTCCGGTTGCATCGTCCGCTCCGGCATCATCCGCCGCAACGCCAAGGCGCGGCTGCTGCGGGACGGGGCGGTCGTGGCGGACAATCTCACGATCAGCTCCCTCAAGCGGTTCAAGGACGACGCGACGGAGGTCCGCGAGGGCTTCGAGTGTGGTCTGACGCTGGGCGGTTTCAACAACGTCCAGGTCGGCGACATCATCGAGACCTTCGAGATGCGGGAGAAGCCGCGCGCCTGATCCCGGGCTGACACAACGATCAAGGGGTTTACGCCGGTACCGGCGTAAACCCCTTGATCGTGTCCGGAGGTGACCGTAATGTCCGGGGCGATGTTCACCGGAACCGCGGTCTTCGACCTGCTGCTGCCGGGCGACTCCCGGTCGCTCAAAGCCAAGAGATCATACGTACGGCCGATCGTGGCGGCGCTGCGCCGTTTCGAGGTGTCGGCCGCCGAGGTGGGAGCGCTCGACCTGCACGGTCGGGCCGAGATCGGGTGTGCCGTGGTGGCCGCCGAGGCGTCGCACGTCCGCGAGGTGCTGGACTCGTGCGAACGCCTGGTCGCCACCCGTCCCGAGGTGGAACTGCTCTCGGTACGCCGCCGCCTGCACGGCCCCGAGGACTGACCCCCACCCTCGCTGTC
>NZ_SMKF01000314.1 GCF_004348325.1 Micromonospora sp. KC213 | reverse complement strand
GCCGCGGTCCGCGGGGCCGGCGGGCGATGGCGCGCACCCGGCGGACCGCACCGGCAGATCCCATCCGCCGACCGGCGACCGCGGTCAGCACCCTGTCCCCGCCAGCCCGCACGACGCGTCGCGGCGCCTCCGCGGACGGCTCACCGATCCGCTCCAGGCGCAGGTCGTCGCGCACACCGACGGGCCGATGCTGGTCGTGGGTGGTCCCGGCACCGGCAAGACCAGCACCCTCGTCGAGGCGGTCGCCGCCCGGGTGGCCGAAGGCGTCGACCCGGAGCGGATCCTGGTGCTCACCTTCGCCCGCCGGCAGGCCACCGAGCTGCGCCACCGGATCGAGGCGCGGATCGCCGCCGACGGTCACCGGGTGCTCCGCGAGCCGCTGGTGCGCACCTTTCCGGCGTACGCCTTCGGACTGCTGCGCCGGGCCGCCGCCGAGCGGGGCGAGCCGTCGCCCCGGCTGCTCACCGGTCCCGAACAGGACCTGATCATCCGGGAACTGCTCGACGTGGTGGGCGAGGAGCCCGGCGACGATCCGGTCGGCTGGCCGGAGGATCTACGTCCCGCCCTGCGGACCAGGGCGTTCGCCGCCCAGCTGCGCGACCTGTTGATGCGTGCCGCCGAGCGGGGTGTCGGCCCGGTCGAGCTGGCCCGGCTGGGGGAGAAGCTGGGCCGCGCCGACTGGCCGGCCGCCGCCCGCTTCCTCCGGGAGTACGTCGCCGTGCTCGCCCTGCGCGACGTCAGCAACCGCGGCTCGGTCGCGTACGACCCGGCCGAACTGGTCCGGGCCGCCACCGGCATGCTGCTCGACGACCCCGGGCTGCTCGACGCCGAGCGTCGCCGGCTGGCCCACGTCTACGTCGACGAGTTGGCCGACACCGACCCGGCCCAGCAGGAACTGCTCGCCGTGATCGCCGGTGGCGGCAAGCCGCTGGTGGCGTTCGCCGACCCGGATTCCTCCACGTACGCCTTCCGTGGTGCCGACCCGGCCGTGGTGGGCGGCTTCCCGCACCGGTTCCGCACCGCCTCCGGAGCACCGGCCGCGCAGGTCACGCTCACCACGTCGTACCGGGCCGGCGCCGGGCTGCTCGGGGCGGCGGGGCGGCTCGCCCGACGGCTGCGCGGGCCGGCCGCGCACCGGCGGCTGCGCCCGCCGCCCGGCACCCCGCCCGGCACCGTCGAGGTGCGTACCTTCCGCTCCGCCACCAGCGAGGCCGCCTGGCTCGCCCACGCGCTGCGTACCGCGCACCTGCTCGACGGCGTGCCGTGGTCCGAGATGGCGGTGCTGGTCCGCTCCACCCACCTGCACCTGCCCTCGCTGCGCCGAGCCCTGCACACCGCCGGGGTGCCGACCGTCGTGCACGGGGAGGACCTGCCGCTGCACCTGCAACCGGGGGTCGCGCCGCTGCTGCTCCTGCTGCGCTGCGCGCTGGAGCCGGAACGGCTGGACGAGGAGGCGGCGGTCGCCCTGCTGCACTCCCCGCTGGGCGGGGCCGACCCGCTGGCCGAGCGGCGGCTGCGGCAGGGGCTACGGGCTCTCGCGCTGGCCGGCGGTGACCGTCGCCCCTCCGGCGAGCTGATCGTGGCGGCGCTGCGTGACCCGGCCGAGCTGGCCGGGATCGACCGGCGCTGGGTGGAGCCCGCCCGTACGGTGGCGGAGCTGCTGGCGACCGCACGGCGGGCGGCGGCCACCCCGGGTGCCACCGCCGAGGATGTGCTCTGGGCGGTGTGGCAGGCCAGCGGGCTGGCCGAACGCTGGGCCGGCGCGATCAACCGGGGGCGGGCCGCCACCGGCGAGCACGAGACCGCCCAGCGGTGGCGGGCCGAGGCCGCCGACCGTGACCTGGACGCCGTGCTGGTGCTCTTCGACGCGGCGGCCCGGTTCACCGACCGGCTGCCCGGTGCCCGGACCGAGGTCTTCCTCGACCACGTGCTCGGCCAGGATCTGCCCGCCGACACCCTGGCCGCCAGCGCCGACCGGGGCGACGCTGTCCGGCTGCTCACCGCGCACGCCGCGAAGGGCCTGGAGTGGGACCTGGTCGCGGTGGCCGGGGTTCAGGAGGGCATCTGGCCCGACCTGCGGCTGCGGGGCAGTCTGCTCGGCTCGGAGCGGCTGGTCGACGTGCTCGCCGGCCGGGCCGACGGCACCGGCGTGCGGGCTGGTCTGGTCGGGCAGACCTCCGCCCTGCTGGACGAGGAACGCCGGCTCTTCCACGTCGCGGTGACCCGGGCGCGGCGGCGATTGCTGGTCACCGCCGTCGCCTCGGCCGCCGTCGGTGGCGACGACCACGAGGAGCAACCCAGCCGGTTCCTGTACGAACTCGGCGTCGGTGAGCCGGCCGGCGGGGCCGACGCCTCCCGGCACGGGGAGAGATCTCGGCACGAACAGGCACCGCCAGGGACCGTTTCCCACCAGGATCCTCCGGATTCGCGCGCGGGAAGCGAGGAGGGCGGGGACGGCCCGGACGG
>NZ_SMKF01000313.1 GCF_004348325.1 Micromonospora sp. KC213 | reverse complement strand
GGGCGTGGCGGGCTCGGTCGAGCGTACGGCGCGCAGCCCGCCCCCGGTGCCGCTGATCCCGGGCAGGTCGGCGACCGGTTCGCCGCGGCGGGCGGCGGCGCGTCGGCCCGGTGCCGGCGTCGCCGTGCTGGTGCGGGCGGTGAGCGTGCTGACCAGGGCCTCACAGCCGGCGTCGCAGGCCCGTACCGCGGCGACCGCCTGCCGGACGGTCTCGGCGACCGCGGCGGTGAGCGCCCGGTTGACCGTGGCCCGCCGGGGCGTCTCGGAGACGGCCACCCGTAGCGCGGTCACCGCGGCGTCGATCTCGTCGGCCTCGGCCACCCCGTCGGCGGCCAGGTGTGCCGCGACCGCGTCGACGGCGACCGAGACCTCCCGGCCCTGAGTGGTCGTGCCGGAGAGCATGCCGGGCTCGGGGAGGGCGTCCAGGACGGCCAGCGGCACCGGCTCGGCCGGGTCCGGGTACGCCCGCAGGGCGGCGGGGTAGAGCTCGCGAAGCACCTCGCGCAGCGCCACGGCGGCGGAGTGGCGACCGCTGGAGAGGGCGCCGTGCGCCGACAGGACCTGCTTGTAGTTGGCCAGATCCCGAGGTGCCGGCAGGGTGACCGCGGAGAGAGCGCCCGCCTGGAGGGCGCGCGCCAGGCCAACCGCCCGTCGCTCGGCCGGCGGGGACTGCATCTCATCCAGCGAGTCGTCGTCGGCGAAACGCTCGGCGAAGTCGTCGACCGAGTCGTCGTCGGCGATCGCGAGTGGACGCCCGGCGGCGCTCAACAGCGACGTGACCGTGTGGTCGTCGCTGTCGGCCGCGATCGCCGCGCCGCTCAGCCCGCCCGACCGCTCCACGAGCAGCGTGACCAGCTGGGCGTAGCCCGCCGGTTCGTCGCTGATCTCGCAGACGTGCAGCAGACGGCCTGCGTCGTCGACCACAGCGGACGTCAGCGTCGATCCGGCCGATGCCGGTCGGTCGGCCGGATCCGCCGAGGCCAGACCGCAGTACACGCGCACGAGCGCCACGGCGTCGTCCTCCTCCCGGGACACAGGTCTTTTCTGCCAGAGACTGATGCTCCCTGGTCGAGGTCAGTCGCGCCAGTCCACCACGGCAGAGATCTTGCCGACAATGGTGCGCCAACCCAGGCTGGCGGTCTGCGCTCCGATTTTCTTCAGCCGTCGGCGGCCGAAGAATCCTCCGATCCCACCATTGACAGACGCCCGCAGCGCCTCGTCGAGGTCGTCGAGGCTGGAGCCGGCGGAGAGCATGTCCAGCACCGCCGGCAGTCGCAGCGCGTACGCCAGGTCACGGGCGACCTCGCCGGCCTCGATCAGCAGCGTGGGGTCCCAGGTGTCGTGCCCGCCGCGCAGGTTCTCCACGACCAGGTCCAGTTCGTACATGTCCTCGTCGAGCGGCGCGATGTCGGCCGGCTCCACCCGTTCGGTCAGCTCCTGCCAGCTGTCCAGTTGGGACATGTCGTTCGGCGCGCCGGACCGGATGAAGCTGACCAGCGCCTCGGGGGTCTTGAAGAGCAGCAGCCGGCCCTTGTGGGTCAGGAAGAGCGGGACCTCCTCGCCGCCGGTCGCCTCGTCGGCGTCCTCGGAGTCGGCGTCCTCGGAGTCGGCGTCCTCGGAGTCGGCGTCCGCGGCGTCGCCCTTACGGCGACCCTCGGCCTCCTGCTCGTCCTCCTCGGCGGTGAGGGCGGCGAACTCCTCGTCGAGGATCACCACCTCCTCGTCGTCCTCGTCGGTCTCGACGACCTGGCGGCGGGCCAGGAAGGGGTCGTCCTCGTCGCGCTCGGCGACGTCGGTGGGGGTCAGCTCCCGCGCCGGCCGGTACGCCCGCAGGGTGAAGCCGGTGCCGGCGGGCAGGGCGATCTCCACCGGGTCGATCCGCAGCTCGTCCCAGAGGGCGCGGTTGGCGGCGCCGCGTTCCGATGCGGAATCGACCGGCCCGTCGGTGGCGTCGAGCTCGGGCTCGTCGGCGTCGGGCCGTTGGGGCGACTGGCGGACCACGCTGACCTCCGTGTGCGTCGGGTTGCCCACTGGTCGACGGCTTCCGCCGACCAGTGACTCTGGGCACATACCCTAGTGGTCCGTCCTGTGGATGCGGACCCCGCACCCCGCTGGCGGTCCGGAGGACCCACAAGTAGGCTTCCTACGCATGAAGGCCCAGTCGCTGCACGGACACCTCGACGCGCTGCTGTTGGCGGTGCTGGAACAGGGTGCCCTGCACGGGTACGCCATCATCGAGGCGTTGCGGGCACGCAGCGACGGCAGCCTCGATCTGCCCACCGGCACCATCTATCCGGCGCTGCGGCGGCTGGAGCGGGCCGGGCACGTGGTCAGCTCGTGGAGCACCGTCAACGGTCGTGAACGACGCACCTACCAGCTCACCGACTCCGGCCGGCGGGCGCTGGCCGGAGAGCGCGACGGCTGGCGGGAGTTCAGCGCCACCGTCGGTCGCTTTCTCGGCTCCGGCACCCCGCCGTCC
>NZ_SMKF01000312.1 GCF_004348325.1 Micromonospora sp. KC213 | reverse complement strand
CGCCCCTCCCGCGAGTCCGGCCCACCCGGCCTACCCGCGACCATGGCGGCGCTGGGCGACTCGATCAGCACCGGCTTCGGCTCCTGCCTGGTACTCACCTCCTGCCGGCGCAACTCGTGGTCCACCGGTGACGGTATCCGGGTGGAGAGCCACTACCGCCGGCTGCTCGACGCCCACCCGGCGATCCGCGGCCGGGCGCGCAACCACGCCGCTGCCGGGGCGCGCGCCGACGCGCTGGCCGGGCAGGCCGAGGCCGCCGTACGCGACCGGGCCGACTACGTCACCGTGCTGATCGGCGCGAACGACGCCTGCCGGGGCGACATCGACCGGATGACGCCGGTGTCGACCTTCCGCAGTCAGGTCGACCGAGGGCTGCGGGTGTTGCGCGAGGGCCGGCCGAAGGCGCGGGTGCTGGTGGCCAGCATCCCCGACCTGAACCGGCTCTGGGAGATCGGGCACACCGAGCCGCGGGCCGTCCGGGCGTGGCGGACCGGGATCTGCCCCGCGCTACTGGCCAACCCGACCTCCACCGCACCCGCGGACCGGGCCCGCCGGGCCGCCTTCCGGGAGCGCATCGACGCCTACAACGCGGAACTGAAGGCCGCCTGCCGGGCGTACGGGTCGCGCTGCCGGCACGACGGCGGCGCGGTCCACCGCGCCCGCTTCACCCTCGCCGAGGTCAATTCGCTGGACTGGTTCCACCCCAACGCCGCCGGGCAGAACCGGCTCGCCGAGGTGACCTTCCCGGCCGCCGGCTGGCGACTCTGACCCCCCGGCCTGCAGCCGAATGATCGACTCGGCCTGCGACAAACAGGTATCCGCGGCCTCAGACACCGCCGTCTGCCGCATCCGGAGGCGATCACGGCGGGGGTTCGGGCGACCCGCGCCGGGGTACAGGCTCATGGGCCTGCGGAGGGCACGGGCCTGCCAACGGCACAACCACGGCACCTCCGGACGCCAGGTGCCGTGGCCCGCTCCCGTGCCGCACGTGTGGCTCCCTGGGCTCAGGGCTGCCGGGGCTGCGGCAGGCCCGGCCGAGTGGCCCGGTACAGCGCCCGGGCCCGTTCGGCGAGATCCTTGGTGGCCGAGGAGTTGGCCCAGGTGCCGAGGATGATCGCGGCGCCGGGGACGACCTTGGCGAACATCCGCTTGGCGGCCCGCATGCCGGCCATCCGCGCCAGCCGGACGCCGAGTTGCAGCATCACTCGGCCGAGCGGACGCTGCGCCCCGTGACCGAAGAGTGCCCCGGCCCGTTCCCGACCGGCGGCCACCCCGAGGGCCAGCCGGGCGGTCTCCGCCACCTTGTGCACCTTCTGCAACACCAGCAGGTCGGTGGCCCGGTCCGGGTGAACCGGGTCGATGCCGTACGCCGCGGCGATGTGCAGCACCATCCGGGCCTGCGTCCAGGCCAGCACGCCGACGTCGATGACCGCGCCGGGCAGGCCGGCCGCGCCGGAGACCGCCCCGGAGAGACGGGCCCGGTTGACGAACCTGCGGACGGCCTGGTCGGCGAGCTGCTCGGCGGTGGCGTCGGACCGTTCGGCGCGGGCCCGGACGGCCCACTCGGCGGCCTCCGGCCCGAGCCGGCGGACCGCTTCCAGGGCGAGGTGTTCCGGCGCGTACTGCGGGTCGTCGCGCATCCGGTCCCAGAGCGTCGCGGGCGGCGCCTCGGGAGCATCCGCCGTGCCGGGCACGGCTGCCGGGGCGGCGGCGTGGGTGGGGGTGGCCGGCGTCGGAGTGGGGATGGTCGGCTCGTCGTCGACGGGTGCGGCGTCGGTCACGAAGGCTCCCGGTGTCGAGGCGTGAATGTGACGGTCAGCGACGGCGGCCGGCGGAGAGCCGGCTCGCCAGCTGCTTCAGTTTGGTCTGGTTCTCGGGCTTGGCCAGCTCACGCCGGCCCCGGTCGACCAGCTGCTGCCCCTTCGGGGACCGCAGGAAAGCGCTGATCCGCTGCACCAGTGACATGTCGTCCTCCGTTCGGTGTCCTCCCTCATGTTTACCCCGGGCCGGCAACCAACCGTCCGCAATGGTCCGCATTATCAGCCGAGGACGGCCTCGACCACCTCGGTCGCGCGCCACTCGTGCTGGGCGTACGCGTCGGGGAAGGCGGAAATCTGCACAGCCTGCGCCGCGACGGCCAGCGGGAGGCTCTGCCAGCCGGGAATCTCCAGCAGCACGGCGAGGAACGCCCGGGTGGCGTACTCCGGGTTCATCAGGTCGGCGACGGTGCCCCAGCCGCTGCTGGGCCGCTGCTGGAACAGCCCGACCGAGTCGTGGTCCCAGCCGATGGCCTGGTGCGGGTAGTTCTGCGACTCGGGCAGCACCCCGCTGGCGTAGTTGTAGAGGGTGCTCTCCTGCATGGCGGTGGCGACCGCGATGACCAGGGCACGCCGCGGCGCACCCATCTTCCGTCCGGCGTCGACGATCCGGATGGCGTTGTCCATCTGCGCCCGGTCCAGGCCGGCCACCGGGGCGATCACCCTGCGCTTCGGCTTCGGTTTGGGTTTGGACTTCGGCTTGGGCTTTGTGGCGGCGGGGGCCGCGGCGGTGGGG
>NZ_SMKF01000311.1 GCF_004348325.1 Micromonospora sp. KC213 | reverse complement strand
GGTCGGGGGCCACCCCGCCTGGCCGGGTTCAGGTGGTGGCGACGGGGCGGCCGGGAAGCCCGGTGCCGGGGTGGTCGACGCCGGGGCCGGCTGGCGGTCGCGCCAACAGCCCGGTGACGCCGGTTATGTCGAGGATGGTTTCCAGGAAGCGCGGGATGTTACGCAGCCGGAGGGTGGTGCCGCAGTGCTGCCC
This sequence comes from Micromonospora sp. KC213, assembly GCF_004348325.1. Taxonomy (GTDB): domain Bacteria; phylum Actinomycetota; class Actinomycetes; order Mycobacteriales; family Micromonosporaceae; genus Micromonospora. Next base: position 2,471 of record NZ_SMKF01000311.1, on the reverse strand, counting down.
CTCCCGCCACGCGTGCACGATGACAGCCAGCCCGGTGCTGTCGATGAAGAGCAGTTGGGCGAAGTCGAGGACGATGACGCTGGGACGTTCCGCGAGTGCCCGGTCGACCTCGGCGCGCAGCGGCTCGACGGTGGTGAACGCGAGGTCACCGCCGATCGAGATGACCGGTGCTTCCGGATTCGCACGGTCGACGGACATGCTCAGTGGAGCCGCCTCAGGCTTCCTCCCAGATGGCACCACGATCACCTTTCCGCAGGCTGCCGATCGGGCAGGGATTTCCCGGGATCGTAACAATCCCGCTCGCCGCGCGCTGTGGGCGCGCTGGCGCATCGGCTCGCAGGTGCGCTGGCGGCGGCCCGGTGCGCGGCTGGTCCCTCGGAAGGCTTCACGGCGGTCGCGGCGGTTCCGTTGCCGTGACTGCGTCACTGCTTATACTTGCTCCACTGCAAGGATCTGAGGGGTGCGAGTGAGAGGGGCGACCTTGACGTTCACCGTCACGCACAGCCCACGCGATGGCGGCGGGGTATGCCTGCGGCTGGCGGGGGAGCTGGACCTCAGCACCTCGGGTGAGCTGAATGACACCATAGACCGGCTGGCCGCCGAGGGTGAACGCCATTTGCTGCTCGACCTGTCCGCGCTGACCTTCTGCGATTCCACCGGCATCGCGGCGTTCGTCCGTGGTGACAACCGTGCCTCCGCCGCGGGGGGATGGCTGCGGCTGACCGGGGCGCGTGGCCGAGTCGACCGGGTGCTTCAGGTGACCGGGCTGGCCGACGTGCTCCGGTACGTGCCCGACGCGGTGGACCCGACAGTGTCCCCGCGTGCCTGATCGGCTAGATTCCCCGCCAGCGGGCGACCGGGGCAGGTGGCTGCCCGACCGTCGACACGAGACAGGTGTGAACCCCATGGGCCGAGGCGCTGTGCAGCCCGTCCGTATCCTGGTCGTCGACGACGATCCGGGCGATGTCCTGATGATCGAGGAGGCCCTCGTGGACTCGGAGATCGAAAAGGTCATCGACGTGGTCAGTGACGGCCAGGAGGCGATGGAGTTTCTGCGCCGCGAGGGGCGGCACGCCGAGGCCCAGCGCCCGGACGTCATCCTGCTGGATCTCAACATGCCGCGGATGGACGGGCGGCAGGTGCTCGGCGAGGTCAAGCGGGACGAAGATCTACGGACCATCCCGATCGTCGTGCTCACCACCTCCAATGCCGACAACGACATCGTCGGCAGCTACACCCTGCAGGCCAACGCGTACGTGACCAAGCCGATCGACCTGGACGACTTCAACGACGTGGTCCGTCGCATCGACGAGTTCTTCGGCCGGGTGGTCGTGCTGCCCAAACGCGGCTGATGGGGTAACCGAGGGTGACACTCAGTTACTGAACATTTTTCCCGATTCCCTCCCCGGGGCGCCGCCGCGCGCCAGGATCGAGCTGGGTACAGGTACCAGCTTCCTGGGGGGCGACAGCATGAGATTCTCCGTCGTTGACAGCGGCTACGACTGCCGGCAGGTTGATTCCTGCCTGGACGAGCTGGGAGTCCGGTTGACCCGCCTGGCCGCGCGGGCCGAGGCGGCTGCCGGCACGGGCCGGGAGTGGGACCAGATCCGGCAGGAGGCGACCCTGCTGCGTGGGCTGGTCGACCGGTCGGGACTGGCCACCGGGGGCGCGCCGGCGTCCGCCCGCCGGGACGTCTCGGTCCTGGAGCGGGAGGCGGCCGAGATTCTCGCACGGGCGCGCGGTGAACTCGACGCGGCGCGGGAGGAGGCCCGGCAGGTACGGGAGCGGGTGTACGCCGAGGCGGTACGGGCCCGCCGGGAGTTCGAGGCGGCGCTGCACGAGCGTCGCCGCCGCGAGGCACGGGCGGACCGGATCCTGGCCGGGGTGCCAACCGCGGTGGTGCCGGCGGAAACCCCGACCGCCGCGGCGTCGGCGGGCGGAGTGCCGGCAACCCGGATCGCCACCGGAACCTCGGAGGTGTCGGTGGAGCGACCGGAGCCGGGCACCAGGGTGGCCTGACCCGGCCTGGGTGCACTCAGGTCAACGCGGCGACCACCATCCGCGCCCGCTCCTCGTGCTTGGCGTACGCGTCGGGGAAAGCGGAGACCTGCACGGCCTGTGCGGCGGCGGTGATGCTCATGTCCTGCCAGCCCGGCACCTCGCGCAGCGCCGCGTAGAACGCCCGGGCGGCGTAGGCGGGGCGCATGAGTTCAGCGACGGTGCCCCAACCGCTGCTCGGACGCTGCTGGAACAACCCGACCGAGTCGTGGTCGGCGCCGCTGCCCTGGTGCGGGTGGTCGAACGACTCGGGCAGCACGTCGCTGGCCAGGTTGTACAGGTTGCTCTCCTGCATCGCGGTGGCGATGGCGACCACCAGGCCCCGCTTCGGCATGCCCATCCCGACGCCCACGTCGACGATCACCTTGGCGTTGTCCATCTGCGTCTGGGTCAACCCGGCGACCGGCCGGGGC
>NZ_SMKF01000310.1 GCF_004348325.1 Micromonospora sp. KC213 | reverse complement strand
GCGCAGGACGCCGAGGCGTTGGGTGGCGCGGGTGAGGGCGACGTAGAGGTCGCTGCGACCCCGGGGAGACTCCGCCACGATGCGGTCCGGGTCGACGACCAGGACGCTGTCGAACTCCAGGCCCTTGACCTGGTCGACGGTGAGCACCACCACCCGGCTCTCCAGTTCGGGCTGCTCGCCGACGGCCGCCTCCGGCAGCGCGGCCACCACGGCCGCGGCCAACTCCTCGGCGCGTCCCGCGGGCACGATCACCCCGAGCCGGCCGTCGGCCTGCCCGGCGGCCTCCCGGGCGGTCGCCGCGACCAACTCGTCGGCCAGCGCCGCCTCGTCGACAACCCGGTCCCACGGGGGTACGCCGGTGGCGCGGACCGAGCGGGGTGGGCGCAGCGCCGGGTCGATCTCGGCGAGCACGTCGGCGGCGACCGCCATGATCTCCGCCGGGGTGCGGTAGCTGACGGTCAGCTCCTCCAACCGCCAGCGTTGCGCCACGTACGGCTCCAGCGCCTCCGCCCAGGACGGGGTGCCGGCGAGCGCGCCGGTCTGCGCCACGTCGCCGACGATGGTCATCGACCGGCTGGGACAACGGCGCATCAGCAACCGCCAGGCCATCGGCGACAGCTCCTGCGCCTCGTCGACAATGACGTGCCCGAACGCCCAGCTCCGGTCCGCGGCGGCACGCTGGGCGGTGGTCAGCCGGTCCGCCTCCTCCTGCCGCTCCAGCAGCCGGTCGGCGTCGAGCAGATCGGTCACCCCGAGGATCTCACCGCCGTCGGCCTCGTCCTCGACGTCGATCGAGCGCGAGCCCCGCCAGATCTCCAACACACCCTCGGCGTACTCGCGTTGCAGGGCGCGGAGGCGTTCCCGGCGGGCCGCGGTGGCCCGTTCGTCCTCGCCGAGCAGCTCGGCAGCCTCGTCCAGCAGCGGCACGTCGGCCGGGCTCCAGCCGCCGCCCGGAGTCCGGTGCAGCAGGGCCCGCTCGGCGGCGGTGAGCATCGGCGCGGCGGTGGCGATCCGTTCCGTCGAGGCGTACAGGTCGGTCAGCAGGCGCTGGGGGGTGAGCACCGGCCACAGCTCGTCCAGCGTGGCGCGGACCCCGGGCTCCTCGCGCAGCTCGCGGCGGATCTCGGCGCGGTCGGCCTCGGAGAGCAGGTTCTCCCCGCCCAGCGGGTCCGCGCCGATCCGTTCGGCAACCTGCTCGGCGAGGGCGTGCACGATCTCGACGTCGAACAGCGCCCGGGCCAGGTTGTGCGGCCGGCCGGAACGGCGTACCCGGTCGCGGGCCTGCCGGACGGTGTGCGGATCCAGCAGCAGCGTCTCCCGTTCGACCTCGACCGCCAGCGGTTCGTCCGGCACCCACTGCCGGTCGCGTACCGCGGCGGCGAGCACCTCCGTCATCACCGGCCGGCCCTTGAGCGCCGCGACCCGCGCCGGCTCCGCGCGTCGCGCCCGCACCCCGGGGAAGAGGTCGCCGGGGGTACGCAGCAGCACCCCCGTCTCCGCCAGCGCGGGCAGCACCTGGGAGATGTAGCGCAGGAAGGTGGCGTTCGGGCCGACCAGCAGCACGCCCCGGGTGGCCAGTTCCCGCCGGTGGGTGTAGAGCAGGTACGCCGCCCGGTGCAGCGCCACCGCGGTCTTGCCGGTGCCGGGGCCGCCCTGCACCACCAGCACCCCTGGCAGGTCGGCCCGGATGATCCGGTCCTGCTCGACCTGGATGGTCTCCACGATGTCGCGCATCCGCCCGGTACGCCCCGCGTTGAGCGCGGCCAGCAGCGACGCCTCGCCGGTGAGTTCCTCGTGGGCGGTGGGGGAGGCGGTGGTGATGTCCAGCACCTCGTCATTGATGGCGGTGACCTTGCGCTGCCGGGTACGCAGGTGCCGCCGACGCCGTACGCCCTGCGGGTTGGCGGCGGTGGCCAGGTAGAAGGGCCGGGCGGCGGGGGCACGCCAGTCCATCAGCAGGGGGTCGTAGTCGCCCGTGGTGTCGAAGATGCCGATCCGGCCGATGTAGTGCCGGGTGCCGTCGTCGCCGTCGAGCCGGCCGAAGCAGAGCCCGTTCTCCACGGCGGAGAACTGCTCGACCTGATCGGCGTACATCCGTACGGCGCTGTCCCGTTGGGAGCGGTCCTGCAGGCTGCCGCCGGTGCGGCGCAGTTCCTCGGTCAGCCGCCGGGCGGCCTGCTCGCGCAGGTCGTCGAGCCGGCCGTAGAGCAGCGAGACGTACACCTGTTCGCGGCCGATCTCGTCGTCGTCCGGCTGCTGCGCCACGGAACCGTCGGAATGCGTTGACAAGCCGTCTCCTCGTCAATTACAATCGCTTCAGGAATGGCATTCGACGCCATTCCTTTTTGTGTCTGAACTGAGAAACATACCGCGCGACACGAGGCCCACCAAACGAGCCGGGCCGCCGGGTGACCACATCACCGACGCGGATGGTGTCGTCAGTGGCGCTTCGTGCAGACCTGACCGGAGCGGGCCACGATCTCGGTCGACCAGACCACCGCGATCGTGAAGCAGTAGTCGTTGGTGCGGTCCAGGCCGTACACGACAAAGCTCTCCGTGCCGGCGGGCAGTTCCTGGAAGGCGCGCGTCTCCTGTCCGGCCCGGCCGCCCGCGACCACCACCGGGCCCTCCGCTCGCGGCGGGTACCGCCAGGACAGGGCGATGTCGTCGCGCCGGTCGGTCAGCCGTACCTGGTCGGGCGGGGCGGCGACGACGGTCGGCCCGGCGG
>NZ_SMKF01000030.1 GCF_004348325.1 Micromonospora sp. KC213 | reverse complement strand
GTCACCCGCCGATGCCCACCCACCCGCCGGCCGGCCGCCAGAGCGGCCTGCTCGTCCCGCCGCCGCAGCCGGAGACTGGCGACGTCCGCCCGTTCGCCCTCTGGGTGACGCTGCAGCGCGGCGACTCCGGTCCGGCGCCGGGCGGAATCGACGCGCAGGGGGAGATGCTGCCGTACTGGCACAACCGGGTGCGGCTCAGCGACACCCGAGACCGGTGGGGTGTCCCCGTGCCGATCATCGAATGTGGATACGGGCCGCACGAGGACCGGCTCTACCACGCCATGCGGAGCGAGGTCGAGCGGGCCGCGTGGGTCGCCGGCCTGAGGCTCACCGCCGTCGCGGATACGCTGACGGCGCCCGGCCGCAACGTCCATGACCTGGGTACCGCCCGGATGGGCCGGTCACCGGCCGACTCCGTCGTGGACCGGAACAATCGCTGCTGGGACGCACCGAACGTCTTCGTCGCCGACGGCGCCTGCTTCCCCTCCGGCGGCTGGCAGAACCCGACCCTCACCATCATGGCGATCGCGGTGAGAGCGGGGCGGTTCGCGGCGGGGCTGCTGCGCGACAAGGCGTACTGACGGGAACAAGACATCGCCGGACGCGGGCCCTGCTCCGTGGTTCCGCTTGGGAGGAAACAATGAACTCACAGCCACACCCGCTGTCACATGCTGAGTACACGAAGAGCGTGGATGAGGAACGTTACCCCGACGACCCGCACGTTCCACTGGATGAACCCTTCGTCAACGCGGCGGGCAGTATTCTCAACGTGCTGCTCGAGAGGTTCACCTCGGTAGCGCTCATCGAGAGCCACCCTGGCGCTGTTCGCGCGAACCACTATCACAAGACCGACTGGCACTACGCGTACGTCTTGTCCGGCAGCATCGTTTACGGGTGGAGACCTGTGGACGGCGCAGAAAGCGTTCAGGTAAGAACCTTCAAGACGGGCCAGCTCTTCTTCACGCCACCCCGCGTTGCGCACGTGATGTACTTCCCTGAGCGGACCACGTTCATGACGTTCGCACGGAACAAGCGCGACCACGAGTCCCACGAGAGTGATGTGGTGCGCGTACCGTCGATGTTCGATGTCAGCTGGTCTCGGTTCACCGGGCAGTACCAGTACACCGTCGACCCGAACGCTTCCGAGGTCGACACGGGAACGCCGTCGTGAGCTCGATGCATGAACGCCGCACGTGTGCGCTGTGCGGGACGGAAACGGTCGATCATGTGGTCCTGTCGCTCCCGCCCACACCTTGCGCGAACGAGTTCGTGGACAAGCCGAAGGACCAAGCGCGCTATCCCCTGGACCTCCAGCTCTGTCCGTCGCCGCGTTGTGGACACCTCCAGCTGGCCGCGGTGGTCAGCCCGTCGACCCTGTTCGACAACTATGTCTACGCATCGGGGACGTCTCCGTCATTCGTCCAGCACTTCTCGAATTACGCCAGGCGGGCGATCGACCTGCTCGGCCTCGATGAGAAGTCGTTCGTCATCGACATCGGATCGAACGACGGAACACTGTTGCGGCAGTTCGTCGATCACGGAGTGACCCGTGTGCACGGCGTCGAGCCCGCGCGTGGGATCGCCGAGATCGCCGAATCCCGGGGAATTCCCACAACGGTGGCCTTCCTGGACCCCGCCGTCGCGCTCGACCTGCGACACAGATTCGGCCCCGCGGACCTGGTCACGGCGAACAACGTCTTCGCTCACATCGGTGATCTGGAGCAGGCCACTTCTGCCGTCCGCACAATGCTCGGCTCTCGCGGGGTGTTCATCTTCGAGGTCTCCTACCTCGCTGATGTCGTCGAGGGTCTGCTATTCGACACGATCTACCATGAGCATGTCGCATACCACACCGTCCGCCCGCTGGTCCGCTTCTTCGACCGTATGGGAATGACATTGTTCGACGTGGAGCGGGTTCCTACCCATGGAGGCTCGATCCGTGTCTACGTAGCGAGCGACAATCGTGTCGTGAGCCCACGAGTGGCGGAGCTCGTGAAATCCGAGGAGGCGGCGGCGCTCTTCTCCGCCCGAACGTACGAGAGCTTCGGGGAGCGTATCCGGACGCAGGGGAAGAGATTGCGTGAGCACGTCGCGTCCCTGAAGGACGACGGATGGCGCTTATGTGGTTACGGGGCGCCGGCGAAACTGACGACCCTCATGTATTCCTTCGCACTCGATGCGAACGATTTCGAGTTCATAGTGGAAGACAGCCCCCTCAAGCGGGGACTCTTCACGCCCGGCACACACATACCCGTGGTCGGCCCCGAGAAGCTCGCGGAGGTGTCCGCTCAGCGATACTGCGCACTTGTCTTCGCATGGAACTACTACGACAACATCGTCGCCGGCCACGCGGACTGGTCTGGTCTCTGGTTGAATCCTCTGACATTGGAACGGCTGGACGGGGAGGGCAGTTGATTGAGTTCACTCATCGATTCGGATATTGACGACATCTGCGTCGGCCTGGGGGTGTACGCACAGCGGTTCGACGGCAAGAGTGTCCTGATAACAGGCGCTCGCGGCTTCGTGGGCCAGTACTTGACGGCCGTCTTCCGGAGGCTCAATTCCGCGTATCTGCGCGAGCCCTGCCACGTATTGGCGATGGACAACCTGAGGACGCCCGCCGACGCCGGCACCGCACCGCCGGAGGACCCGCACATCACATACATCGAACACGACGTGATTCGGCCCTTCCGCCCGGACTCGAAAGTCGACTTCGTCGTTCATGCGGCCGGCATCGCCAGCCCGTATTACTACCGTAAGTTCCCGTTGGAAACCATGGACGTCGCCACCCAGGGCCTGCGGAACATGCTCGACGTCGCCCGTACCGATGAGGCAAGGCTCGTGTTCCTGTCGTCATCGGAGATCTACGGGAACCCCGACGCCGCCCATGTGCCGACGTCCGAGGACTACAACGGGAACGTCTCGTGCCTCGGTCCGCGAAGCTGCTATGACGAGTCGAAGCGATTCGGCGAGAGTCTGTTGCGGGTCTACGTACAACAATTCGGCGTGGAGGCGGTGATCGTACGGCCGTTCAACGTCTATGGGCCCGGCCTGAGTCGCGAAGACTATCGCATCATGCCGAACATCGCGGCTCGGCTCTCGAATGGGCAGGCGATCGACGTCTACGGCGACGGGAGTCAGACCCGTACCTTCTGTTACGCGACGGACGCGATCACCGGGTTCCTGCTGGCGCTGTTGCGTGGGCGTCCGGGCGAGGCGTACAACGTCGGTGCATCAGAACCGGAAATCTCCATCATCGACCTGTTGAACCTGATTCGCGATGATGTGCCGGCACCCGACCTCACGTACACCGTGCGGGATTATCCGGACAGTTACCCCAGTGACGAGCCGATGCGGCGATGCCCGGACCTGACCAAGGCGTTCGACCACCTGGGCTATCAGCCCTCCGTTCCCTTCACCGATGGCCTGCGGAAATTCATCAAGTGGTCTCAGGAGTACTACAGGTGATCTCGTGCAGCGGATAAGGCTGGGGATCATCGGCACAGGGCGGTGGGGTTCGAGATACGTCGAAACCGTCGGCCGCATCTGGTCGACCGGTGAGGTGCTGATCTCCGACACGGCCGGGGGCAGAGGAACCGGGCGCGCTGACGCGGTGCGCTGGGACTCGCCTGCCGCGCTCATCCGAAACGCCGCGATAGACGGTGTCATCATCGCCTCACCGGCGACAACTCACTACGCGATCACGACTCTGGCGCTCGACGCCGCTCTCCCCGTGCTGGTCGAGAAGCCACTGGCGCTCAGCCTGAGCGAGACCCGATCCATCCGGGATCTTGCCGAAGCCCGGGGAAGTACGGTCATGGTCGGCCACCAGCACCTTCACGCACCAGCATTCCGCGAGATGCGCGAGCGCATCGCGGGACGGGCAGTGAGCACGATATCCAGTACCGCCGGTGGTGACGGGCCGGTGCGCCCGGACTGCGACGTCCTCTGGGACTACGGCCCCCACGACATCGCCATGGCGCTCGACCTCCTCGGCGACAAGGATCCGGTGACGGAAGTGTTCGCACGGTGCGAGGTCTCGGGGCCGGGGCGGCAAACCTGGCACGTGGGCATCAGTGTCGGTGAAACGCTGGTCACGTCGCGCTTCACCAACTCCGCGACGGTCAAGCATCACCGGTTCCGGGTGCGGCTGGTCGACGGCGACGAGTTCTGGTACGACACCTTTGCCGCACACCTGCTGACCGTCAACGGCGTCCCGATCGGCATTGCGGAGACATTGCCGCTGGACAAGCAGATACAGACCTTCGTCGCGGCTATACGTGGTGACGACGTCCATTCCAGTGGCGCCGATCTAGCGCTCGCGGTGAGAGTGGCCGAGGTGCTCGCCGGCGCCAGCGCGACACCTACAATCACCTACGTCTGATATGTGAGGTCTCATCGGTGTCTCGCGGGTTGTTCGATTTGGTCCGCTCGACTACTCAGCGTTGCCGATGTGGACCGGGGCGGGCACGCCTCTTGCGGGCGATCTCGGCGTCGAAGCCGATCTCTTCGAGCAGGTCACGGGTCCGGTTGCTGTCGTAGCCGCAGTCGAGGTGCGCGGTGACCTGGTCGGGCCACTGATCCCGCACCTGGGCGTCGCAGGCGGCGAAGGCGTCGCCCAGCAGTAAGCCGTAGCCGACCTGGGCCGTGAACTTGATCAGGTGGGCAGTTCTGCCGCCGACCGAGCGTCACAGCGTGTCGACGTGTGGCGATCGCTCTGTGCTCGCTCGTGTCGATGTGCGGACGTGGACCCGTTGAGCGGCGCGAGCCTCGGCGTACCGGGCACCCGGGTCGCAGCCTGACGAGGCTGCCCGCCGCCTTTCGCTGCGGGCCCGGTCTTACCAATTCGGGACGTCCCGGCCTTACCATCGCACGGCCGTCAGGAACCTGCGCGTGCCGGTTTGGATGGCCGCGGTCCGCGTTCCGCATGTGGTCCACCAGTTTCCGCCACGAAGTGGTCTGCCACGACCACCCTCCGCCGCCGATTCTGATGGCACGAACCGGACGAGGGTGCGACAGGAGAAGCAGGCGTTTCTGCGACTGCCAGCCTCCGCCACAGAGCCGCCAGAACGGCGGTCGGATCTAGCCAGTCGGTCGGTGGAGACAGGAATTGCGATCGCCCGTGCGCGGGTCCGAGCGCGAGCGGTTGGGGCACCTGATGAAAGACGCAGACATGATGACTACGGCAGCGGCGCGGACAGCGGCCGCGCCGCCCAGCCGCCTGGACCCGATGACCGACCCGGCCGACGTGCGGCGGGCCTTCGCGGCGGCCCACGATGCGGCGCGCCGGCACGGCCGTCCGGTGCTGGTTGCCTGGGCACGGCCGCTGCCCAGGGTCGAGCCTCGGGCCCTGCTACGGCGCGCTGATCGCCTCAGTGGGCGCGTCTTCTACTGGACGTCACGCTGGACCGGCGTCGAGTCGCTGGGCGTCGGCAGCTCGCTCGACCTGTCCGCCGAGGGTGCCGACCGGTTCGCGGTGGTACGCCGCGCGTGGCGCAGGTACACCCGCGGCCTTGTCACCGGCGGCTCGGGGATTGCCGGTCGGGCCGGCTTCCCGCTCCTGGTCGGCGGCTTCGCGTTCCAGCCCGGGCGCTGGCATCCGACCGGTGGGGTGCCCGACTCGCTGACCTGGTGCCCGGCCGCACAGGTGGTCCGGCTCGGCGACGGCTCAACCCACCTGGCGCTCACCGCCCGGCTGGCTGCCGACGCCGACCCGACCGCGCTGGCCGACGCGCGACTGGAGCTGGCCGCACAGTTGCTGGCCGAGACCGATGAGCAGCCGCTGCCGGACCCGGCGGTCGACAGCCCGCCGAGGCTCGTTGTCCGCTTCGACGTACCCGACGCCGAGCAGTGGCGGCGCGCGGTCGGCGCGGCCGTCGAGGAGATCCACCGCGGCGACCTGACGAAGGTGGTCCTGGCGCGGCAGGTTGTCCTGCACGCCGACCAGCCGTTCGCCGTACCGGCCGCCGTGGACCGCCTCGCCGAGGGCTTCTCCGAGGGCGCCGTCTTCGCGGCCAGGTTCGCCGGCTACTGGTTCCTCGGCGGCACGCCCGAGTGTCTGGTACGGGTCGCGCACGGCGAGGTGACGGCGCACAGCCTCGCCGGCTCGGCGGCCCGGGGCACGACCGCGGCCGCGGACGCGGCCGGTGCGCAGTCGCTGCTGGACAACGTCAAGACCCGGCACGAGCAGTCCGTCGTGACGGATTTCGTGGCCCGCGTGCTCAGCGACGTCTGCGTCGACGTCCGCGCCTCGGCGCGGCCCGGGATCCTGCGGCTGGGAAACGTGCAGCATCTGGTCGGTACGGTCACCGCGGCCGTACCGGCGCATCGGGGAGTGGGCCTGCTCGACCTGGTCGAGCGCCTGCACCCGACGCCCGCGGTGGGCGGCTACCCGCGCCGGGCGGCGCTGCGCTGGATCGCCCGGAACGAGCCGTTCGATCGGGGCTGGTACGCCGCGCCGGTCGGCTGGTTGGACGCCGCGCAGGACGGCGAGATGGCGGTGGCGATCCGGTCCGCGCTGGTATCGGGTGATCGAGCGGCACTGTTCGCCGGCTGCGGCATCGTGGCCGGTTCCAGGCCGGACGACGAGTACGCCGAGACCGACCTGAAACTCCGGCCGATGCTCACCGCGCTCGACGCGGTCCTCGACGGCTCTGCGGCGTCCGGCCCAGTGCGCAGCCCCGACGCCGTCCAGGACGCTGCGGCCCCGGCGCGATGGGACGCTGCCTGATGGGCCGGCCGCTGCACGCGCACCTGGCACCGGGCGGGAGCCGGTTCGTCGACGCGGTCGCGGCCGCGTTCGACGGGGGTCCGGCGGTGCTGCCGGTGCCCCCGGGGCCGCCGGCGAGCGTCGCCGCCCTTCTCGACGAGCTGCGCCCGCACGTGGTCGTGACGGCCGACGGCCGGACCGAGCGGCTGACCGACCCGGCCGACTGTCCGGACGAGGTCGCGGCGGTGGTCGTGACGTCCGGCTCGACCGGTACGCCGAAGGGCGTCGAGCTGCCGGCCGAGGCTCTGCGCCGATCGGCGGCGGCGTCGCTGGACGCGCTCGGCGCCCGGCCGGGTGGGCGCTGGTTGGCCTGCCTGCCGCCGTACCACATAGCCGGGTTGCAGGTGCTCGTCCGGGCGCTGGTCGCCGGAACGACACCCGTGTTCGGCGAGCACTTCGAGCCGACGGCACTGGCCGGTGCTGACGCCGCATACGTGGCGCTGGTACCCACCATGCTCTACCGGGCCCTGCGGGCCGGTGCCGACCTGCGACACTTCGGCGCTGTACTGGTCGGTGGGGCGGCCACGGCACCGGCGCTCCTGGCCGAGGCGCGGGCGGCGGGCGTACGGGTGACGGCCACCTACGGCATGACCGAGACCTGCGGCGGCTGCGTGTACGACGGCCGTCCGCTGCCGGGGGTGCAGGTCGACATCGACGCCGACGGGCGGGTACGCGTCGCCGGGTCGGTCCTGGCGCGGGGATACCGGCTGCGCCCGTCGCTGACCGCGGCTGCCTTCGATGGCACCGGGTTCCGTACCGACGATCTGGGCCGGTTGACCGCCTCCGGGCGGTTGGAGGTGCTCGGGCGGGCGGACGAGGTGATCGTCACCGGCGGTCGAAAGGTACATCCGCAGCAGGTGGAGGCGCTGCTGGGCGCCCACCGGTCGGTGGCGGCCGTGGTGGTGGGCGGCGTCGCCGACGAGGAGTGGGGTCAGCGGGTCGTCGCCGCGGTCGTACCCAGTGACCCGCGCCGGCCTCCCGCGCTGGCCGCACTGCGGCGCCATGTCGCCACGTACGCGCCCGGCTGGACCGCCCCGCGCGGCCTGCTGGTCGTGCCGGATCTGCCGAGACTCGCCTCGGGCAAGGTCGACCGCGGCGCGGCGATCGCCATTCTGACGAGAGAAGAGGAGCACCAGACGTGACCATCTGGAACGCCAAGGGCGACTATGAGGACATCCGCTACGAGCTGGCGGACGGCATCGCGAAGATCACCATCAACCGTCCTGAGGTACGCAACGCCTTCCGCCCGACCACCGTCAGCGAGCTGTGCCGCGCCTTCGACGAGGCGCGCGACGACCCGTCGGTCGGCGCGATCATCCTGACCGGCGCCGGCGACCAGGCGTTCTGCTCGGGCGGCGACCAGCGTGTCCGCGGCGACGGCGGGTACCGCGACGTGCACGGCACCGAGCGGCTGAACGTGCTGGACCTGCAGGTGCAGATCCGGCGTACACCCAAGCCGGTGGTCGCCATGGTGGCCGGGTACGCGATCGGTGGCGGGCACGTGCTGCACCTGGTCTGCGATCTGACCATCGCGGCGGACAACGCCCGCTTCGGCCAGACCGGCCCGCGCGTGGGCTCGTTCGACGGCGGGTACGGCAGCGGCCTGCTCGCCCGTACGGTCGGGCAGAAGCGGGCCCGGGAGATCTGGTTCATGTGCCGGCAGTACGACGCCCAGCAGGCCCTGGACTGGGGCCTGGTCAACGCCGTCGTTCCGGTGGAGCGGCTCGAGGACGAGACGGTCACCTGGTGCCGGCAGATGCTGCGGCACTCGCCGCTGTCGCTGCGTCTGCTGAAGGCGTCACTCAACGCCGCCGACGACGGGCTGGCCGGGGTGCAGCAGCTCGCCGGTGACGCCACGCTGCTGTACTACCTCAGCGAGGAGGCTCAGGAGGGTCGCGACGCGTACGTGTCCCGGCGTGAGCCGGACTTTGCCCGCTTTCCGCGACGGCCGTGATGGCCGCCTACGCGTATGCGATCCCGCTGCGTACCCGGTTCCGCGGCATCACCGTACGGGAGGGCGTGCTGATGCACGGCCCGCACGGGTGGGGCGAGTTCTCCCCGTTCCTCGACTACGGCAGCGGGGCCTCGGCGCGCTGGCTGGCCGCCTGCCGGGAGGCGACGGATGAGGGCTGGCCGGCGCCGGTGCGCACCTCGGTGCCGGTGAACGTGACCGTACCCGCGGTGGGGCCGGAGCGGGCGCAGGCGATCGTGCGGGCGTCGGGCGGCTGCCGTACCGCCAAGGTGAAGGTCGGGGAGCCGGGCCAGAGTGCCGGCGACGACCTCGATCGCGTGCAGGCGGTCCGGGACGCGCTCGGGCCGGGGGGCGCAATCCGGGTCGACGCCAACGGCGCATGGGAGGTGGAGCGGGCGGTACGCATGATCCGCCTGCTGGACCGGGTCGGTCTGCAGTACGTCGAGCAACCGTGCCGGAGCCTGGCCGAGCTGGCGGCGGTACGCCGGCGCGTGGACGTGCCGGTCGCCGCCGACGAGGCGGTCCGGCTCGCCGCCGACCCGACCCGGATCGTCGGCCTGCGCGCCGCGGCCGACATCGTCGTCCTCAAGGTGCAGCCGCTGGGCGGGGTCCGCCGAGCTCTGCGGGTCGCCGAGGCGGCCGGCCTGCCCGCGGTGGTGTCATCGGCGCTGGAGACCTCGGTCGGCCTCGCGGCCGGGGTGGCGCTCGCGGCGGCGCTGCCGGCGCTGCCGTACGCCTGTGGTCTGGGCACCGCGCGGCTGCTCGCGGACGACCCGGTCGTCGATCCGCTGGTTCCCGTCACGGGGGAGATTCCGGTACGCAGGCCCGCCATCGACGCCGTGCGGCTGACGCGGTCCCGGCCCGCCGATCCGGAACGCACCCGCTGGTGGCTGCGCCGGGTCGCCGAAACCCACCGCGAGATGGTCCGTCCCGCCGAGCCGGTCGAGGAGCAGGCATGTCAGTGACGACAGTGCCCGGCGGATCTGCTGTGGACGGCTTGACGCTCGATCCGGCGACCGCACTCGCCACGGTGCTGGCCGACGAGCTGAGCCGGTGCGGGGTCACCGACGCGGTGGTCTCGCCGGGCTCCCGTTCGGCCCCGCTGGCCCGTGCGCTGTGGGCACATCCCCGCATCGTCGTGCACGTGCGGGTCGACGAGCGCTCCGCCGGCTACCTGGCGATCGGTCTGGCCCGGGCCAGCGGCCGTCCCGCCGCCGTGGTGTGCACCTCCGGTACGGCCGCGGCGAACCTGTACCCCGCCGTCCTGGAGGCGCACCACGACCGGGTGCCGCTCATCGTGCTCACCGCGGACCGGCCGCCGGAGCTGCGCGGCACCGGCGCCAACCAGACGGCCGACCAGACCAAGCTGTACGGCGCGTCCGTGCGTCTGTTCATCGATCTGGGCGTGCCGGAACGGCGGCGTGGGCAGGTACGGTACTGGCGCTCGGTGGTGAGCCGGGCGGTCGATGCGGCCCGTACCGGGTCGGTGCACGTGAACGTGGCGCTGCGGGAGGCGCGCCTGGACGGTACGCCGGCCCCGTGGCCCGAGCCGCTCGACGGGCGGGCCGGCGGCGAAGCGTGGACCGTCGTGTCGCCCGCCGCACCGCCGGTGACGGATCTCGTCGTACCCCCGCGCGGGCTGGTGGTGGCCGGCGCCGGCGCGGACGCTGCCGGGGCGGTCGCGTTCGCCGAGGCGGCCGGCTGGCCACTGCTCGCCGAGCCGCACAGCAGCGCCCGGCGCGGCCCGCACGCACTGACGTCCTATGTGGACCTGTTGGCCCACCCGGCGATCCGCGCCGAGCTGGCCCCCGAGGCGATCGTCACGTACGGCCGTCCCGGCCTGTCCCGGGAACTGCTGGGACGCTACGGCGACGTACCGAACACGGTCGTCGACCCACACCCGGCGTGGGACGACCCCACCCGGGACGCGGCGCTGGTCGTGCCGGCGCTGGATCGGCCGCTCCTGACCGGTCCGCGCGACCCGGCGTGGCTGGCCCGCTGGCAGGCGCTGGACCGGGTGGCCTGCGCCGCCCTGGACGGTGTGCTGGACGTAAGCGGACTGACCGAGCCGCGGGTGGCCCGGGATGTGGCGACGCGGGTACCCGATGGTGGCCTGCTGTTCGTGGCCGCCAGCATGCCGATCCGCGACCTGGAGCGGACCATGCGACCGCGGGCCGGACTGACCGTGCTGGCCAACCGCGGACTCGCCGGCATCGACGGCGCGGTCTCGACCGCGATCGGCGCCGCGCTGGCGCACCGGGAGCGGGGCGGCGGCCGGGCGTACGGGCTGCTCGGCGACCTGTCGTTCCTGCACGACCAGAACGGCCTGCTGCTCGGCTCCGGGCCGGCACCCGACCTGACGCTCGTCGTCGTCAACAACGACGGCGGCGGAATCTTCTCGCTGCTCGAAGCCGCCGGGACCGACGACGGTTTCGAGGAGCTGTTCGGTACGCCGCACGGCGCCGAGCTGGCCCACGTCGCCGCCGCCGCCGGCTGGCGGTACGCCCGCGTCGACGAGCCCGGTCACCTGGCCTACCAGCTCGCCCGCCCGGGTGCACGGAT
This sequence comes from Micromonospora sp. KC213, assembly GCF_004348325.1. GTDB lineage: Bacteria > Actinomycetota > Actinomycetes > Mycobacteriales > Micromonosporaceae > Micromonospora. The sequence goes on along the minus strand of NZ_SMKF01000030.1, from coordinate 30,867 downwards.
CGTCGAGGTCCGTACCGCCCGGGAGCCCAACGCGGTACTGCACCGACGGCTCCGCCGGGACGTCGCCACGGCGCTGGACGCCGCGCTCTGACCCCCTCACGACAGGAGTACGCCATGCCCAACCTCGCCCTCGACCCCGACCTGCTCGACGTGCTCGCCTGCCCGGACACCGACCACGCGCCGCTGCGCGCCGATCCCGACGGCCGGACGCTGACCTGCACCGGCTGTGGCCGCGCGTACGACATCGTCGACGGCATCCCGGTGCTGCTGCTCGACCGGGGCCGCCCGTCGGGCGGCGCGACCGGCGAGGACACATGTGATGCCTGAGCTTGCCGGGGTGCAGCACGTGGCACTGACCGTCACCGATGCCGCGCGCAGTGCTGACTGGTACGCCGAGGTGCTCGGGCTGCGCATCGTGGTGCGGTTCGAGGAGGGTGGCGGCGAGCGGTGCAAGATCATTTTGGCCGACCGTGCCGCCCGGATCCTCGTCGGCGTCGTCGAGCACCGGGGTGCCCCGCCCGAACGCTTCGACGAGCGCCGGCCCGGCCTGGATCACCTGGCCTTCGCCGTCAACGGCCGGGCCGAGCTCGACGCCTGGGCGGCCCACCTCGACGCGCTGGGCGTGCCGTACTCGCCGGTCGCGCCGGCCACGCTCGACCCGCGTAACGCCGTCCTGGTCTTCCGCGACCCGGACCACATCCAGCTCGAATTCTTCGCCGTACCGGCCGAGAAGTAAGGAGTCCCCGCATGGTCCGCGCCCAGCTCGACAAGAACGAACGGCAGGTCTCGGCGATGTTCGACGAGGTCGCCGAGGGGTACGACCGCACTCGCGCGGCGATCTGGCTCGGCCGCACCGGCGCGTGGGGCCGGGCGGCCGCCCGGGTGGCCGGAGTCCGGGCGGGGCACCGCGTGCTCGACGTCGCCGCCGGTACGGGCAGCTCCACGATCGCAGTGCACCGCCCCGGCGTACGGGTGGTGGGCTGCGACTTCTCCCTGGGGATGCTGCGGATCGGGCGGCGCCGCGTCGGGATGGCCCGGTTCGTCGCGGGGGATGCGCTGCGGTTGCCGTTCGCCGATGCCAGCTTCGACGTGGTGACCATGTCCTTCGGGCTGCGCAACACGGCCGACGTGGGGCGGGTGCTCGCCGAGATGCGCCGGGTCTGCCGGCCGGGCGGACGGTTGGTGGTCTGCGACTTCAGCCATCCGCCGAACCCGGTGGCGCACCGCCTGTGGCTGGGCTACCTGCGTCGTGTCGTGCCGTTGATCGCCCGCCTCGTCAGCACCAACCCCCAGGCATACGTCTACCTGTGGGAGTCCATCAACGCCTGGCACCGCCAGCCCGAGCTGGCCGGGCTGCTCCGCGCGGCGGGCTGGGCCGAGGTCGGCTGGACCAACCTGACCGGGGGAGCCGTCGCGCTGCACTACGGGGTACGGCCGTGACCGGCCCGGAGCTGGCCGTAACCGGCCCAGCGATCGATGTGCATCATCACGTCGTCCCCGGCTTCTACCGCGCCGTCCTGGAGTCGGCCGGCCTGCTGAGGCCCATCCCCGGCGTGGCTTACCCCGACTGGTCGCCCGCGACCAGCCTCGCGATGATGGACGGGCTGGGCATCGGCGCCGCCGTGGTGTCGATCACCGAGCCCGGCGTGCACTTCGCCGACGCGGATCTCGCCCGCCGGCTCGCCCGGCAGCTCAACGAGTACCTCGCCGGGCTGGTGGCGGACACGCCGACCCGGTTCGGGGCGTTCGCCGTGCTGCCGCTGCCCGACATCGACGCCGCGCTCGACGAGCTGGCGTACGCCCTCGACGTGCTGCGGCTCGACGGGATCGGGCTGCTGACCAACTACCGGGGCGAGTACCTGGGCGACCCCGCGTTCGAGCCAGTGCTGGCCGAGCTGGACCGCCGGCAGGTACCGACGTTCCTGCACCCGGCCCGCCCGGCCGGACGGGACCAGCCCACGTTCGACCTGCCGGCGTCGGTCTACGAGTTCCCGTTCGACACCACCCGCACGATCGCCAACCTGCTCTACGCCGGCGCGCTGGACCGCTATCCCGGACTCCGGCTCATCGTGGCGCACGCCGGCGGGACGGTGCCGTTCCTCGCCGGCCGGCTCGCCGACGCGGCGGTGATCAGCCCCGCGGTCGCCCACCGGCTGCCGGCCGACCCGGTCGGCGCGCTGCAGCGCCTCTACTTCGACACGGCGCTGTCAGCCAACCCGTACACCCTGCCGAGCCTGCACGCGCTGGCCGACCCCAGCCGGGTGGTGTTCGGTACCGACTTCCCCTTCATGCCCGCCGAGCACGCCGGGCAGAGCTGGACCCGGCTGTACCGCTTGCACGCCGCAACCCCGCACCTGCTCGACCGGATCGCCGGCGGCAACGCCGGCGGCCTGTTCCCACGCCTGCTGCCGCAGGCGACGGCGCACCCCGTCGTGTCACGCTGAGGAGGCATCATGCCCACCGACGTCATCAGCCAGGTCTTCGCGCTCGTCGACCACCGCGACGCCGACGGCTTCGCCGCGCTGTTCGCACCCGACGGCCGCTTCACCTTCGGCAACGCCGAGCCGGTGCTCGGTCGGCCGGCCATCGCCGAAGGCGTCACCGGCTTCTTCGCCAGCATCCGCAGCCTGCGTCACCACATCGTCAACCACTGGGAGGTGGCCGCCGACACGGTGGTCGAGCTGGCCGTCGACTACCACCGGCTGGACGGCAGGACGGTGACCGTCCCGGCCGTGTCGATCTGGACGCGGGACGGCGCCGGCCTGATCACCGACTACCGCATCTTCGTCGACCTGGCTCCGCTGTTCGCGACGTGATCGACCGGCCATCCTTGCCCTGCGCCGAACACTGCCGAGCTGGGAACGCTGGCCGGTCGCGGCACCCCGTCCGCAGCCGTTGACGATTCCTCGCAACGGTCGACGTCATCAAGGTCGCGGGGGACTGTTTGCCGTGCCGCTGGACCGTGGTACTGAGCGGCGTGCGCACTCTTGCCGGTCAATTTCCACGACGACGTTCTTCCTGCTGGCGTTCCTGCTGACCTGGGCCGTGTGGGTTCCTCGCGCCGTGGCACCCGAGGGCTGGCCACGACCGTCGGCACGTTCTGGACCTGGATGCCGCCATCGCCGCCGTCCTGACAGCTGCGCTCGTAGGCGGGGGCGCCCTGCGCGACCTCGGTGCCCGGCTGACCCGCTGGCGGGTCGGTTGGCAGTGGTACGTGCTGGTGCTGGTTGGCTCGGCGGCGTTCTGGGCGCTGGTGTGGGCGGCCACGGCCGCCGCCGGGTGGTCCGGTGAACTCGGCCGCCCGATGATGCTCGAGCAGGGTGTCGCCTCAGCGGCGGTGCTGGTGCCGGTCCTGGCGTTGACCGACGGCCTGGGCGAGGAGACAGGGTGGCGCGGGTTTGCCCTGCCCCGGATGCTGGACCGCTACGGCCCGGTCCTGGCGAGCGTCCTGCTCGGCCTGCTCTGGGCACTGTGGCACCTGCCGCTGTTCTTCACCGAGGGCCTGCAGGTGGCCGGGCGCTCCCCTGGGCGTTGCTCCTGGAGCTGCCGGCCGTGGCCGTCGTCTACACCTGGGTCTTCCAACGCACCGGCGGCAGCGCACTGCTCGCGATCCTGCTGCACGCCGGCACGAACCTCACCACCCTGAGCGCGTCCGTGGCCGGAGCGACGGTCCGCGTCACCGTACTGGTCCTACTCGCCACATGGCTGCTGGCGGCCGTGGTGATCGGCGCCTGGCAACGCAAACGGACGCCACGGCGCGCCGCGTCGGCGCGTGACCTGGCCTAGGGCGGACCGTGCGGCGGCTGGTGGGCAAGCCGAGACGCGCACCCCGACGACGAGATCGTCCCGAGAACCGAGGTCCTGCCCCGACTCGCCGAGCGACCGGTGCGTCGGCAGCCCGGCGGTTCGGGCTGGTTGCCAGGCAGAGGCTGTGGCTAGGTCGTATCGGCTAGCCTGCCGTCATGGCGAGCGTCGAACTGGATGAGTTGATCGTCGCGGACGCCGACGCGCTGCGCGCATGGTTGTCGGCCAACCACGCCACGTCGCCCGGCGTCTGGCTCGCCCTGACTAGGAAGGGCGGCACCGTCACGACGCTGACCTGGCAGCAGGCGGTCGACGAGGCCCTGTGCTTCGGTTGGATCGACGGGCAGGCCCGTAAACGGGACCAGGAGACCTCGTGGATCCGGTTCACCCCTCGCCGGCCCCGCAGTTCCTGGTCACAACGCAACGTTGCCAACGTGGCCCGCCTGGAGGCGCAGGGGCGAATGCTGCCCCCAGGCCGCGCCGCGGTGGAAGCCGCGAAGGCGGACGGGCGGTGGGCGGCGGCCTACGCCCCGCCGTCGGAAGCCGAGGTGCCGGCCGACCTCCTCGCTGCCATCGCCGCCGACCCCGCCGCCCAGGCCATGTTCGACGTACTCACCCAGACCAACCGGTTCGCCCTCATCCACCGACTCAATGCCGTCAAACGGGCGCAGACCCGCGAGCGGAAGATCGGCGAGTTCGTCGCCATGCTGGCCCGCCACGAGACGATCTATCCGCAGAAGGCCAAGCCGCCGAACTCGCCGCAATCCGCATCTTCATGATCAAGCAGCACTGATCTGCCGCCGTGAGACAGAGCCGTTCGTTTGACAGACCCACTCAGGCCGCGGCGCGGTTGGTGAGTGGGCGGCGACGTGGTGCGCTGTCGGTCGGTGAACGCGGGGGAGGGGAGCGTTGGGTTGTGCAGGTTGGTCCCGGGCGGCACGATCCCGCCGAGCGCCGTCATCGCCGCAACGGCCCGCTGCCCGGGCTCGTTGTCGCGCAACCATGCGTTCATGGCGGGTGGGTGATGCCCGGTGCGACGGTGATTCCCCGGCCGCCGAGCAGCAGCGCGAGGCTGGGGTGAGCACGTGCATCGCCTCCTTCGTCAACGAGGAGGTCAGTTGCGGCGTCGCCATCCGGGTCGCCCCCCCCCGAGGAGACGTTGACAATGCGGTCACCACCGGGGCCAGCAGCGGCAGCCGGCGGGCAGCCGCCCGCCGGCTGTGCGGGCCGGGCCGGTACGAACGGCCCGGCCCGCGGCGTCATCCGACTGTCACCACCGGCCGCGTGACCACTTCGTGTACATGAAGCCGAAGCAGCCGGCGTAGCCCCATGAGCGCCACTTGCCCCGGAACGCCTTGCGGTTCTTGATGGAGTCCGCGACGACCCCGCCGAACGCGCCGTAGGCGCAGGCCCTGCCGTAGCGCTTGGCGCGCTTCTTCCACTTGTTGGTGAAGTTGTAGAACTTCTTCGCGCCGTGGTTGAGCCAGCAGGTGCCGCACCATCGGGTCTTACCGTGGCCGCCGCTGCGGTTCCAGCACCACTTCCACACGCAAATGCGTTTGCCGTCCAGATCCAGCTTGTTGGCCGGGTCTGCACAGGTGTACTCGTAGCGACCGCAGCTGCCTCCGTAGACGGGGTCGACCTGCAGGAACCGGCCGGTGGCGGGGTTGTAGAGCCGGACCCCCATCAGCACCAGCCCGGATGGGGCGTCCGCGGCGCGAAGCTTGCCGCCGAGCCAGCCGTACCGGCGCTCGCCGACCTCGTCGTCCGGAATGCCGTACTCGGACGCCTCACCGACCGTGCTCAGGCCGGCGTCGTCGCCATGGATGGTGGCGACCACGTCGCCGTGCAGGTTGGTCAGCTGCCAGCCGACGGTGCCGGCGGCGCTGTTCCAGATTCCGGCCAGCTCCGCCAGCCCGGCCACCGGGCGGGTGTGGTCGGTGGCGTTCTCCTGCGTCCAGACCGGCGTGTCCTCGTCACCGTCGTAGTGGTGCACGGCGGTGACCGTCTCGGTGCCCGCCGTGTCGGTCCACGAACGGATCCGTTCGCCGCCGACGTCGAGCCGGTAGTCGGTGCTCCGCCCGCCCTGGGTGATCGTGTCCACCAGGTCGGTGACGTGGTAGCCGACGGTGACCTGCCCGCCTGCCGGGTTCGCGGTGTCGACCGCGGGCACGCGGGTGGTACGGCCCAGCGTGTCGTAGGCGTACCCGGCGGTGGTGGCCCGGTCGGCGGTGTCGTAGCTCCACGTCCGGGTCGCCGCCGGGTTCGTGGCCTGGCAACCCCCGTCCCCGGCCGGGCCGTACTCGGTGCCCGACCGGCGGTTGCTGGCCGCGTCGAAGGCGTACGTCCGGGTGGTGCAGGCCTCTCCCGCGGTGACCTGGACCTGGGTGAGCCGGCCGACCTGGTCGTAGCGGTACGCCTGGTGCGACAGCGTGCTCACGATCTCCCGGGCCTGGCCGTGGGCGGAGCGGTTCACCGACTCGCGGAACAGGGTGCAGTCGGTGGCCGCGCAACCCGGCCGGGTGTACGCCACCGCGACCGGCTCACCGCTCGGGTCGACCTGCCGGCTCACCACGACCCCGTTGGGCCAGCTTTCCGAGACCAGGGTGCCGTCCGGGTCGTAACGGCCGGTGAACAGGCCGGCCTGGCTGTCGTGCACGGAGGTGAGCAGGCCGCGCCGTTCGGTGCCGCCGTCGTAGGTGTGCACCCTGGTGCCCCGCCCGTCGGCGCTGGTCGCCACCCGGCTCCGCAGGTCGTACGTGGTGGTCGAGACGTTGCCGTCGGCGTCGGTGTACGACGTCAGCCGGCCCAACGTGTCGTAGCCGCGCACGATCTCGGCGGTCACCGTGCCGCCGCTGACCGACTGGGTCCGCACCAGCAGACCGGTGACCGGGTCGTACACCTTGCGTTCGGCCGGCACGGCGGTGCCGGAGCCGGCCGGCCCGGTGACCGTCGTCTCGTACTCGCGCCCCGCCTCGTCGTACCGGGTGGTGGTGGTCCGCAGCACTCCGGCGCTGGTGCGTTCGGTGACCACCCGGGGCTGGTGGAACATGTCGTAGGTGGTGCCGGTCGTCGGCAGTTCCGGTCCCTCGGCCGGCTGCCCGCCCGGCTGCACCCGGCAGGGCAGGTTGGCCCACTCCGGCCGCAGGTCGCACTCGGCGTGCCCGGAGCCGGCGGTGGCCCGGTAGACAACCGTCCGGCGGGTGGCTGGGGTGTCCGTCGAGGCGCCACCGGCCGCTGTGGTGGTCGAGGTCTCCACCGCGGTGCCCGGGTCGTAGCTGCTACGCACGCTGTGGGCCAGCCCGCCCGGGTCCGCGGTGGTCGCCGTCGGCTGGCGCAGCGACCAGTCGTAGGCGGTGCTGGTGGTGCGCTTGTCGGTGTCCACCTCGACACCGGTCGGCCCCCAGTGCCGGACCAGGTCCTCCCGGGTGGTGACCAGGTGGTAAGGGCCGCCGGCCGACGGCGCGCCCTGGTCGTAGGTGTTGCGGGTCAGGGTGCGACCGAGGACGGTGGCGCCGCTGGGGAGCACCACCTCACGACGCGGGGCGAGGGTGGACAGCAGCCGCTGCCCGTCGTCGGACCACACCTGTTCGGTGGAGTGGTCCAGGGCCAGGCCGCTCTCCCGCTCCGGGGTGTCGCCGGGCGCGTCGTCCAACGCCCGGGCCCGGTTGGCGGCGGTCAGCGAACGGATCACGTTGCCGTGCGCGTCCCGCCAGGTGGCGGTGACGTGCCCGCCGGGGACGGCGGTGTTCACCTCCCGGGCGTTGGCGTCCAGGTAGGTCACCGACGCGCGTTCCCAGCTCGACGGCAGGGCGCCGGTCGCCGGGTTACCCGAGGGCACCTGGTCGGCGGGGAAGACCGCCGTGGCGTCGGTCGGCGGCTCGGATTGCCCCCAGCGGGCGGTCTGGGCCGGTGACAGGTCGTACGGGGCGCCGCCGCCGGAGACCGGCACCCGGTAGACGACCGTGTCGGTGGCGGTGCCGGCGGCCAGTGCGGACCGGCTCACCTGGTGCAGCCGGCCGGCACCGGGGTCACCGGGGACGGTGGTGTAGCGGAACCGCCACGACTCCTGACCGGGCGGGGTGACCGTGGACAGCACCCCGTCGGCCTGGTAGGCGTAGGTCTCCCACTGGTGTCGGACGACGCCGCCGTCGGCCCGGTCCCGCCGCGGGTCCCACCGCGCCCGCAACCGACCGGCGTCGTCGTAGGCGTAGCGGGCCAGCACCACGGTCCGCATGGCGGGGGTGGCCTGGTCCGGGTCCCACGCGGTGAACCCGATCTCCTTGACCCGGCCGAGGTAGTCGCCCCAGGTGTCCTCCGCGCCGCCGGTGGCGGTGGTGGCGGTGGCGTACCGGAACACCAACGCCCGGCAGCCGCGGGTCAGCGTCGCGCAGTTGACCCCGTCGGGCACCGGCGCGAGCATCCGGGTCGGGCGCAGCACCTCCTGCCCGGCGACGGTCACCCGCTCCCAGCTCCAGGTGGTGGTCTGGTCACTGCCCGGGGTGCGGGTGGCGGTCGGCACGTACCGGCCGGCGGCGGCGCCGGCGACCCGGGTGAACGTCACGGCGGTGCCGTCGGTGTCGGTGAGGGTGTACGTGTCGGTGGCCGCGGTGTGGGTCAGCTTCAGCGACTCCATTCCGACCTCGGGGTCGAAGACGGTGGCGGTGCGCCGGGAGAACCCGACGGTGTCCCCGTCGGTGGTGCCCACCTGCACGAGCGACCCGTACACGGTCAGCCCGGTCCAGGCCGCGTCGGCCTCCTCGACGGCGGCGCCGGACACCCAGCCGGGGCCGAACATCGCTGCGGCGTCCGTCTGGGCGGAGCGCCGGCTGTGGTAGGTGCGGCCGACGGTCAGGTCGCTGTCGTACGCGTCCACCGACACGTCGGTGTCGGTGACGGAGAGGTCACCGGTGATCAGGTTGACGGTGCCCGGCCCGATCTCCTCGGTGGCGGCGGTGGCCTGGTTCCGGTCGAAGGTGATCCGGACCGCGCCGGACGCGGCGGCGGTGCCGCCGACGAAGCTGCCGCGCAGCTGCAGGGGACCGTCCCGGGGGACCGCCTGGGCGTCCACACCGGCGAGGGTGGCGGCCACGTCCCAGTTCAGCTTCGGGAACACGCCGCCGCCGCTGGTCGGCAACGGCCAGGTCACCTTCCCGCCGCCGGCGGCGACCGTGACGTGCGCGGCGGGGAGGTCGACCCACGCGTCGGTGTCGGCGCGCCGCCACTGGTACGTCACGCCGGTGGCCGTGGGCCGGCCGACCCCGGTGATGGCGGTCTTCGCCGCGGTGATGTCGCCGGTCCGCGGGCCGGTCACCGCGCCGCCGCCCACCGAGAAGGCATAGGCGCGCAGCGGCGACCGGTTGCCGGCCCGGTCCCGCGACCGTACGTAGAGGGTGTGCGGGCCGTCGGAGGCGGGAGTCAGTGACAGGGACACGTTCGCGCCCGGCGTGGGGGCGTTGACGACCTGGTTCGGCGGATTGATGTCCAGCCCGTACTCGTAGGCGGCGACGTCGGCCACCCCGGCCGCGCCGAGGGTGAAGCCGCCGGTGGTGCCGGCGGCACCGGCCCACTGCCCGGCCGGGTAGGCGGTCGAGGAGACGGTGGGAGACGCCGCCGGGGTGACCGTGTCGACGGTAAACTCGCACCACGGCGACCAGGCGTCGGCCTCGGTGCCGTCGCTGCCGCGCACCCGCCACGCGTAGCTGCCGCCCTCGACGAACGCCCCGGCGGGGACGGTGGTCGACAGCCAGGAGCCGGACGCGCCCGGCCCTTCGGTCGCCGACCCGACAAGCGCGCCGCCGACCGCGTGCCACTCGAAGGTGGCGTGCACGGAGGACCCGTCGGCGTCGGTGACCTGGGCCCGCAGCTGCGGGGTCAGACTGGCGACGTGGGGCCGGTCCACGCCCGTGGCGCAGACGGTGGAGGGCGCGGTGGCCTGGGCGGTGACCGCGGTCTTTGACTCGTAGGTCAGCGTGACCTTGGGCGGGTTCGCCCCCTCGGCCGAGTGAAAGCGTTTCCAGCCGTAGCTGTCGGTCTCGCTGCTGGCGCGCAGGCCGATGTTCGAGGTCTGCCAGCGCTCCTCGGCAGTCTTCTGGAAGGCGAGGGTCACCGGCACGCTGACCCGGCCGGCACCGCAGGAGGTGCTGAACCCCTTGGTCTCGGTGGAGGTGCCCGCTTTTGCCAGCCAGGCCGGTTGAGCGGTCCACCGGGCGGTGTTGTTGACCGGGTTGACCTGCCAGGCTTCCCACGACCGGGCGGAGCAGGAGTAGGAGTGGTAGTTCCACAGGCTGAGGGTCGCCGCCGTCACCCGCTTGTCCCACAGCCAGGACAGGTTGTGGAAGCTCAGGAACGACCGGGCCTTGGTGGCGCCACCGTCGTGGGTACCCAGCTTCAGCTCCGTCGCCGTCGACTGGTCGGTGGTGTAGGTGTTCTGCACGAACGTGTCGAAGTTCGGGCCGAGGCTCTGCGACGGGTCGATCACCACCGGGTAGGTGGTGGCCGGGTCCGTGAGGAACCTGGCGTCAGGGGTCAGCACCAGCGTGGACTTCGCGCCGGTGCCCTCGTGCCGTACGCCCACCGCCGCCCGGTGCGTGCGCTCCCCGGAGGCCCGATCGACCCGGGAGTCCCACATCAGCGCCGGTAGCTGGCGGGCTCGCGCCGCGACCGTGGTCGCCGCCCCGGGGGTGCGCCAGGGCAGGCGAATCTGCCGGACCTGGGCGGCAGCCTGCCGATTCTTGACCACGAGGGTCTGCTCATATCCGGTGCGGGTCGCCGTCACCACCAGGTCGACCCCGGGGCGGACCTCCGGGTAGGTGGCCTTGGCGCCGTCGAGGGTCGGCTCGGGCAGCCGGCCGGACCAGCCGAGTGTCGACTGTTGTCCGCCGGTGCCGAGCTGGATCAACTTGTGTTCGCCGACGTCGGCCGGGCCGGACAGCTTCAGCCCGTACGGGTGTGCCACCGGCGTCACCGAGCCGTCCGGGTTGCGCCGCAGCGTGGTGTCCACGTCGACCCAGTCGCCGTCGTCGCCCCGCATGCGCACCGGCCCGGCGCTGATCTCCGCCTCGACCGCTCCGTTGGGCAGCGCCCAGAACTCGGTGGTTTCGGTGGTCCGGCGGCTGATCAGGACCCGCTTGCCGGTCAGCCGCGCGGTGGCCAGCGCCGCCGGCTCGTCTGGCCGTTGCAGCGGCCCGTCGGGCTCGCCCACAGGTGCCGTCGGTCCCTGTACCGGCACCGCCTGCACCGGTCGGGCCTGCACCGCCGCGCCCAGGCCGGCCGCCAGCACGACGCTCAGCGCCGCCGCGATCCGACGACCGCCGGCACCGCCGGGGTGCCCGGCCCTGAGGGCCCGACCCCACCTTCTTCCCTGTCTAGCCATTACGACCTCCTCAGTGAGCCGAGGCGTCTCTCGCCGTCGGTGTGGGCCCCGTCCCGGTGACACCCCGTGCGTCGGTCAGGCGGGGCGGACCGTCTCCATCGACGCGCCGCTCACCTCCGTGTTGCGCGGGCGGCTCGCAACACGGAGGCGGCGACGTCGTCGGCGATGCGGACGGCCCCGTGGATCAGGGCAGGCGTCACGGTAAGGACCAACGCTTCGAAAACCCTTCGACCGGCAGGCCGGGAAACCCGTACCGGTGAACGGCCGGCGGTGCTCGGGTGGCCGGCGGAAGGCGTGCGGATTACCGGCGTGACGCCGCGACTCACAGCTTGGGAACGGGGCCAACTGATCGAGCGACGATGATCCATAGTGGGGCGATGAACGACCGGAACTGGGGCCGGCGTTACCACCTGTTGGGGCCGGTGACGGTCCACGACGACGGGGTGCCGGTGCCATTGGGCGGGCCCAAACCCCGCACCATCCTGGCCGCGCTCCTGCTGAACGCCAACCGGGTGGTTTCGGAGGAACAGATCGTCGCCCTCACCTGGGGGGAGACCTGGCCGGCGACGGTTCGCGGCCAGGTGCAGGCGTATGTGTCGGGCCTGCGCCGGCGGCTCGGCGCGGCGACCATTGTTCGTCGCCCACCCGGTTACCTGATCATGGTGCGGCCCGGCGAGCTCGACCTGCACGACTTCGACGAGGCGGTGGCCCACGCCCAGCGCGAGACCGGCAACCCGGCCGCGCGGGCCGACCTGCTGCGCCGGGCCCTGGCTCGGTGGCCTGGGCCGGAGATGGGCGGCACCACCGAGGCGATGCGCGCCGCCCGGGGCCCCGAGCTGCGGGAACGCCGCCTCGCCGCGGCCGAGGAGTGGTACGACGCCGAGCTTGCCGCTGGGCGGCACGCCGAGATGGTCGGCCCGCTGCGGCAGGCGGTGCAAGCCGACCCGTTCCGGGAACGGCTGCACGCCCAGCTGATGCTCGCCCTGCACGGTTGCGGCCGGACCGCGGAGGCGCTCGACGTCTACGCGGCTGTCCGGGCCCGCCTCGCCGACGAACTCGGTGTCGACCCGGGTGTGGTGCTGCGACGAGCGCAGCAGTTGCTGTTGCGCGGCGACGATGCGGCGGCCGGCGGGCTGCCGGTCACCGTGCCCCGGCAGCTCCCCGCCGAGCTGCCGGGCTTCGTCGGCCGTGCCGGACAGCTCGCCGACCTGGACGCGGCCGTGCGCGACAGGTCCGGAGCCCGGATCGCCGTGGTCACCGGCACCGCCGGGGTGGGCAAGACCGCGTTGGCGGTGCTATGGGCGCACCGGGCGCACACCCGGTTCCCCGATGGTCAGCTCTACGTGGACCTGCGGGGGTTCGATCCCGCCGGCCCGGCCATGACCGTGGCCGAGGCGGTTCGCGGCTTGCTCGACGCACTGCAGGTGCCGGCAGGGCGGATCCCGACCAGCCTGGACGCGCAGGTGGGCCTCTACCGCAGTCTGCTGGCCGACCGGCGGATACTGGTGGTGCTGGACAACGCCCGCGACTCCGACCAGGTGCGCCCACTGCTGCCCGGCGCGACGTCCTGTTTCACGATCGTCACCAGCAGGGCAGACCTCGCCGGGCTGGTGGCCGTGGAGGGGGCGGTGCCGGTGCCGCTCGACCTGTTCTCGCCGGCCGAGGCGTGCCAGATGCTGGCCCGGCGGCTCGGCGCGGACCGGGTGCGGCGGGAACCGCAGGCGGTGCGGGAGATCATCGACGCCTCCGCACGGTTGCCGCTGGCCCTGGCCGTCGTCGCGGCGCGGGCCGCCGGCCGTCCCTCGTTCTCGCTGTCGGCCCTCGCCGCCGAGCTGCGCGCGCACCATCGCCTCGACCGGTTCGACGGGGGCGGTCCGCGCAGCGACCTGCGCACGGTGCTCGCGGTGTCCTACCGGACGCTGGACGCCACCACGGCATGGGTGTTCCGGCTGCTCGGCCTGCACCCCGGGCCGAGCGTCTCGGTGGCTGCCGTGGCGAGCCTGACGGGCGTTGACGAAGAGGTGGCCCGCCGGGCGCTGGTCGCGCTCACCCGCGCCCACCTGCTGGACGAGCCGTCCCCGGGCCGGTACGGCATGCACGATCTGCTGCGCGGGTACGCTGCCGAACTGGTCCGCACCCTCGACCACGAGGGGCGGCGGCGGATGGCGACGCACCGCATGCTGGACCACTACCTGCACACCGCGCTGGCTGCGGATCGGCTGCTGAACCCCCGGCGGGACGCGATCGTGCTGGCGCCGCCCCAGGCCCGGGTGCGCCCCGAGGCGCCGGCCGATGCCCAGGCGGCGATGCGATGGTTCACCGTGGAGCACCCCGTGCTCGTGGCCCTCGCCCTGACGGCGCCGGCCGGCTTCGACGGCCACCGCTGGCAGCTGGCCTGGGCACTGGTGACCTACTTCGATCGACAGGGACACTGGGACGACTACGTCGCGGTGCATCACGCAGCGCTCGACGCGGCGGGACACGACGCGGGGCCGTTGCCCCGGGCGCACGCCCACCGCAACCTGGGCCGTGCCTACAGCCGGCTGCGCCGGCTGCGCGAGGCGGACAGCCACCTGCGCCAGGCGCTGGCGCTGTACGGTCGGTGCGGTGACGAGGCCGGGGCGGCGCAGGTGCACGGCAACCTGTCCTGGGTGGCGGAGCGTGACGGCCGTTTCCGTGACGCACTGCACCACGCGCGGGAGGCCATGCTGCGGTACGAGCGGCTCGGCGACCCGGTGATGACCGCCAATGCCCGTAACACCGTGGGCTGGCAGCACGCGCAGTTGGGAGAGCTGGACCAGGCGTTCGACGACTGCCGGGCGGCGTTGGCCCTGCTGCGAAAGGCAGGCGACCGGTTCGGTGAGGCGGTCACGTGGGACAGCCTCGGTTACATCCACCATCAGCGCGGCGAGCCGTGGGAGGCGGTGGCCGGTTACGGGCGGGCGCTGGAGCTGTTCCGGGAGGCCGGCGACCTCAACAATGAAGGGCAGACCCTGGCCAAGCTCGCCGCCGCGTACGACCTGGCGGGCGAGCCGGCCTCGGCGCGGCGGTCGCGGCAGGAGGCGCTGCACATCTTCGACGGGCTGGGGCACCCCGACGCGGAGAAACTGCGCGCCGAACTCGAGTGATGTGCCCTGCTCGGTTCAGGTCACGCCGTACGAAGTCTCCGTCTTGTGGTAGCGGATGGACCCGGCCCACGCCACGGCCGTAGCGGTTCATCCGGTTGTTGTTCTCGACCTCGTTCGCGCGACAATTCGTGTCGGCCACCGGGAGGTTGTCGGCGACGATCTGACGCGGGATGTGTTGCCTCGCGGCCCGGATGTTCGGGCTCACATCCGGATCAGCGGATCGACAGGGAAGACGGAGAGGTCAGGGGGCAGGCGACCATCGACCGGAACCGGCTGACCCGGTGGGTGTCAGCGTTAACAATCAAGGCTTCACTCGTACGACGTCATCCGGTGTCCGGGGGTTCTCCTCTGCGGAGCGGTATCGGCACGCGACGCGCTGCCCGGCAGATCGGGCAGCGTACGGAAGTTGGGGCCGCAAGGGCGGCTGAAGGCCGTCCGAGCCTCGTTTCGCGCCGGTGTCCAATGCGTTGCGCCACATCCTGCACCGAGTAAATTCCGGAAGTCAACGCCCGGTTCCTGCATCCGATCGCCGTAGGGCGCGTGGTGTTCGTCCCGGGATGGCTCCCTCGGAAGGGCGTCGAGCGCGTACCAGGTGTCGACTCCAGACGACGCGTAGGCCCTCCGTCGAGGCGAGTGCGGCGGCAAGGTGGAATGCGAGTCCTGCTCGTGGACGTCAGGTGGCTGCGGCGTTACTCCGGCCATGGGTGATTGGAAGCCGTATCCCAGCAACGCCGCCAGCGAGCAGCGCTGGTCGCCGGAGGACGCCTCGTCACCACCGGATGTGAGACAGAGCCGAAATCGACGCACTCCCTCGGGTGCGGCTGGAGTATTAGGCTGTCGGGTGGCGGCTTGGCGAGGGGACGGCGATGAGCGGAGACCTGCCGGGCATTGCCCCTTCGGCGGACGTGTTGGCCCTTCTGGATTCCGATCCTCATGGGTGTGCGATGGCCGCTGCGGTTCGTGATCAGGATGCGGTCATCGTCGACTTCCGGCTGGTCTATCTCAACGAGGCCGGTGGCCGCTTTCTGGGGCGCCCTCGGGAAGAGTTGATCGGACGCGGCTACCGAGAGTTGTGGCCGGACACCGTCACCGACGGCACCCTGCCGTTCTATCGGCGAGTGGTGCAGGAGCGGGTGCCAGCTGTTCGCACCGTGTACTACGACCGGGCGAGCGTGACGGGGCATTTCGAGTTCCGGGTGGTGCCGTTCGGGGACGGGTTCATCGCACGGTTCGTCGATCTCAGCAAGCTGACCATGGGGGCGCAGACGGAGGGCGGGACTCGGCTGTACGAAGCACTCGACGCGGCGTTCGACGGGTTCGCCCTGCTGCGGGCGGTTCGTGACGACGACGGAACGATTGCGGCTTTCACCCGTGAGTACGTCAATCAAATCGGCGCCAAGGTCGCCGGCCGCACCGTCGAAGAGCTTGTCGGGCACCGGGTCAGCGAAACCTCCGCCAGTAGCACCGAGCTGGGCCTACTCCCGTTCTTTCGCCAGGTCGCCGATGGGGGCGAACCGTGGCAGCAGCAGCTCACCTCACCCACCACCGGGCAGGTGTGGGAGCTGAAGGTCACCCGGGTCGATGTCGATGTCGTCGCCGTGTCCTACCGCGACGTCACCGAACAGGTCGGTCACCAATTGCAGCTCGAGAGCATCGCGGCGCAGGTCCGCGCGGCCGCGACCCGCACCGCGGCGCTGCAGACCGTCACCGCCGCACTGGTCGCGGCCAGTACGCCGGAGCAGGTGTATGACGCGTTGGGCGAGGTCGTACGGTCCTCGGCGGGCGGGAACAGCCTCGCGGTCCTGCTCACCGAGCAGGACCGGCTGGTGTTGCGCTACCACGCCGGATACGAAGACCACGTCGTCGCCGCGCTGCGCGCCTTGCCGTTGTCCCACCCCTACCCGGCCACCGGCGTCAGCACCACCGGCCAGCCACGCTACCTCGGCTCGCCCGAGGAGTTCGCCAGGGCACAATTTGACACACGCGCCGCCGTCCCTGGCGGGGGCAGGGCCGCGTGGGCGTTCCTACCACTGAGCACCGGCGGGCAGGTACTCGGCGCGCTGGTGATCGGCTACCCCCGTCCGCGGCAGTTCGACGAGGACGAGCGCGAGAACCTGATCGCGTTCAGTCGGCTCGCTGCCCAGGCGTTGCAGCGCGCATTCCTCTTTCAGGCTCAGTTGTCGATCGCGGCAGACCTGCAACGGGCCCTGCTGCCGACCGCGCTACCCACCCTGCGCGGCGCACGACACGCCGTGCGGTACCTGCCCTGGACCCAGGGCGCGGATATCGGCGGCGACTGGTACGACGTCATCCAGATCGATCCGGACACCGCAGCGGTCGTCATCGGTGACGTCGCCGGCCACAGCCCTCAGGCAGCGGCGATGATGGGCCAACTACGCAACGCCATCCGCGCCTACGCCGCTGACGGACACAGCCCCACGGGGGTGATGCGTCGGGTGAACGAGTTGCTGCTGCGGTTCGAGCCTCACGCCATGGCCACCTGCTGCTACCTCGAGCTGCACCTGACCGAAGGGACCGCGACCGCCGTGCTCGCCGGGCACCCACCTCCCGTGCTGCGCGTCGACGGGCACGCCCGCTGCCTACCACTGAGGACGGGACCACCTCTGGGCGTCCGCGGCGCCCACTACCACGACTCCACCTTCCTGCTGCCCAGCGGATGCAGCCTCGTGCTCTATACCGATGGCCTCGTCGAAGACCGCCGCTACCCCCTCGACCAGGGTCTGACGGACCTGCTCGCGGCGCTGGACTCGGCACCAACGGACAATCCCGAAGACTTGGTGGAACACCTCGTCAAGGCCGACATCGGACCGTATCCACGCCGCGACGACGTGGCCATCCTCGCACTCACCGTCACCGCAGCACCGCCGCCCGGGCCGCGCACCGCCCGACGACGCTTCCGCGGTGACGCCACCAGCACATCGGCTGCCCGGCACTTCGCCGACGACATCCTGGCCGCGTGGGACCAGCACCCGCTGCGCGAGGACGCGGGCCTCATCCTCGGCGAAGTCATCGCCAACGCGGTGCAACACACGGCCGGCGACGTGGAAGTCCGCATCACCATGGGCCAACGACTACGCATCGACGTGCATGACAGCAGCAACCGTCGACCCGTCAAACGATCCATCGACAGCTCCAGCGACACAGGCCGGGGCATGCACATCATCGAACGCCTCGCCCACGCGTGGGGATCCGCACCACTTCCCGGAACCGGCAAAACCGTCTGGTTCGAACTCTGCCCGCCCGAACAACGAGCTTGACACGCGCCATCCGCCGACCGGCTACCCGCCGTCCCCGCTGCCAGAGGTCTGACGACCGGGGAGATCAGCGTGCACGTCGCCGAGATCTACGGCGCGCCGGTCAGCAAGGAGACGATCTCGCGAATCACTGACAAGGTGGTCGAGGAGATGACCGACTGGTCTCACCGGCCTCTGGATGAGATCTACGCAGCGCGTCGCCCGACCCGCTCGGCGGCGGCCTGGGCGGGCCGGGAAAGCCCTGCCCACCGGGCCGCCGCCGAGCGGCGCGTTCACGTCCGCGCAGGGATCAGATGAACCGCCAGAGGTGGTCGTCGCTGCCGTTGTCGTCCCAGACGGTGACCTGTGCGCCGGCCGAGGTCGACCCGTTGGTGACGCCGAGGACCCGGCCGCCGTTGGCGCACTGGATGCGGAAGTAACCGTTGCGGCCGTACCGCAGCCGCCATCGGTGGTCGTTGGTGCCGTTGTCCGCCCACTGCAGGACCCGGGCGCCGTTGACGGTCGACATGTTCTCGACGCCGAGCACCTTGCCACTGTGGGAGTTGCGTAGGCGCAGGTAGCCGTCGGTGTCCACGATCGCGGTCCAGAGGTGGTCGGCGGTGCCGTTGTCGTTCCACTGGATGACCAGCCCGCCGTCGGCGGTGGACATGTTCTGCACACCGAGCACCAGCCCGCTGTTGAGGTTCTGGAGCCGGCGGGCGCCGTTCGGGATGAACCGCCACTGGTTGTCCCGGCTGCCGTTGTCCTGGTCCTGCACCGCCTGGGCCCCCTGTGCCGTCGACCCGTCCAGGATCGCCAACAGCTTGCCGGTGTGCACGTTGCGCAGCTTGTGTGAACCGTCGCCCGCGTCGACGAGGGTCCAGAGGTGGTCGGCGGTGCCGTTGTCGGCCCACTGGAGAATACGGGCGTTGTCGGCGGTGGACATGTTGTCCACCCCGAGCACCTTGCCGCTGTTGACGTTGCGCAGCCGTACCGCCGTCCCGTCGACCACGATCTGCCAGTCGTGGTCGGCGGTGCCGGTGTCGCCCCACTGGAGCGCAAGCCCGCCGTCGGCGGTGGACATGTCCCTGATGCCGAGCACCAGGTTGCTGGCCGCGTTGGCCAGGCGGAAGCTGGCGGTGCCCCCGCCGGTGGCCCAGTAGACGGTGTAGTTGTGCCCGTGGGCGTCGTGGAAGGGCCCGAGGTTGACCGGGGAGCCGTTGGCGACGGCGGTGAACGCGAGCGCGCTGGTGCTGGTCCGGGTGATCGAGGTGGGGTCGAGGGAGGGCAGCGCGCTCAGGGCCGTGTTGCCGTAGTTGCCGGACAACACCACCGGGCCGTACGTGATCGCCTGCACGGCCGGGTTGTCGTTGGCGGCGGCCAGGACGACGCGCATCGGCAGGCGGACCGTGACCACGTCCCCGGAGGTCCAGGAGCGGGTCAGGCTGGCGTAGCTGCCCGGCGTCGTGGCGATGTTCTGCGGCGTGCCGTTGACGCTGATGCCCGCCCCGCTCGTCCACGCCGGGATTCGGATCCGCATTGTCCATGACCCGCCGACCGAGCCCGTGACGGTGATGGTCGTGGTGTCGTTGGCCGGGTACGAGGTGGTCTGGGCGACCGTGATTCCGCGCTGCGACCAGTTGAGCACCGACGGCATGAACAGGTTGACCGTCAGGGTCGTGCCGTTGTGGAAGTAGATGGAGTCCATCAGCTTGGTGTTGGTCTCCAGCCCGGTGCCCTGGCAACACCAGAAGGAGTCGTAGTCGGTGCTCCAGGTGCCACCGCCCCACGCCGGACCGACGCCACGCCGGCCACCGGGGTTTAGCGGTGTGAAGTAGGTGACGTGACCGTGGTTGTCGGCGGGGTTCTGCTGACCGATCATGTGGTTGAGCAGCGCCCGCTCGTAGTAGTCGAAGTAGGCCGCGCGGTTCGGGTCCAGCAGCCACAGTTCACGCGTCAGCTTCAGCATGTTGTACGTGTTGCACGCCTCGCAGGCGTCCGTGCGCAGGTACGTGGCGATGGCGTCGGGGGCTCGGAAGTGCTCGGCCTGGCTGTTGCCGCCGATGACGTAGGTGTGCGCGTCGACGGTGATGTTCCACGCGTTGCTGGCGATGTCCCGGTAGCGGGTGGTGCCGGTGGCCTTGAACTGACGGGCGGCACCCACCCACTTGGGAACCTGGGTGTTGGCGTGCAGCCCGGCTAGCTGGTCCTGGTTGGCGGCCAGCGGGTCGAAGACGGCGGCGTGGTCGAACCGCTGGGCGGCGGTCAGCCAGCGGGCGTCGCCGGTCTGCTGGTACAGGTCGGTCAGGACGAGGTTCATGCCGCCGAACTCGGTGGCCAGCATGGCCTGCATCTGGCTCGTGGTCAACCGGCTGGTGCGCCAGTCGACCCAGCCGGCGAGCGCCAGAAGGACGTCGCGGGCCTGGGTGTTGCCGATGTGACGCCACACGTCGAGCAGGCCGGCGAGGGTTTTGTCGATGCAGTAGTACGGCACGTTGCCGTTGGTCAACGTCCGCGCTTCGAGGCTGGTGAAGTCGGACTCGGGGAACCCGGAGAGGTATCCGGTGTTGAAGCCGGCGGCAACGTTGTTCGCCTGGCACTTGGCGAGTTCGGCCACCATCAGGTTGGCCTTGTCCCGGCAGGTCGTGTCGCCGAGCACCGCCCACGCGTGCGCCCAGGCGGTCAGGAAGTGCCCCTGAACGTGGCTGCGGAAGGGGAACGTGGGACCGTCCCAGCCGCCGGGTGCCGCGGCACCGCCGGTGGAGAGGCGATGGTTGGCGCGGAAGTTGTAGAGCAGCCGGTTGACGTCGACGAAGCGCAGGTAGTTCAGGGTGCGGGTCTGGTTGTCCAGCCACCGGCTGGCGGTCAGCCGGACCTGCCCGAGGTCGAACGGAAATGCCGAGACGCCGATGTCCGGCCGGGCTGGGGCAAGGGCGGCGGCCGCGGGCGCGGCACCGACTGTGGCGGCGCCGGTAGCGGACATCACCGCCGTCGCGCCGACGGCCTGGATCAGACGGCGCCGGCTGATTGGCGAGGACATGGGGCCTCCGTGGTCTGCGGGGTGGTCGTCGGTTGTGCGGGCGGCCGGCGCTCGCGTTCCGGGGGAGGGGCGCCGGCATCGCTGTGGGTCGCGTGGAGTTCAACCGGGGGTGACGGCTGCAGCAAGTGTCCGCAACCCGGGATGTGAGCGTCAACAGGGGCGGGCCACTGTGGTGGCTGAAGGGCGGTGGAATGCGGGCTGGGGGAGGGAAATGTGCCTGCTCGCCACCCGAGGCTGCCGTCAAGACCCTGGGTGACGGACAGGTGAAGGCGGTGTTACCGCAGAATGTTAGCGATAACACCTATGCTGTCAATCCCTTCGGCGAGCCGCTGTTGCAGGTGGTAGGCGACTGCTTCACCCAGAAGGTTTGCGTGTCGGCCAGCCGTGTCACGGCGGGTGGCCGTCGTCCCCGGATGATTTCGACGGCGGTGAGCGGAAGCTGTCGACCCTCCGGGTCCAGTCCCGGTGCACCTTGATCTGGTCGGGTCGCTCGCTCGGTTGCGGGGCGGAAGAAGCTGTCGCTCGGACAGTGGGCTCCACTGCTGAAGCAGTGGCGGCCGTGTGGGTCTGTGTTCACACTGGCGTATCTGGCACTGCGCGAGGACCGGCGCACCGACACCGTCCGGTGGCACGTACAGGGGTCGGGATGGTAGCCGGCCGCGTCAATCGACTGTGTCGTCAGGCTGGGTCTCACTTCGTCGAGCAAGGCATCAAAAAGGGCTTTCCGTACTTGTGGTGGCTGGTGGTGATGATCTCCGCAACCTGTCACGGTCGCGAGGTCCCGGGTGTTGACTTGCCCCACGCTGATCGCTGAGGATGTGCCGCAACTCGTTGGACACGAACGTGTAACCGGCCGCACGGGCAGCCGGTCATCGCTCGTCTGGGCCGGGTGCGGCAGCGCTGCGCGGTCCCGTCGAGCCGCATGTCGGGGTGCCGGGCGACCGGTGCCGCGGGGGAGCTGCACACCCAACTCGGGTGCCGCATTGATTGTTGACGTGCCGGCCGATATTTGGCCGTCGATGTTAGCGCTCACATAGGCAGACGTCTATGTCCATGCCGGTGGGTCGGCTCACCAACCACTGCCAGGCTCGCTTGATGTCTGCGGTCCCACATGAGGAAAGGAAGGATGCTATGTCGGTTGGGTTTGCGCGCACCGTGAGGTGGCGTCGTCGGTGGCGGTCGGGGTTGGCCGCTGCGGCAGTCGTGGCGGTCGTGGGCGGGCTGCTCACGGTGGCCACGCCGGCGTCGGCCGCCACGGTGGAGACCACCGCCTGGTACGTGCTGGTGAACCGCAACAGTGGCAAGGCGCTCGACGTCAACGGCGCGTCCACCGCCGACGGCGCCCGGCTCATCCAGTGGAACCGCACCAACGCCAACAACCAGCAGTTCCAGTTCGTGGACTCCGGCGGCGGCTACTACCGGCTCAAGGCCCGTCACTCCGGCAAGGTCGCCGCCGTGTCCGGCTCCTCCACCGCCAACGTCGCGGCGATCGTGCAGTGGACCGACACCAACGGCACCAACCAGCAGTTCCGGCTGGTCGACTCCGACAGCGGCTACGTCCGACTGATCAACCGCAACAGCGGCAAGGCCGTCGAGGTGGGGGGCCTGTCGACCGCCGACGGCGCCAACATCCAGCAGTACGACGACTGGAACGGCGCCAACCAGCAGTGGCAACTCGTTCGCGTCGACGGCGGCGCCTGCGCCCTACCCTCCACGTACCGCTGGACGTCGACGGGCCCGCTGGCGGAACCGGCGTCGGGGTGGGTCTCGCTCAAGGACTTCACCGCCGTCGTCCACAACGGCAAGAAGCTGGTTTACGGGACGACGCACGACACCCGGGTCAACGGGGCCTGGGAGTCGACGATGTTCAGCCCCTTCACGAACTGGTCCGACATGGCGTCGGCCACCCAGACCAAATTGCCTTTCAACGCCGTCGCGCCCACTCTTCTGTACCACGCCCCGAAGAACATCTGGGTGCTCGCGTACCAGTGGGGTTGGCCATACACCTTCTCCTACCGCACCTCGACCGACCCCACCAACCCCAACGGCTGGGGAGCGCATCAGGAGCTGTTCACGGGCACCCTCCCCACCGGGGCCCCCATCGACCAGACCCTCATCGCCGACGACAAGAACATGTACATGTTCTTCGCCGACGACCTCGGCAACATCTACCGGTCCAGCATGCCCCTCGGGAACTTCCCGGGCAGTTTCGGCTCGAGCTACACGAAGATCATGAGCGACACGCCGGAGAGGCTGTTCGAAGCGGTCGAGGTCTACAAGGTCCAGGGCCAGAACCAGTACCTCATGATCGTCGAGGCGCAGAGCTCGCAGGGTCGTTACTTCCGCTCGTTCACGGCCACCAGCCTCGACGGTACGTGGACACCGCAGGCCGACACCCTGACCAACCCCTTCGCCGGCAAGGCCAACAGTGGCGCCACCTGGACCAACGACATCAGCCACGGCGATCTGGTGCGCACCAACCCCGACCAGACCAAGACCATCGACCCGTGCAACCTGCAGTTCCTCTACCAGGGACGCGACCCCCGCTCCGACGGCATGGACTACGGCCTCCTGCCGTACCGGCCGGGCGTGCTGACCCTGCAGCGCTAGCTAGTCGCGTGACGCAGGTCCGGCTCGAGTGTTCCTGAGCTCGCGGGCAACGACGGACGCCGGACCGGGCAAGCGTTGTCACGGCTCGCGATCAGGATCGGGTGGAACTCGAGGGCGGGCTCGGTGCATTGCCGAGCCCGCCCAGCACGCAGAGCCCGGATCACCCCGGTTGGCGCGCCGCGCCGTCGAGCTACGGCCGTTGGTCGTCGAAAACGGCGAGGTGGCGGGCGAAGGCGGCGCCCTTGTCGGTGCGGGACGTGGCCCACTGGATGAGCCGGGTAAGGAAGAAGGAACCGGGCCGGCCGCGGTGAGCCGGCCGGCACCGCCCTCGTACCCGCCGCCGCCCGTCACTGGTGCGGCCGCACCGACCAACGCCGCCCTGCAGCAGGTTCGATCCGCCGCGGGCGCACCCGCCCGCTGACGCGGCCGTCGCGCCGGTGGCCGCATCAGTGGGAAGAACGGTGACGACCAGCCGACCGGACGTCGCTCGGTGGCGGTGGTCAGTCGCGGGACGTGTCGAGCAGGGCATCGGCCGGGTCGTGGCTGGCTGGCCCGGCCGGCCACCATTCCCCGGAGCGACGCCGGAACGGATACCAGCGCCCGTCCCGGCCGTACCGTAGCTGCACGTCCCGCCCGACGGTCCACCGGTTGCGCCAGTTCTTCACGTCGGGTGCCGGGCCGTCGCCCTCCCAAGCCTCGCGCAACGCGTCCGTGGCGCGGGCCGCGACCTCCCGGGGTGGGCTGAACACCGCGTCCATGGCGTCCACGCCGTCTGCCCCGGCGTATTCCCATGCCTTGAGTGCCCTGGGCAGTTCGTCAGCCCGACCGCTGGCCTCACCGAGTCGCTTCGCGACCCGGGAACGCGGCATCCGGGAGGCCAGCCGCACCGCGTCCTGCCAGGCGTCGTGCTCGGGGGCGGGCACCTCCGAACGGTTCGCGGCGAGCATGTGCCGGGCACGAGAAGCGGTGTCGGCGACGAGCACCCCCAGCGCCTCCGCGTGGATGCCGGGCGCCGGGTGGTCTTCGAGGAGCGGAGCGAGCGCCATCGGCTCGCCGTGCACCGGTCGGCTCGGCGCCGGCAGCGGAACCCGGGGGGCCGCGTACGCCTCCTCCGCGCGCGTGCCGAGGAGGCCGTCGTCGTCCGTCGCGGCAATCGAGCGGCGGGCGTTACGTTCGCGCAGTTCCTCGATCAGCTCCCGCTCGGCGCGTCCGCGCATCAGCAGCAGCACGAACGGGTCCCGGTCCAGCAGCCACGCTGCCTGGTACGACAACGCCGCGGCGTGCCGGCACGGGTGGTCCCAGGAGGGGCAGTCGCATGCCGGCTCGAAATCACCGAAACCGGGCAGCAACCGGACCCGGGCGTCGTCGGCGGTGTCGACCAGGTCGTACGGCATCTCCCGGTCGAGTAGCGCAGCGATGTGTCCCGCCTTCGCGGCGACCTTGTCCAGCAGCCGGTCCCACTGAACCTCGGAGAGGGTTCCGATGCGCACCACCGTCTCGTGTGGCGCGTACTGGTCACCGTCGTGCACCGGAGCGGAGATCCGGCCCGGGCTCACCGTGATCGACCCCACCTGACCCGCGCACGCGTACCGGCGGCCCCTCTTGAGCTGCTCCGGGCCGAGCGCGGTGCGCTCCATCGCATCGATCCAGGCGTTGCCCCACCACGTGTCGGCGAACTTCTTGCCGATCCGCTTGCCCGGTCCGAACGTCGGAAAGCTACGAGCCCGCCTGTCGTCCTCGGACGGCTCCGCGTCGTCGGCGCCGTCCAGCTCGTCGTCCAATTCGACGTCGAAATCCACGTCCTGGCTCCTCATCCCTCGTCGCGGAGCTGCACGAGCCGGAGCAGTTCGGACTCGGACAGTTCGGTCAGGGCGCTCTCCCCGCCGGTGAGCACCGCGTCGGCCAATTCCCGCTTGGCCTCCAGCAGCTCGGCGATGCGATCCTCCAGCGTGCCCTGGGCGATCAGCCGGTGAACCTGCACCGGCTTGGTCTGCCCGATCCGGTAGGCGCGGTCGGTGGCCTGTTCCTCGACGGCCGGATTCCACCAGCGGTCGTAGTGGATGACATGGTCCGCACGGGTCAGGTTCAGGCCGGTACCGGCCGCCTTGAGCGAGAGCAGGAACACCGGTACCTCGCCGGCCTGGAACCGCTGGACCATCTCCTCCCGCTGGGGCACCGGTGTGCCACCGTGCAGGATCTGCGCCGCCACCCCCCGCTCGGCCATGTGCCGCTCCAGTAGCCGGGCCATCTGCACGTACTGGGTGAAGACCAGCGCGCCACCGTCCTCGGCGAGGATCGTCTCCAGCAGATCGTCGAGGAGCTGGAGCTTCTCCGACCGGCCGCTGAGCTTGCCGTGCGGCTCCTTGAGGTAGTGCGCCGGGTGGTTGCACACCTGCTTCAGACCGACCAGCAGCTTGAGCACCAGGCCACGGCGGGCGATCTGGGTGGTGCTGGCCCTGATCTCCGCCATCACCTCACCCACCACCTTTTGGTACAGGATGGTCTGCTCCCCGGTGAGCGGGACCAGATGGTCGGTGACGGTCTTGGGCGGCAGCTCGGGTGCGATGCCGGGGTCGGACTTACGCCGCCGCATGAGGAACGGCCGCGCCAACCGGGACAGTCGCTGTACCGCCGCGCCATCGCGGTCCACCTCGATCGGCCGCGCCCACCGCGCCCGGAACGTGCCGACCTTGTCGAGCAGGCCGGGCGTGGTCCAGTCGAGGATGGCCCACAGCTCGGAGAGGTTGTTCTCCACCGGCGTGCCGGTGAGCGCGATCCGCGATCGGGCAGGGATCTCCCGCAGCGCCTTCGCGGTGCTGCTGAGCCGGTTCTTCACGTACTGCGCCTCGTCGGCGACCACCAGGCCCCAGTCCTGGCGGGCGAGGAAACCGGCGTCGACGCGCATGGTTCCGTAGCTGGTGAGCACGAATCCCTCGGTCAGCCCGTCCAGAGATCGGGCGCTGCCATGGAAGCGGCGGACCGGGACGCCGGGGGCGAACCGCTGGATCTCCCGCTCCCAGTTGCCGAGCACCGAGGCGGGACAGATCACGAGCGCCGGACCAGCGGTCGGCGGGTTCTCCTGGCGTCGTAGGTACAGCGAGATGACAGTGACGGTCTTACCCAGGCCCATGTCGTCGGCGAGGCAGCCACCGAAGCCGAACATGGTCATCCGTTCCAGCCACCGCAGACCACGCAGCTGGTAGTCACGCAGGGTGCCCTGGAGACCGGACGGTGGGGCCAGGGGCTCGGGGCCGCCCTCCGGATCGGCGATCCACTCGTGCAGCGTGCCCAACCAACCGTCAGCCACCACCTCGACCTGATCACCGTCGATCTCGGCGCTGCCGATCAACGTCGAGGCCAGCGCGTCGTACGCCGTCAGGGGCCGTAACTGCCGCTCTCGGGCCTTGCGGGCCAGCTCCGGCTCGACGGCTACCCACTGGTCCCGTAACCGGAGGATCGGCCGAGACCTGGCCACCAGATCCATCTCCCCATCGGTCAGCGGCACGCCGGCCAGGGTGAGCTGCCAACTCAGTGGCATCGGCACGGCAGAACGGAAGAACTCCGCCATGTGGGCCGGCCGCTCCGGCGGGGAACTGACCAGCGCCCGGGCGTTGAGCTCGCGGAAGAGCTGGGGTGGCCACTCGATGTCGATGCCGGCACCGGCCAGCTGTTCCTCGGCACCCCCGAGGAGGTCGACCAGATCCTCGTCGAGCAGCTCCAACTCGACCGGCGCGGCCTCGTCGAGGAGCCGTTGCAACGGCTGCCACACCGCAGCGGCCCGGCGGACGGCGAGCATCGCCTCGAAGGTCGCCCGGCGGCCGAGACCGTGGTCGGCGCCCTCCCACAGCGCCGCCGCGTCACTGACCAGCGTCGGGTCGGAGAGGCTGCGCAGCCGGACGACGGCGACGACCGGGGTGGTGTCGAAATCCCCGCGGCCCTCCAGCCGCAGCGCCACCCGCAGGCCGGTGTCCACCCCGGCGGAGACTTCCCGCGCCCAGCCACGCAGGTCCTCCACTGGCTGGGGTTCAAGGGCGGTGAAACGCACGTCCCCGGTCAGCCAGGGAGCCGCCGGGGTGCGCGGCAGCGTGTCGGCCACCGCGTCGAGGAAGGCCCGGACCAGCGCCTGCGCATCGGGCAGGACGAGCTGAGCGGCGGCGATGTCGATTGGCGCCGCACGGGCTTCGGGTGGCATCGCCGCAGCGAGGGCCCGGATGAGCTCCATGTCGGCGATGTCGAAGGGGCCCGCCCGCCAGGCGTCATACCCCTTCGGGGAGACGCCCGGCAGCAGGCGCCCGCGAGCGACCAGGTGTAGGCCGGTCACCGCAACGGTGGACCAGAAGGCGGCGGCGGGGGTGACGTCCGCCAGGTCGCGCAGCGCGACGAGGTGCCGGACGGCGTCGCCGATCGGCACTGCGCAGACCGGCACCGTCCAGGCCGCCACCGGGCCGTCGATGGGGAGCGCGAGATCCAGCTCGCGGCACTCACCCAGTTCGTCGAACTCAGCCGGGAGGGCGCCGCCGGCGGCGTTGTAGACATTGACCGTGCCGGTCCGGGGCGGATCGCCCGGTTCGAAGATCACCGCGAACCGCCCGAGTTGCACCGTACCTCCAGGAATCGGGCAGGCATCACGTCGCCTACCGCAGTCGACACGCTAACGTACACCGTACCGTAGTGACAGGAATGATCTCCCGGACGAACTGACCGCGATCGGCCATGCTGGCCTGCGCTGGCGTCGGTCAACCGACGATGACACCGACTGGAGAGCACACGCCGCGCACGTCAGCTCAAGATCAGATGCTCGTTCGTGCGCACGCGCCGAGGAGGCGTGCGACGTCGCATCGGCGAAGCATGACCGGAGACCGGTCCTGCCGTTGTGGGCCGTCGGTCGATTCAGCGGTGCAGGTAGGCGCGGATGGTGGTGCCGGCCGAGCTGGTATAGACCCGGACGAGATCGCACAGCTGATTGACTAGCAGCAGGCCCCGGCCGCCGCCGAGCGCGTCGGCCGGCACGGGGATGCGTCCCGCGAGGGGATCGCTGAGGTAGCCGTTGTCCGCGAGCTGACAGACCAGCTGGTCGTCGTCGGTCCAGAGCGCGAGTTTCCCGGTTCCGCCGCCGTGCCGGAGGGTGTTGGTCGTCAGCTCGTTCACGGCCAGGACCAGGTCGGCGATCCGCTGCGGTGGCAGCCCGGCCCGCTCGGCGTGCTCGGCGGCCATGCGCCGCACGACCGGTAGGGCGAACACGTCGATCGTGAGGGTGGTGGCATGCGGTGGCGGGTCGGGTAGCGGCAGGTTGAAGGCCGCGGCGACCACGGACGGCTCGTCGTAGTGGACGCTGTCGAAGCCACCGTCGGCGTCGACCATGACCGGGTGGGTCTTGTACGCGTCCTCGATCCACACCGGGTCGAGCAGGCGGGTGTTGTAGGGACACAGGATCGTGGCCGGCCGGCCGGCGAACGCGGCGTTGATGAGCGCCTCGTGCTGGGCGCATGCCGGATATTCGGTGGCGCTGCGCCCTGCCCAGATCGGCTCACCGATCAACCGCACCCGCCGCCCCGGGTTGGCGTTGGCGAAGGCCAGCAGAACGGTGGGGATGATCCGGCCCGGATTGCGGCCGGCCACCATCATGTCGCGCAGCAGGACCCGCTCGGCGTCCGCGCCGAGAGCATCCCGGATCAGTGCAAGGTTGGCGGCGGGCACGGCCACCGCGACCGGTTCCCCGACGGCCAGGCCCTCGCGGATGAATGGCACGGTACCGGCCAGGTATTCGTCGTCGTCACGGTACAGCAGCGCTGGATGGGTGAACGGGTCCGCGGTCGTCGTACTCATGCGATCAG
The DNA here is from genome assembly GCF_004348325.1 of Micromonospora sp. KC213. Lineage (GTDB taxonomy): Bacteria > Actinomycetota > Actinomycetes > Mycobacteriales > Micromonosporaceae > Micromonospora. The sequence continues at coordinate 1,822 of NZ_SMKF01000030.1, read as the reverse complement.
CTCCGTCCCGGCGGCGCGGCTGAAGCGTACCGCCGGCAGCCCGGTGGCCCCCAGGCAGTCCAGGATCCTTGCCACCGGGCCGTGGCATCCGAACAGGTGCACGCCGGCAGGCGTGCGCAGCGCGAGCCGCGTCAGCAGCGCGGCGGTAGCCGCGTCGGCGAACCGAAGGCCCGCCAGATCGATGTGGATGGGCGCGGGTGGGTCGGGTTGCTGGTCCACCAGCGCCTCGACGGCAGCGGCCACCGCCTGGCCGCTGCTGAAGTCCGCCTCACCGATCAGCCGCAGCCCGTACGGATCGCTGGTACGGCGGATACGCAGCAGCGGCGCCCAGCCCGTCCCCACCGCCGTCGCGCGCGTCGCGGGATGCGCGCACGAAATCCGCTGCAGCAGGTCACCGTCGAAAGCACGCCGATCGTAAACGCAGACACCCAGCGCCCGCCCATCCATGTACAGGTGGTTGACCTGCGCCTCGTAGCCGGCCAACTGGTCGACACCGGGCGGAGCGCTCAGCGCCCAAGCCATGTCACCGACCAGGCGCAACCCCGGATAGCCGTCAAGCGTCGCCCGCTCGACGTGATCCCGCAGCGATTCCATGAGACGGGCCGGCTCAAAGCGGCCCGCCGGCAGGTACGCCTCCCGAGCCGACACCACCTGTACCTGCCCGGCCCGACCCTCGCGGCCGGGCAGGATGTCTCGGGCCTCCAGACCGGCCAGCACCTGCGCCGGCGGCACCAACTCGGTGAACACGATAACCCGGTCGCCGGCGGCAAGGCCGGCCGCGACGGTTTGCGCGATCACCTCGAGGCCGTCATCGACACCGTCGACGAGGACACAGACGTGATCACCGAGTTGGAGCCGCTCCACCGTCCACACCCTCGCCTCGATCACCTCGCGTGTCGTCGGTCCCATTGTGCACGCTAACGACGCCAACAGCGTCACTGTGTTCACACCATCCCGCCGCAGGCTGCTGATACGCCCCTTCGGGCGTGTCCGGTTTGCTGGAACCTATCGACCTGCGGGCGTCGGCACGATCGGGTCCGCAGTCGACTTCCGGGCGCTGTTCGGAGTCCGCACCGGCGCTTGCGGACCAACGTTCGGGAAATCGCGTCAGGCCAGGGTCAAGCGATAACGACCGATGGGGTCGGGTCGTTCGTTGCATTGTCGCCCTGAAAGGATGCCGATGACGCGCCGGGTATCGGAACGACTCTCGGGACGCGCCCGCGAACCCCCTTCCCGCCCCTAGATCAACCTCTTGATCGGGGCTATCCGGAGCATCTCAGGCTGTGGCGGCGTGGTTGGCCGATCGAAGCGAGGAGGGATGGTTGGCGCACATCCCCTTATGCGGCGGATTCGGCGGGGCGGTTGTAGGTGAGGAAGGCGGCACCGCTGTCCAGCACGGTGTGGTCGGTGAGTTGCCAGGCGCGGGGGTCGAAGGTGGCGGTGCGGGAGAACAGCGGGATGCCGGTGCCGACGGTCAGTGCGCCCACTTTGAGGATCAGTCGGTCGATCTGGTGGTAGAGCGCGCCGGCCAGTTCGGCGCCGCCGATCAGCCAGATGTCCTTGCCGTCCCGGCGTTTGAGGTCACGTACCGTCTGGGTCGGGTCGGTGGCGACCAGCTCGACGGTCGGGTCGGGGCTCTCGGTGAGGGTCCGAGAGAAGACCAGGTGGCGAAGGTGAGGGAAGGCGTTGGTGACCCCGGCCTTGAGTCCGATCTCGTAGCTGCGGCGCCCTTCCAGCACGGTGTCGAAGTGGGTGCCTTCGGCGGTGACGGACAGGGCGGTGCGGGCCGGGGCGGGCAGGGTCTCCGGGTAGTGGGTCGCGA
>NZ_SMKF01000309.1 GCF_004348325.1 Micromonospora sp. KC213 | reverse complement strand
CGTGTCGTCCCCGCCTGCCGCCGCCACCCCGCCGACGCTGTCGGTACCCGCCGTCGCCCCGGACGAGCTCAGCCGCGTGGTCTACCTCGCCGAGACCCAGAAGGTGGACGCGGTGACACGCCGAGAAGCCCGCACCGACCAGCGGTACGTGCTCGACGCCGCCTGCACCTCCGTGACCCCGGGCCGGAAGATCACGTACGAGTTGCTCAGCTCGAACGAGTCCGTGGCCAGCGGTGACCTGCCGTGCGACGGCAACGTGATGAGGACGAGTTCGACGCTGCCCGCGACCGTCATCCAGATCAGCCTCGCGGATCTGGGTGGCGTGACCGCCGCCTACGCGGTCATCACCCCCGAGCCGTCCTGACCAGGCCCGCGCGGCCACCGCTGGTCAAGAACGCAGCTTACGCAGGGCCTTGCCCCATGCTGTCGAACTCCTCTGTGGCCTGTCCGACAGCGCGATCAGCCACTCGTGCACCTGGTCGTAGCCGGCCTCGTCCTCTTCCAGTTCCGCAGCGTCCTGCGGGCGAAGACCGTGCTCATTGACCTGCGCGAACAGTGTGGGCATTGGGACCAGCAGGCGGGACAACTCCGCCCTGTCGGTGCCGGCCGCGCAACTCCTCAAGCCGCGCGGCGCGCTCGGCGCTGCGTGGGTCAAGCGGCTCGGCGTTGGCAGGCCACGGCACCGGTGGCGGATCGGCCAACTTCAGCCGCTCACCAACCAGCGTGAGAATGCGGGTCAGGTCCTCGGCGGCGACCCGGGCCGCGACGCCCGGAGAGCGGTGCCGCAGCCGCTGCATCGGCAGCCGGAAATCGGCTCGCACCGCCCGGCCGCCACGCCGTACCGTGCCGGTGTCCTCGTCGGTGAGTTCGATGATGACCTCCAGCCACTCCCGCCCTGCGGTCGCCCACCAGGCCCGCCAGTCCTCGCGGCGATCCAACTCCTCGGCGATGTCATGGACGGCGTCGGCGTACGGCTGCCAGTCGCCACCGCCACCGAACACCAGCGGCCGGCACCACCCATCGGAGCCGCTGATCTCCTCGTGCACCCGGCCGAGGTGCTCGGCCTCACCGGACGACCACGACCGGGCGGTCGCGACGGCGGGATCGGCACGCACGGCGTGATAAACCTCCGGCCCGGCCGCCACCACGGCGAGCAGGAAGCTGTGCAGGGCGTCCCCCAGCAGCGGAAGAGGTTCGGCACCGGCAGGATCGCACACATCCCGCACCGGAAGCTTCTCGAACCGCCCGCCATCGAGTTCGCGCACCGCCGCGTCGACCCGTAGCTGGAACTCCTCGGCCCGGTCGCCCAGCCGATCCCTCAGCCGGGCCACCGACCGCTCGTCGGCGACGCCGCCGAGCTCACCGACCAGCGCCCAGAACTCCTCGTCAGTCACACTCATACCCATCGTGCGAACAGGGCCGCGACGTGGTCCGATCCGCGCCGACAAGCGGGAGGACCGACGCCACCGCGGACACCTTAATCGGTGGGGTCGGCACACCGGGGTCCTGAGCTCAGCGGCGGAACGTGCCAACAAGGCGACCATCCGGTGCAAGATCATGACTGATCTGCGCCCGACTTGTGCCCGTTGATCTTGCGATGAGGAATCACCTGATCAGAGGCGATATTGGTGGGCCGGGGGTACCACCATTCGAACCACACCACCACGATCACCGGTGACCCACTACCACTGATCTTGCCCGGTCCGCGGGTCTCGGGGCCCGATGATTCCGGCCCGGCCAGCCGAACCGCCGGTCGGTCGCCATGGACCGCGTCGCGCCACGCCGACTTCCGTGACACCCGAGGGCGGACAAGTGGTCGGGGGGCATGGGGATTGCCGATAGGCCTTCTGGTCGGCGACCTGGTGCCGTCAATCCTGGTCGTGGTGAGGAGGTAGCCCTGGTGACGCGAGCACTGGAAACGTAGAACATTTAGTTCTACACTCTCGTCCGTGGAACGCATCGGTGTCCGGGAGCTGAACCAGAACACGAGCCAGGTGCTGGCTAGGGTGAGCGGCGGCGAGACCTTCGAGATCACCGATCGCGGGCGCCCGATCGCCCGACTTGTTCCAGTAAGTGACGACAGGTCGATGCTAGCCAAGCTGGTAGCTGCGGGGCGGGCAGTTGCCCCGACCGGCGGCGGCCCTGTTCCGCTTCCACCGAAGCTCGGCGACCAGGATGTGGACGTGGCCGCCACGCTTGCCGCGATGCGAGACGAGGAGCGCTGGTGATCTACCTCGATTCCGCCGCCGTCGTCAAGCTGGTGCGGCAGGAGGCATTCAGCGCTGACCTTGTCTCCTGGCTCAACAACCACGACGACGCGCCGCTGGTCTGCTCCGCTCTCGTCGAGGTGGAAGTGCCCAGAGCGCTGCGCCGATCAGCTCCGCAAGCTCTGATCGGAGTGCCGGCGGCCGTCGGGCGGCTCTTCCGACTGGAAATCGACAGTACGATCCGCGCGACCGCAGCCGCGTTCGCTGAGCCGACGCTACGCAGCCTCGACGCCATCCACCTCGCCACCGCCCAGGTTCTGACCAACGAGTCCGGAACGACACTCATCGCCTTTGTCACCTACGACCGGCGGCTGCTCGCATGCGCCAAGGAGGCAGGATTCCCCGTAGCAAGTCCCGGCCAGAACTGACCCGCGACCCCCGAAGACGGGCACTGGAACAGGACGAGATCCGCCCCGCCGAAGCCCTCGAACAGCTCCGTCACCAGCGCACGACAGCTACCGCGCTTGACGGCGGCCCACTC
>NZ_SMKF01000308.1 GCF_004348325.1 Micromonospora sp. KC213 | reverse complement strand
CGGCTGCCCCGGGCGCTGCCGGTGCACGACGTGGTCCGCCTGTTGGAGACCGCCGGCGCGGTCACCGCCGCCGGCGACGGCGCGGCCCTGGCGCTGCGCGACCGGGCGCTGCTGGAGTTCCTGTACGGAACCGGCGCGCGGATCTCCGAGGCGGTCGGCGCAGCCGTGGACGACCTCGACGTCGACGAGGGCACCGTGCTGCTGCGCGGCAAGGGCGGCCGCACCCGGCTCGTCCCGGTCGGCGGGCACGCGGTGGCGGCGCTGCGCGCCTGGCTGGTCCGGGCCCGACCGGGGCTGGTCGCCGCCGGGCGGGGCACCCCGGCGGTCTTCGTCAACGCCCGGGGTGGCCCGTTGACCCGACAGGGCGCCTGGATGGTGCTGCGCCGCACCGCAGAGCGGGCCGGACTGCCGGTGACCGGCCCGCACGCGGTCTCTCCGCACACCCTGCGCCACTCGTACGCCACCCATCTGCTCGACGGCGGCGCGGACGTGCGGGTGGTGCAGGAACTGCTCGGCCACGCCTCGGTGACCACCACGCAGGTCTACACCCTGGTGACCGTGGACCGGCTGCGCGAGGTGTACGCCACCGCCCATCCGCGCGCCCGCGGCTGACCGCCGGCGGGCCAGCCCGGCGGTCCCGGGCGGCGCCGGCGGGGCGTTGAGCGGCCGCGACGGCCGACACGCCGGAGCGGTACCGGACGCGTCGCTGGTCGGTGGCGTACAGTCGGCATCGGCGCGGACCTCCTGGGGCGACAACCGGGGTGCGCAGCGGCGCCGCGAAGGACGTCGGACGGCTCCGACGCCGGGTGGTCGTCGGGAGGGGGCAACGAAGAACATGGCTGGCAACGGTGACCGTGCCGACGCCTGGACGTCGGAGCTCCGCGAACAACAGGCCTCGCTCGGCGCGGACCTGGGTCCGGCGGACCCGGCCGCGTACACGATGCGCAAGCCCATCCCGGAGCCGATGCCCACCGACCGGCACGGCCCGGCCCGGATCATCGCGATGGCCAACCAGAAGGGCGGGGTCGGCAAGACCACCACCACGATCAACCTGGGCGCCGCGCTCGCCGAGTACGGCCGCCGGGTGCTGCTGGTGGACTTCGACCCGCAGGGCGCACTCTCCGTCGGCCTCGGCGTCAACCCGCACAACCTCGACCTGTCCGTCTACAACCTGCTCATGCAGGACGACGTCATCGCCGAGGACGTCCTGATCAAGACGGACGTCGCCGGGCTGCACCTGCTGCCGGCGAACATCGACCTCTCCGCCGCCGAGATCCAGTTGGTCAACGAGGTCGCCCGGGAGATGGCCCTGGCCCGGGTGCTCAAGCAGGTTCGCAAGGAGTACGACTACATCCTGATCGACTGCCAGCCCTCGCTGGGTCTGCTGGCGATCAACGCGCTGACCGTGGCGCACGGGGTGCTCATCCCGCTCGAGTGCGAGTTCTTCAGTCTGCGCGGGGTGGCGCTGCTGTTGGACACCATCGACAAGGTACGCGAGCGGCTCAACTTCGACCTCGAACTCGAGGGCATCCTGGCCACCATGTACGACAGCCGCACCACGCACTGCCGCCAGGTGCTCCAGCGGGTGGTCGAGGCGTTCGGCGACAAGGTCTACCAGACCGTGATCACCAAGACGGTGAAGTTCCCCGAGTCCACGGTGGCCGGCGCACCCATCACCACCCTCGACCCGGCTTCCTCCGGCGCCCGCAACTACCGCCAACTGGCCCGCGAGGTGATTGCCGCCCAGGCGGAGCGGTAGCCGGAACGCCGGACGCCCGCGACGTGGACTACGGTCTCCCGGTGACCGCGCCACCCCTCGACCCGCCCGCGAGCCCTCCGCAGTCGGCCGAGCCCTCTGCTCCGTCGTCGCCGGGTGCCGCGGACATGCCGTCTCGGGGTGCCGCGGACGTGCCGTCTCAGGGCACCGTCGACGTGCCGCAGCCGGCGGAGGAGAGCGCCGGCTTCACCGTCCGGCTGGCCAACTTCACCGGCCCCTTCGACCTGCTGCTCCAGCTCATCAGCAAGCACAAACTCGACGTGACCGAGGTGGCGTTGCACCGGGTCACCGACGAGTTCATCGCCTACCTCCGGGCGCTGGGCGATCAGTGGGACCTCGACGAGACCAGCGAGTTCCTGCTCGTCGCCGCGACCCTGCTCGACCTGAAGGCGGCCCGCCTGCTGCCGGCCGCCGAGGTGGAGGACGAGGAGGACCTTGTCCTGCTGGAGGCGCGGGACCTGCTCTTCGCCCGGCTTCTGCAGTACAAGGCGTACAAGGAGGCGGCGGCGCACATCGCCGAGCTGGAGGCGGTCGGCGGCCGGCGGTATCCGCGCGCGGTCACCCTGGAGCCCCGGTACGCCGAGGCACTGCCCGACCTGGTGCTCGGTATCGGACCGGACCGGCTGCGGACGCTCGCGATCCGGGCGATGACCCCGAAGCCGACGCCCGAGGTGTCCATCGCCCACGTGCACATGGTCCGGGTCAGCGTCCGCGAACACGCCGAGATCATCGCTGGGCGGCTGCGCCGGGCCGGCACTGCCAGCTTCACCCAGCTCTGCGTCGACTGCGAGATCACCCTGGAGGTGGTGGCCCGGTTCCTGGCGCTGCTGGAGCTGTACCGGCAGGGCTTGGTCTCCTTCCTGCAGGATCAGGCGCTGGAGGAGCTGACCGTACGCTGGACCGGCCCCGTCAACGGCGGCGCGGACCTGCACATCGACGAGTACGCGGGTTCCCCGGAACCCGCGTACTCGTCGATGTGC
>NZ_SMKF01000307.1 GCF_004348325.1 Micromonospora sp. KC213 | reverse complement strand
CAGGAGGGCCGGGCGGCGGCCCGACCGACCAACGAGCCGAGCACCTTTCCGAAGTCCAGCCCGGCCGCCTGGATGGCGAGCGGCAGCAGCGACGTCTCGGTCATGCCGGGCGAGACGTTGACCTCCAGTACGTGCGGTCGACCGTCGGCGTCGACGATCAGGTCGACCCGGGAGAGGTCCCGCAGACCCAGCGCGCGGTGCGCGGCCAGGGCCACCTCGGTCACCGTCGCGGTGACCGAGGCGTCCAGCCGGGCGGGGGCGTGCCAGGTGGTGCGGCCGGCGGTGTAGCGGGCCGCGTAGTCGTACACGCCGTTGCGTGGCACGATCTCCACCGGCGGTAGGGCCTGCGGCCCGTTCCCCAGGTCGATTACGGAGACCGCCACGTCCATGCCGGACACGTACCGCTCGACCAACGCCGTCGAGTCGTACGCGAAGCAACCCACCATCGCGGCCGGAAGGGCCGCAGCGTCCCGGACCACCGCGGCACCCAGACCGGACCCGCCCTGGGCCGGCTTCACCATCAGCGGCAGCCCCAACCGGTCCACGATCCGGTCCAGCACGGCCACCGCGCCCAGTTCCGAGAAGCGGTCGTGCGGCAGGGCCACCCAGTCGGGGGTCGGAATGCCGTTCTCCCGCAGCACCGCCTTGGCCGACGGCTTGTCCCAGGCGAGGCGGGAGGCACGGGCGTCACAGCCGACGTACGGCACGCCGCACAGGTCGAGCACGCCGCGCAGCGAACCGTCCTCACCCGTGGCGCCGTGCAGCGCGATCACCACCGCATCCGGCGGGTCGGCGTCGAGCGCGGGCAGCAGCGCCACGTCGGCGTCCCGCAGCTGTGCCTCGACGCCGATCGCGCGGAGCGCGTCGAGCACCCGGCGACCGGACCGCAGCGAGACGTCCCGCTCGTAGGAGAGGCCACCGGCGAGCACGAGAACGTGCAGATCGCCGCGGGCTGGACTGGTCATCGGGGAGTGGTCGGCAGCGGTGTCAGCCATTCCCGAATCATGCCAAGTCGGGGCCGGGCACGTCCGCCCCACCCTGCCGGCGCCGGCTCGCCGCGGTGACCGGCCCGAAGACCCGACGCATGGCGATCTCCTGCTCCATCACCCCGGCCAGGCGGCGGACGCCCTCCCGGATCCGTTCCGGCGGCGGGAAGGAGAAGTTCAGCCGGATGTTGCCGGCCCCGGAGCCGTCGGCGTAGAAGCCGGTGCCGGGGACGTACGCGACCCGGGCGGCGATCGCGCGCGGCATCATCGCCTTGGCGTCGAGTCCGTCCGGCACGGTCGCCCACACGAACAGGCCACCACCCGGATTCGTCCAGGTGGTGCCCTCCGGCATCAGATCCTCCAGTGCGGTGAGCAGCGCGTCCCGCCGTTCCCGGTAGACCTCCCGGTAGACCTTCAGCTGCTGCCGCCACGGCATGGTGGACAGGTACGTGGCGACGGCGGCCTGCGCGTACCCGCTGGGGCAGAGAATCTGCGCCTCGCTGGCGATCACCAGCTTGTCGCGGACCGCGTGCGGGGCGAGGATCCAGCCGACCCGCAGCCCCGGGGCGAAGGTCTTCGAGAAGGTGCTCAGGTAGAAGACCCCGTCGCGGCGACGGGCCCGCAGCGGCGCGGGAGCCTCCCCCTCGAAGCCGAGCTGACCGTACGGGTCGTCCTCGACCACCAGCAGCCCGGCGCGCTCGCAGATGTCGAGCACCCGTTCGCGGCGCTCCTCGCTCAGCGTCACCCCGGTCGGGTTCTGGTAGGTGGGGATGGTGTAGAGGAACTTCACCCGCCGGCCGGCGCGCGCCAGGTCGGCGATCGCCACCTCCAGCGCCTCCGGCACCAGCCCTTCGTCGTCCATCGGCACGTGTACGACCTGGGCCTGGGCGGCCTGGAACACCCCGAGAGCGCCCACGTACGTCGGGCCCTCGGCGAGCACCACGTCCCCCGGGTCCAGGAAGAGCCGGGCCACCAGATCCAGCGCCTGCTGACCGCCGACGGTCACCACCACGTCCTCCGGTGAGGCACCGCAGGATGCGTCGATGCCGGAGAGGGACATCACCTCGCAGATCCGCTCGCGCAGTTCCAGGGTGCCCTGGCCGATGCCGTACTGAAGGGTGGTGACGCCCTGCTCCGAGCCGAGCTTGCCGAGCATCTCGCCGACCGCGTCCAGCGGCAGCGCGGCGATGTAGGGAGCGCCACCGGCCAGCGAGACGACCTCCGGCCGGCTGGCCACCGCGAACAGTGCCCGGATCTCCGATGCGGTCATCCCCCGGACCCGCCGGGCGTACCGGTCGGTGTAGTCGTCGAGCGTCGTGCCGGTCATGACATCACCTCGATCGGGTGTCGGTCGGGCTGCTGCCCGCTGGGGTACCCGCAGTGCCGGCCACCATGACGGCGCGGGACGCCGGTCGCTCGATCCTAGTCCGCCTTCGCCCCTCGTGGGCTGGTGATTTCGGGTACGTCCAAAACCCGGACCGGCGGCACCCCGGCTCGGATACGCATTCGCGCGGCCCCTCCCGTACAGCCGATGGTCGGCGTACCATCGCTCGTCGGGGGGCAGGACGGCGGTCTGCCGCGCCGGTTCCACCTCCGAGCCTACTGTGGGGGCCCACCGATGTCGCGACGCCTGGTCAGCCTGACCCTGGACACCCTGGAAGACCTGCCCCGCCCGTGCCGGGAGTGCGTGTACTGGGAGCTGGATCCGGTCTCCGCCGACCGGGCCTGCGCCGCCGGCGACCCGGGGCTGGAGAAGGAGGCCTGGGTCTCCCAGACGCTGCTGGAGTGGGGTTCCTGCGGCAAGCTGGCGTACGTCGACGGCATGCCCGCCGGGTTCGTCATGTACGCCCCGCC
>NZ_SMKF01000306.1 GCF_004348325.1 Micromonospora sp. KC213 | reverse complement strand
CCGGAAAACCCCCCACCGCCCGGCCCACCGAGCACGGGGGACGCCGGGCCGACCTGGTCGTGACGCTGGTCGCGGTGGCCCTGGCCGTCTGGGTGACCAGTGGACTGTGGCGTGACCCGAACGGTCGGGTGGTCACCGTCAACGCCAGCGACCAGGCGCTGTTCGAGTGGCTGCTCGCCTTCGGCGGGCACGCGCTCACCCACGGGGAGAATCCGCTCTTCACCCACCTGCTCAACGTGCCCGACGGGGTGAACCTGGCGGTCAACACCTCGATCACCGTGTACGCGGCGGTCTTCGCCCCGCTGACGTACCTGATCGGGCCACCGGCGACGTTCCTGGTGATCCTCACCCTCAACTTGGCCGGCACCGCGTTGGCCTGGTACTGGCTGCTCTCCCGGCACCTGGTGGGCAGCCGGCTCGCCGCCGGGGTCGGCGCGCTGTTCGTCGCCTACTCCCCCGGCATGGTCTCGCACGCCAACGCCCACCTGAACTGGACGGCCGGTTGGTTGGTCCCGCTGCTGCTGTGGCGGGTGTTCGCGCTGCGCCGGCCGGGGCGCTGGCTGCGCGGCGGGATCGTTCTCGGCGTGCTGGTGGCGGTGGCGTTCTCCATCGCCGCCGAGGGGCTGTTCTTCACCGCCCTGGCGACCGGCGTGTTTCTGGCCGCCTGGGCGGCACACCCGGCCCGCCGGGCCGAGGCCCGGGCGGCGCTGCCGGACCTGCTGCGCGGGCTGGGCGTGACCACGCTGGTGGCGGGAGCGCTGCTGGCGTACCCGCTCTGGCTGCACTTCGCCGGCCCGCAGCGGTTCGGAGGCACCGGGTTCGACCCGGTGATCCACTCCGAGGACGTGGCCGCGTTCGGGGCGTACCCGCGCCGGTCGCTCGCGGGCGAGCTGGGGTGGGGTACCTCGCTGGCGGCCAACCCCACCGAGGAGAACTCCTTCTTCGGGGTGCCGCTGCTGCTGCTCGCCGTCGCCTGCTTCGTGCCGCTGTGGCGGCGTGCCACACCGGGCCGCCGGGCCACGCTGGTCGCGCTGGGGGTCACCGCCGTGGTCTTCGCCGTACTCTCCTGGGGGCCGCAGGCCACCGTCAACGGGCGGCGCACCGGGCAGCCGCTCCCGTTCGCCCTGCTGGACGGGCTGCCGGTGGTCAACGCCGCGCTGCCGGCCCGGCTGGCGCTGGTGGTCGCCCCGGTCGTCGGCGTGCTGCTGGCGTACGCGATCGACCAGCTCCGGGCCGACCCGCCCCGGCGTCCGTTCCGGGTGGCGTGGGCGGCCGGTTTCGTGGTGGCGCTGCTGCCGCTGCTGCCGACTCCGCTGCTGACCAGCCTCCGCCCGCCGGTGCCGCAGTTCGTCACCGCCGGCACCTGGCGGGAGTACGTCTCCCCGGGCGGGGTGCTCACCCCGATCCCGCTGACCCTGGACGTCTACCCGGACGGCCAGCGCTGGCAGGCGTACGCGCTGTCCCACCGACAGGGTGTGTTCCGCCTGCCGGCCGGTTTCTTCCTGGGCCCCGGCGGGCCGGACGGGCGGGGCCGGATCGGGCCGCCGCCGCGCACCTTCGACACCCTGCTGGACCAGGCGGGCCGCACCGGGCTGGTGCCGATCGTCACCGAGGGCACCATCCGGCTGGTCCGCTCGGACCTGCGGTACTGGGGGGTCGAGGTGGTCGTGCTGCCCGACGAGGTGCACGGCGCCAAGTACGACCTGGACGAGGACGCCCTGCGCCGCACCGCCACCGCCCTGCTCGGCGAGCCGCAGCGGGTCGACGACGTCTGGCTGTGGCGGATTCCGGCGGCCTGACGCGACGTGCGTCACCGGAGACGGTGGAGCGGAACGGGTTTAGGCTGGTGGGGTGAGTGCGACGACTTCCGGGCTGACGGCCGTACGGGCCGGGGTGCTCGACTACCAGGCCGCCTGGGACGAGCAGCGTCGGCTGCACGCCTCGGTGGTGGCCGGCGAGCAGGGCGACACCGTGCTGCTGCTGGAGCACCCCAGCGTCTACACCGCCGGCAAGCGCACCGAGCCGTGGGACCGGCCGATGGACGGCACCCCGGTGGTCGACGTCGACCGCGGTGGCAAGATCACCTGGCACGGCCCGGGGCAGCTCGTCGGCTACCCGATCGTCAAGCTCCCCGACCCGGTGGACGTGGTCGCGTACGTGCGGCGCACCGAGCAGATGCTGATCGACGTCTGCGCCGAGTTCGGGCTGACCGCCGGTCGGATCGAGGGCCGCAGCGGGGTGTGGGTGCCCGAGGACGACCGGGGTCCGGCCCGCAAGGTGGCCGCCATCGGCATCCGGGTCTCCCGTGGGGTGACCCTGCACGGCTTCTCCATCAACTGCGACTGCGACCTGACGTACTTCGACCGGATCGTGCCCTGCGGCATCCGGGACGCCGGGGTCACCTCGCTCACCGTCGAGCTGGGCCGCCCGGTCACCGTCGCCGAGGTGCTCCCGGTGGTGGAGCGGCACCTGCCCACGGTCGTCGAGGTCTGAGCCGGGGCCCGCTGCCCGTCCGCCTACTCTCGGCGGATGCGTCTTGATCTCGTCACCGTTGTGGTCTCCGAGTACGACCCGGCGATCGCCTTCTTCACCGACGTGCTTGGTTTCACGCTGGTGGAGGACTCCCCGTCGTTGACCACCGACGGCCGGCCGAAGCGCTGGGTGGTGGTCCGCCCGCCGGGCGGCGGCACCGGACTGCTGCTGGCCCGCGCCGACGGCGAGCGGCAGGAGGCGGTCGTCGGCGACCAGGTGGCCGGTCGGGTCGGCTTTTTCCTCCGGGTCGACGACTTCGACGCCACCTACCGGCGGCTGGTCGAGGCCGGCGTGGCGTTCGTCCGTCCACCGCGCACCGACTCGTACGGCCGGGTCGCGGTGTTCCTCGACGTCGTCGGAAACCGCTGGGATCTGCTCGGCCCCGCCTGACGTCCCTCCCCCACCC
>NZ_SMKF01000305.1 GCF_004348325.1 Micromonospora sp. KC213 | reverse complement strand
ACCCGATACCGCACCCGATCCCCGGGCGCGCCCGCGGCCTGCCTCCCACCCTCGGACGCCGCGAAGGGGTGATTCGCACCTGCCGCGTCGGATTGCCCGGCCTATCTACCCTCGGCAACAGCAGCCACGACGAAGGGACTTCCAATGATCAAGAAATTGCTCGGTCTGGCCGGGGTGGGCGCGCTGCTCGCCCTGGTACTGGCCTGCGGCTTCGGCGGCGGGGATGATGACGATGATGACGACGGCGACGACTTCGCCCGCGCCGCCGCCGTGGTCCGCCTTACCTGACCCGACGGACCCCACTCGGTGACACGGTCCCGGCAGCGTGCCCGAGAAGACCCCCGGGAGGCGTGCTCGATGTGCGCCAGGTGGCGATGTCCGTACCGAAGGACACCGCGACCTGGCGCAGCCGGGCAGGCAAAGCACCGGGCAGGCAGAACGCCGGGTAGGCGCGGCCGGGCATCACTGCGGGCGCGGTGGTTTGGGAATTGGACGGGTGGGGCACTGCCGGTCACAGGCGGACCGTGACGTGCCGTAGCACGTCGACCACCCAAGTGGCCGCAGATCTTCGGCACCGGAGGAGGCAACAATGTTCGGCAGCAACCTGCTGGAGCGCCGCAGCAAGCCGGAACGGATCGCCGACCAGGCGTGGCAGCAGCTTCTCGCGGCGGTCGGGTCGGCCGGCGACAGCGTCCGGGACGCCGCGACGTCGGTACGGGAGGGAGCTCATCTCTCCGAGGCCGGCGACGTCGTCGGCTCCGCCGCGGACGAGGCCCGACGCCGGGCCACGCTCGCCTTCGACGCGCTCGCCGGCCGACGCCCGGCCCTGCCGTGGACGCTGCTGATCAGCGCCGCGCTGGCCGGTGCCGCGATCGGCTGGGCCGCCGGCACCGCCGCCCGGGCCGCCGGCAGCCGGGCGGATCGGGACGTGGACGACATCGAGTTCGTCGACGTGGACCGGCCCAACTCCCCCGCCGACCTGGACAGCTGAGCCCGGGTCGGACGCCGCGACTCCTGGCACCTCGTCGCCCAGGAACAGCAGGTCGCCAAGATCGCTCGCGTTGTCCTCACCATGAGCTTCCTGCCGCGCCCCCGGCAACCGCCGGACGGTTGCCGGGGCCGCCCGGTCAGCGGAACCAGGCGGTGCAGGTGATGATGTTGGGCGTCGGGTTGCTTTCGGTCCAGCCGCCGATGAAGCCGAAACTGGTGGTGCCCCCCGGGGCGAGGACGCCGTTCCAGTCCGCGTGCCCGACCCCCACCCGGTCTCCCTCCTGGCGGAGGATGCCGCCCCACAGGTGGGTGATCCGCTGCCCGTGCAGGTACCTCCAGACAACCGACCAACCGACGGTGTGGGAGCCGCTGTTGTTGCGGACGTCCACCTGCGCGTAGAAGCCCTCCGGCCAGGAACTGATCACCTGGTAGGTGGCCGTACAGGCCCCCGCCGGGACGGGCGTCGTCAGCGACGGGGTCGGGGCCGTGGGCGAGCTGGGCGACGGACCGGGCGAGGTCGTCATCGGGGCCGGCATGGCGGCCGGGCGACCGCCGTCACCGCCGGAGTACGGCTCGGCGGCGGCCGGTGTGGACGGTACGACGGCGATCTGGATGGCCAGGGCGGCGGCGAGCACGGACGTGACCGCGCCGGCGAGACTGCTCCGCATCTACGGTTCCTCTCGGGGATGCCAGGTGAGCTGGATACGACGCCGCGAAGCGTCGACGGGGTGCGGAGAGCTGCCCTGGCTCCCCGCCGGCACGCTGGCTCCCGATGCCGAGGAAGAAGTCCACGGTAACGGGCGGGACGGCAGGTGCGGAAGCGCTCCCGGTCAGCCCTTCGGGTCGAGGTGGTAGGCCACCGCGTCGGCGAGCTGCTCGCGCCGGATGCCCAACCCGTCGACCGGCCGTCCGGCGGCGTCGTCCCACGGGGTTCCGGCGGCGTACCCGGGCAGCAGCACCACCGTGCGCACCCCCACCGAGCGCAGGTACGCCACCGAGGCGGCGTCCGGGAAACCGAGGCTCATGACTCGGATCCGTTCCTGGCTTGCCGGCACGAACGAGGCGAGACCGTTGACGGTGCGCGGGAAGCCGTCGGTGGACCAGAGCATCACGTGGTAGTCCCGCGCACCGCCCAACGGCAGCACCAGCACCGGGTCCGGTACGCCGCGCAGCGCCGCCGGGGCGGCCGGCGCCGGCACGTGCGGTGTCCGGTTCACGCCCTCGACCAGCACCAGCAGCAGCGGCAACACCAGCACCGCCGGGCCCCAGCGCCGCCAGCCCCGCCGGGGCGGGCCGTTCTCGTGCACGGTCAACGCGCCGGCGGCCAGAATGCCCAGCAGCAGCGTCGTCCAGAGCACCAACCGCCCCGGGGTGCGGATGCCGTCCCAGCCGGGGACGTGCCGCACCAGGGTGACGTAGCCGGGGTCACCGTCCCCGCCGAACGTGGTGCCCGCCGCCAGGGCCAGGCTGACCCCCACCCCGGCTGCCAACGCCAGCCGGTGCTGCAGCCGCCAGGCGGAGAAGACCAGCCCGGCCAGGGCGAGCGCGCCCAGCACCACCCCGGGCAGCAGGGTCATCTCCCCGGGAAACCCCAGGGTCTCCCGGGCCGACTGGTGCCGCCCACCCCACAGCCAGGACTCCGGCGGCGCGGTCAGGAAACCCTGCAGCGGCGGGGAGAACATCTCGACCTGCGCCACCGTCCGCCGCCCGGCCGGGTGACGGGCCACCACCTCGAAATAGGGCGCGGCCACCAGCAGGGTCACCCCGGCGAACCCGGTGACGCCGGCCAGGTCGGCCAGGAACAGTCCGGGCGGGACCGTCGGCCGGGCACCCCAGCGCCACCAGGCCCGCAGGTACCCGGCGGTGGTGGCGAGGGCCAGCAGCGCCAGGACGTACGCGAAGGCCAGGCCGATGCCGAAGCCGAGGGTGACCTGCCAGGCGGCGACCGCCCAGCCGGCCCCCGCCCAGCCGGGCCGGACCCGGTCCGGCCGGTACCCGTGCCGCAACGACCAGCCGTGCCCCCGGGCGAGCATGGCCAACGCC
>NZ_SMKF01000304.1 GCF_004348325.1 Micromonospora sp. KC213 | reverse complement strand
GGGCGGGTGGGGGAGCGTCCAGTCCGAGGGCGCGGGCGACCGTGTCGAAGCGACCGCCCAGGGTCAGGGTGGCGGAGGTGGCGACGACGGTGCGTTCCTCGTACAGGTGGGTGGCGAGTGTGCCGGCGACCGAGAGCGGCGCGACCACCAGGGCCCGGCGGCTGCCGTTCTCCGGTTTCTCCACCCAGGCGACGTCGTGGTCGGCCTCCTCCAGCAGCCGTTGCGCGGTGGTGGAGAGTTCGTCCAGCACCGCCTTGGCCTGCTGCTTGCGTACCGGGTCGGGGTCGTCCGCCTTGACGTCGCCGATCGCGTCCAGCGCGGCCCGGGTCGCCGCGTCGAGCAGGGTGCACGCCTCGCGCAGCGGGGCCGGCAGGCCGGCGGTGAGTCGCCCGGCCGGCACCTCGGCCAGCCCGACGGCGAGCGCGTCGCCGGCCTCGGTGAGCCGGTCGGCGACGTCCGGTTTGAGCAGTGGCCGGGCCCGCCGGGCCGACCGGTCGATCAGCTCCGGGACCAGCTCGGCCTGGGCGGCGGAGGAGACCCGGTCGGCCAACTCGTGCGCCTCGTCGACGATCAGCAGCTTGTGCGGCGGCACGATGTGCCGGTCGGCCAGCATGTCGACCGCGAGCAGGCTGTGGTTGGTGACCACGATGTCGGCCTCGCGGGCGCGGGCCCGCGACGCCTCGGCGAAGCACTCCTGCCCGAACGGGCAGCGGGTGGCGCCGACGCACTCCCGGGCCGGCATGGAGACCAGCCGCCACGCCTGGTCGTCCACGCCCGGGTCCAGTTCGTCCCGGTCGCCGGTGTGGGTCTCGTCCGCCCAGTCGCGCAGCCGCTGGATCTGCTTGCCGAGCCGGCCGGCCTCGCCGAGCCACTTCGTGCCGCCGCCGGGCCGGGCGGCGGGCGCGTCGAAGAGGGTGTCCTCCGGTTCGTCCTCGGTGGAGCCGTCCAACCGGGCCAGGCAGAGATAGTGGTGCCGCCCTTTCAGCACGGCGAAGGTGGGCCGGCGGCCGAGCAACGGTTCGACCGCGTCGGCGAGCCGGGGCAGGTCGTGCTCGACGAGCTGGGACTGCAACGCCAGGGTGGCGGTGGAGACCACCACCGGACCGTCCACGGTCAGTGCCGGGGCCAGGTACGCCAGCGACTTGCCGGTGCCGGTGCCGGCCTGGACCAGCAGGTGTTCACCGGCGGCGACGGACCGCTCGATCGCCTCGGTCATCTGCTGCTGCCCGGGGCGGGCCGCGCCTCCGGGGACCGCGCCCACGGCCGCGGCCAGCAGCTCGCTTCCGCTGGGTCTGGCCCCCCGACGCCGGCTGCGGGCCGACGGGTTGGCGGTGTCGGTGGCGGTGCGGGGCGGGGTCACCGTGCGACGGTACCCGCCGGCACTGACGGCGGCCCTCGCGACGCCCGGGGCGGGGCGGTCACGGTACGGCAACCCGACCCCCGTGTCCGGTAACTTCCCCGCAGCGATCGACGGGCGGAATCGGCTAGGGTGCGACTCATGCCGAGCGATGTGGTCCGTGTGATCTACCGCAAGTACGACGGCAGCGCCCACCGCGACTACCCGGCCCGTCGACTCACGGAGGACGACCTCGGCGTCTGGCTGGGTGTGCCGGCCGGCACCGAGTCGGTGTACCACGGCCGCCCGTCGGTCGAGCAGATCCCGTTCGTGTTGCTCGTGCCGCATCACGCCTGGTGGACGGGGATGTTCAACCCGCCTCCGCGCACCAGTGAGGTCTACTGCGACATCACCACACCGGCCCGTTGGGAGGGCGCCGACACGGTGCACCTGTTCGACCTGGACCTGGACGTGGTGCGTCGCCGGGCCACCGGCCTCGTCGAGCTGCGCGACGAGGACGAGTTCGCCGAGCACCGGGAGCGGTTCGGCTACCCGGCGGATCTGGTCGCCGAGGCGGAGGCGGCGGCCCAGTGGCTGCTCGGCGCGTTGGGCGACGGCACCGAACCGTTCGCCACGTCGTACCGCAAGTGGCTGGCCCTGGTGCTCTGAGCGGGGATCACCAGGCCGGCGGCCAGCCGTCGTCGGTGCCCAGACCCGGCAAGTCGGGCAGTTTGTCAGGGTTGAACTGATTGAAGATGCCGGTGATCCTTCCCTCGGCGACCGCGAACGCGACCACCAGCCGCAAGGGCCGGCCGTCGGTGTGCACCGTCTCCATCTGCAAACCGAGCACGCCGTCCACCAGCACCGGGCGGCCCAGCACCCGCTGGCCGTAGCGGCCGGCCCGACCGAAGAGCCCGAGGACGAACCGGCCGACGTTGTCCGCGCCGGTGACCGGCCGGCGGGCCGAGGGGAAGTGCCCGCCGCTGTCGCTGATCAGCAGCACGCCCGGGGCCAGCACCCGGAGCAGGGCGGTCAGGTCCCCGGACTCGGTGGCGGCGGCGAAGGCGGCCACCACCCGTCGCTGCTCGGCGGCGTCGGCGGTGTGCCGGGGCGCGTCCGGCGCGTGGACCACCCGGCGGGCCCGGGAGGCGAGCTGCCGGGCCGCCTCCGGGCTGGTGCCGAGCGCCTCGGCGATCCGGGCGAAGGGCACCGCGAAGACGTCGTGCAGGACGAAGGCGACCCGCTGCTCGGGGGTGAGCCGCTCCAGCACCACCATCAGGGCGGTGCCGACCTGCTCCCGGCGGACCGCCCGCTCGGCCGGGTCGGGCGCGTAGCCGTCCGCCTCGGGGGCGGGTGGCAAGGGGCTCACCAGCGGCTCCGGCAGCCAGCCGCCGGGGTACGTCTCGCGGCGCACCCGGGCGGAGCGGAGCACGTCCAGGCAGATCCGGGCGCAGGTGGTGGTCAACCAGCCGCCGAGGTTGCGGATCTCGGCGCGGGCCGCCGGGTCACCGAGCGCCGAGGCGTACCGCAGCCAGGTCTCCTGGACGGCGTCCTCGGCCTCACTGCGGCTGCCGAGCATCCGGTACGCCACCGCCGTCAGCCGGCCGCGTTCGGCCTCGAACTCCGCCACCGTATCCACCGTCACCCGAACCTCCCGTTGTCGGTCCGCATTCTTCCGGTACCGCCGGACGGTCTGTTGCCCCGGCGGCTCTCGGGAGGCGGGGACCGGTGGGGTGGGTGATGA
>NZ_SMKF01000303.1 GCF_004348325.1 Micromonospora sp. KC213 | reverse complement strand
GGGCGGGGTCACCGAGGCGGTGCACGATCGCCCGGGTGCCGGGTTCGACGGCGCGGGCGCTGGCGACGACGGCGTACCCCTGGTCGGCGAGGCGGGCCAGCGCGGCCCAGAGCCAGGCCCGCTCGCCGGCGTCCGTGCCGGCGTCCACGTCGTCGGCGACGATCAGGCTGGGCCCGCACAGGGTGGCCAGCACCAGGCCGAGGACCTGCCGCTGCACGGGGGTGAGGTCCCGGCCGCGCAGGTTCGGATCCAGCGGTACGTCGCCGGTGAAGCCGGCGCCGGCGAGCGCGGTGGCCAGGGCGTTTTGCCGGTACGCCCGCCGGGTACGCAGGGCGGCGACCGGCACCAGTTGCCGGCGGCGGCGTGGCACCGGCCGGAGCAGCAGCAGTCGTTCCTCGATGTGCTCGGCGACGGTGAGCGCGGGGTCGGGCTCGTGCACTCCGGCGACCTGACCGAGCGCGGCCGGGCCGTGGACGCGCAGGCTACCGGCGTTGCACCGGAACCGACCGGCGAGCGCGAGCAGCAGCGAGGTACGCCCGCTTCCGGGCGGCCCGGTGATCGCGTGCAGTTCACCCGCCTCGGCGGTCAGGTCGACGCCCCGGAACACCCAGCCCCGGCGGGTGCGTAGCCCCAGCCCGTGCGCCTCGACAATCATCATCCGACATCCTTGAACTGACTAGTCAGTATAAAAACATGTCCAGCGTATCGCCGGACGGTTTGTTCAGGAAGTCAGGCACGCGTGATCTCCGCCATGCCTGGCGGCACTTCTCACAGCCTGCGGCATCCTGCAGGATCCACACGACCAAAGCCCATAACCTGCCGCCAGCCGCCCCCAAGCGGACGCCGCCCCAGTGAGGCCGCCAGGTCGGACCAGCGAACGCACCGACCGTCGGGCTGTCCACGGCCGGTAGCCCCCGAGCGGGCAGCCCCACCGTCCGGGCAGTCCCGGGGAGGGCTGACGCGGGTGGTCAGAACAAGACGGTGGCCAGGGTGCCGACCGGGCGGAAACCGCAACGCTCGTAGACCCGCCGGGCCGGCAGGTTGAAGTCGTTGACGTAGAGGCTCACCGTGGGCGCGACCCGTAGCAGGGCGTCACGCACCACCGCGGCCATCGCCGCCGTGGCGATGCCCCGCCCCCGCCACTCCGGGGCCACCCAGACCCCCTGGACCTGGGCGGTCTGCCGGGTCACCACCGCCAGTTCGGCCTTGAACACCACCTGGCCGTCGACGAGGCGCGCGTACGCCCGACCGGAGCGGACCAGGTCGGCCACCCGCCGCCGGTAGGCCCGTCCGTCGTCCTCGACCAGCGGCGACACGCCGACCTCCTCGGTGTACATGGCGACCGCCGCCGGGAAGATCAGGTCCACCTCACCGCCGCGCACCCGGCGTACCTGGGGGTCGGCGGGAACCTCGGGCAGCGCGTCGGTGACCAGTAACGGCTGGTGGGGACGGACGTCCCGGGCCGGCCCCCAGTACGCCGAGAGCCGGTCCCAGAGCCCGAGCACCGCGTCGGCCCGCCCGACGATCGACGAGCAGATCCGTTCCTCGGTGGCGAGTTGCTCGGCGAAGGCGGCCACGGCCGGCTCGGAGGCGAGTACCGGGGTGAGGTTGCCGCCCAGCCAGCAGATCGACTCCAGACGGCGCCGTGACCCGTACCCGAGGACCCGCCCCTCGGCACGCCACCAGGCCAGGCCACGGGCGGCGACCCGCTCGGCGACCTGCGCACCCGCGATCGGGTCGAGGTCGAGCAGCCGCTCGACCGCCCGGCGCTCCGACTCCCCCAGTTGGCGTACCGGCACCGTCAGCACGGTTACCAGCCTGCCAGATGGGGGCGGACGCGCGCGGGCCGACCGGATCAGACGGCTGCGGGCTGCGGCGTGACGTCGACCGGCCGGCTCCGAGCGGCCCACCGCACCACCGGTGGCACCAGCGCCCCCAACAGCAGGAACAACCCGCCCAGCAGCAGCCAGCCCGGCATCCCCCAGCCGACCGCGAGGCTGGTGACCACCACCGGGGCGACCATCCCGCCGAGCTGCATGCCCATCCCGTACGCCCCCTGGTACTGGCCTTGGGCGTGGGCGGGGGCGAGGCCGAACGAGATACCCCACCCGGCTGCGGAGTGCCACAGCTCACCCAGGACGTGCACCAGCGATCCGGCCAGCAGCAGCACCACCGCCACCGGGGTGGGCGCGCCCCCGCTAGCGGCGAAAAGTGTGCAGGCCACCGCGATCACCACGCCGGCCCGCCGGGCGGCCCGCCCAGCCCCGGCCAACTCCTCGGTGCCGCGTGAGGCGCGGACCTGGAAGAACACCACGATCACCGTGTTGACCAGCATGCAGGCCGAGACGATCCAGCGCGGCGCGGTGGTGTGCTCGGCGACCCAGAGCGGCAGGGCGATGTTGAGTAGCCCGAAGTGCATCGACATCAGCCCGTCGAGGACGGTGAAGGCGAGGAACGGGCGGTCCCGCAGGGCGATCAGCCGTGGCCCACGTGCGGGGGCCGGCACCGGCGGCATCGGCGCCAGCCGGAGCAGGATCGCCGCCGCGAGCAGGTACGTGGCGCAGTCGAGCAGGATCAGCGCGACGTACCCGGCCCGGGTGTCGGCCGCGAGCCCGACGCCGGCGACCACGGCGCCGACGGAGATCCCGACGTTGGTGACCGCTCGCAGGTACGCCCGGGTGCGGACCCGCTGGTCGGCGGGGACAGCCCCGGCGATCAACGCGCCCCGGGCACCCCTGGTGGCGGCGTCGGCCACCGCCATCAGCACCCCGACCACCAGGAAGGTGGCGAACGACCGGACGGCCACCAGGGCGGCGGTGCACGCGGCGGAGGCGAGCAGCGCGCCGACCTGCATGCCGCGCGGGCCGTGCCGGTCGGCGAGGTAGCCCATGGGGGTGCTGGCCACCAGGGCGACCAGGGCGGTGATGGTGAGGCCGAGGCCGACCTGGACCACCGACAGGCCGACCGAGCGGGTCAGGAAGAGCGCGCTGACGGTCAGCCAGGTGCCCCGCCCGACGGTGTTGACCAGGGTGGAGAGGGCGAGGGTCCGGGCCGGCCCCGGTTCGGGAAGCAGTCGCACCTTCCCACCCTAGCAAGACGTACGTACGGTTTTCTCGGTCGGCCCACACCACCCGCCC
>NZ_SMKF01000302.1 GCF_004348325.1 Micromonospora sp. KC213 | reverse complement strand
AGGTGAAGATCCGCGGTTTCCGGATAGAGCCGGGCGAGATCGAGGCGCAGTTGACGGCGCACGCCGACGTGCGCGAGGCGCTGGTTGTGGCGCGCGAGGACACACCAGGCGACAAACGCCTCGTCGCCTACGTGGTCCCGGCATCCACCTCAGGCCGGGATGTGGAGCGCGAGAGTCAAGCAGTGGCAGTGTGGGAACAAGTTTACCAAGAAGAAAACAGTAAACAGTCATCAGCTCCTCTTGGCGAGGATTTCCATGGCTGGAACAGCAGTTATGATGGTCAGCCGATCCCATTGGGCGAAATGGAAGAGTGGCGTGATGCCACTGTCGCCAGAATTCTGGAACTTCACCCGAAGAAAGTTCTGGAAATCGGAGTTGGCACAGGGTTGCTCCTTTCGCGCCTTGCCCCTCGGTGCACGGAATATTGGGGTATCGACTTTTCTCAAAGAGTCATCGACAGGCTGCGGGATCAGGTTGCCGCAATACCGAACTTGTCACGCCGCACTCATCTTCGTTGCCAGCAGGCGAATGTAGCTGATGGGCTACCCGCAGGCTCATTCGATACTGTGGTGATCAACTCGGTTGCGCAGTATTTTCCGACTCCTGAGTATCTGGTTGATGTCGTACGTCAGGCGATGAACCTCTTGGGCCCCAACGGCACAGTGTTCCTGGGCGACATCCGCAGTCTGCCGCTGCATCGGACTTTCTGCACTGCCATCGAGCTGATGAACGCAACAGAGTCGATGGTGCCTGAGTCCATCCGCTCGGCTGTTGAGCGGCGTCTCCTGCTGGAGAAAGAACTTGTACTGGATCCACGCTTCTTTGTTGCGCTGCAAAGCGTTGTCGACGGCATTTCTGGGCTTGACATTCGCGTCAAGCAAGGGTTGGCGTCCAACGAGTTGACCCGGTACCGCTATGACGTTGTCCTGAGGAAGGGCGTCGGACAACAAAGTTCTGCAGCGGAGCTACCCAAGTTCTTCTGGGGCGATGGCATAAAGGACATCGAGTCATTTGCAGCTGTGGCGGCGAGCCACCCGAATGGCGTCCGCTTCTGCAACGTTCCGAACGCACGATTGTGGGACGATCTGCTTCTCATCGCCGACTATGATGGGTCGGATCTCTCAAGGTATATCGAGAACACCGGCCCTTACCTTGTTTCCGTTGAGAGTTTCAGTTCGCTCGGCAGAAGAACACGTCATCGTGTCGTTGCGACGTGGTCTCAGAGATCGCAGTACGGGGAGTTGGACATTGTCTTCTTGCCGCAGAAGTCTTCTGCGCTGACAGATGTCTATCTGCCGCAGCATGTCGCGGGCGAGTACACGAATTTTGTGAATAAGCCCTCAAAGTTCGAAGAAGTGAGTCAGTTTGCGGCGGAGTTGCGTTCGTTTTTGTTGTCGCGTTTGCCGGTGCATATGGTTCCGGCGGCGTTTGTGGTGCTTGACGTGTTGCCGTTGACGCCGAATGGGAAGGTGGATCGTCGGGGGTTGCCGGCGCCTGCGGGTGAGGCGTATGCGCGTGGTGTCGGTGAGGCGCCGGTGGGTGAGGTCGAGACGTTGCTGGCCGGCCTGTGGAGCGAGTTGCTGGGCGTCGAGCGGATCGGGCGGCGTGACAGTTTCTTCACTCTCGGCGGGCACTCGCTCCTGGCGGTGCGGCTTGTCAGTCGGGTTCGGCGGGAGTTCGGTGTGGAGCTGACGCTGGCGAAGGTTTTTGCTCAGCCGGTGTTGGTGGACATGGCCGCGGTGGTGGCTGACCTGGTCGGCGGGTCCGGTCGGGAGCTGCTGCCGGCGATCAGGCTTGTTGATCGCGGGGGCGTGCTGCCTTTGTCGTTCGCGCAGCAGCGTCTGTGGTTCTTGGGGCAGTTGGACGGGGTCAACGCGAGTTATCACATTCCGCTGGTCTTGCGCCTGCGTGGGCCCCTTGATCGCGTGGCGCTCCGTCGCAGCCTTGACAGGTTGTGGGCGCGTCATGAGGGGCTGCGTAGCGTGTTTGTCGCCGAAGGCGGCGAGCCGCATGTCGAGCTTCTGGATGCGGATGCTGGCTTCGGGTTGGTCGTGGATGATCTTCGCGGCGACGATGAGGCGCCGGCGCGCCTGGCAGAGCTTTGCAGGGAAACGGCGGGTGCCCCGTTCGATCTGGCGCGTGGCCCGCTTGTCCGGGGCCGGCTGATCCGGCTTGGCGACGAAGAGCATGTTCTTGCCGTGACGCAGCACCACATTGTTTCGGACGGCTGGTCGGTTGAGGTTTTTCTGCGTGAGCTGCGGATGTTGTATGCGGCGTTCGTGCGGGGCGAGGAAGACCCGCTGCCGGCGCTGCATGTGCAATACCCGGACTATGCGGTGTGGCAGCGCGAATGGCTGTCGGGAGAACGTCAGGCGTCGCAGGCGAGATACTGGGGTTCTGAACTGGCGAACGCGCCGGCGTTGCTGACGCTGCCGACGGATCGGGCGCGCCCGCCGCAGCGATCCTTCGCGGGCGCTCGTGTGGGTGTTCGGTTCGACCGTGAACTGACACGTGAGTTGAAGGCGCTGAGTGTTCGGCACGGGACGACGTTGTTCATGACGGTCTTGGCGGCGTGGGCGAGTGTTCTGTCGCGACTGTCGGGCCAGGACGATGTTGTTGTCGGCACGCCTGTTGCGAACCGTGGCCGGACGGAAACGGAGGGCCTGATCGGCTTCTTCGTGAACACGCTTGCGCTGCGGATTGATCTTTCGGGATCACCTGACGTCGAGACGCTTCTGTCGCAGGTTCGTTCGAAGGTTGTGTCGGGGCAGGATAATCAGGACCTTCCCTTCGAGCAGGTTGTCGAGATCGTTCAACCTGCCCGTCGCCTCGACCACACTCCGTTGTTCCAGGTGATGTTCTCCTGGGAGAACGAGGATGTTGTTGCTTCCACGACGCTTCATGGTCTTTCCGTGTCGCCGGTCGATACGGAGTATGAGGTCGCGAAGTTCGATCTCGATCTGGCTCTGGGGGAGGACGGTGATGAGATCGTCGGCGCTCTGGGCTATGCGACGGCACTGTTTGATGCGTCGACGATCGAACGTCACGCCGGCTATCTCGAAGCGGTGTTGCGTGGCTTCGTTGCGGACGCGGCATCCCCTGTCGGCCGCCTCGATTTGGTGGGTCCGCGGGAGCGCCGTCTTCTGCTGCAGGAGTGGAATGACACGGCGGTTGCCTTTGCTGATGAGGCGTGCGTGCATGAGATGTTCGAGGCTCAGGTGGCCC
>NZ_SMKF01000301.1 GCF_004348325.1 Micromonospora sp. KC213 | reverse complement strand
CCCCCGGGCGGCCATCTCCCCGCCCCCCGCCGGACACCACAGGTTGGCTGATCCGTCGCCCGGCCGACACGCACCAGCGGCACCATCCTCACCGCCTGCCCTGGGGCCGGACAGCCGGCCCCTACCCGCGGGTAGGTTGCCGGTCTAGACTTCCGCCATGACGGCTGTTCAGGTTCCGGGCCTCCCAGTCATCGAGGATGGTCGACTGGTTTCGACGAGTCCCGCCACTGGCGAGGAGGCCGGGCGCTTCCCCGTCGCGACGGCCGACGAGGTCGCCCGGGCGGTGGACCGCGCCCGCGTCGCCGGCGACTGGTGGGCCGGGCTCGGCTTCCGGGGGCGACGCGAGCGGTTGCTGCGCTGGCGCGGCCTGCTCGCCCGGCGGATCGAGGAACTGGCGCGGCTGATGCACGTCGAGGGGGGCAAGCCGATCCCCGACGCCGTGGTCGAGATCCTCACCGCGATCGAGCACGTCGACTGGGCCGCCCGCAACGCCGGCCGGGTGCTGGGGCCCCGGCGGGTCCGCTCCCGGCTGATCCTCGCCGAGTTCACCGGCCACCTGGAGTACCAGCCGCACGGTGTCGTCGGCGTGATCGGCCCGTGGAACTATCCCGTACTCACCCCGATCGGTTCCACCGGGTACGCGTTGGCCGCCGGCAACGCGGTGGTGTTCAAGCCCAGCGAGTACACCCCGGCGGTCGGGCAGTGGCTGGTCGACAGCTTCGCCGAGGTGGTGCCCGAGCAGCCGGTCCTCACCGCCGTACACGGTCTCGGCGACGTCGGTGCGGCGCTGTGCCGCGCGGGCGTGAACAAGCTCGCCTTCACCGGCTCGACCGCCACCGCCAAGAAGGTGATGGCCGCCTGCGCCGAGTCGTTGACCCCGGTGCTGCTGGAGGCCGGCGGCAAGGACGCGATGATCGTCGACGCGGACGCCGACCTGGACGCCGCCGCCGAGGCGTGCGTCTGGGGTGGGCTGACCAACGCCGGGCAGACCTGTATCGGCATCGAGCGGGTCTACGCGGTCGAGCCGGTCTTCGACGCCTTCGTCGGCAAGGTGGTCGCCCGGGCCGAGCGGCTGACCGTGGGCGTCGACGGGGCGGACATCGGCCCGATCACCATGCCGGGCCAGCTCGACGTGATCCGGCGGCACATCGACGACGCGCTGGCCGCTGGCGGCCGGGCCGTCCTGGGCGGGTCGGACGCGGTACGGCCGCCGTACGTGCACCCGACGGTGCTGGTGGACGTGCCCGAGTCGTCGGCGGCCGTCCGCGAGGAGACCTTCGGCCCCACCCTGACCATCAACCGGGTGCCCGACGCCGACGAGGCGGTACGCCGGGCCAACGCCCTGTCGTACGGCCTCGGGGGTTCGGTCTTCGGCCGCAAGCGGGCGGTGGCGATCGCCCGGCAGCTGCGCTCGGGCATGGCCTCGATCAACTCCGCGCTCACCTTCGCCGGGATGTCCACCCTGCCGTTCGGTGGGGTGGGCGACTCCGGGTTCGGCCGGATCCACGGCGAGGACGGGCTGCGGGAGTTCGGCCGGGCCAAGGCGATCACCCGTCGCCGGGCCCGTTCGCTGCTGCCGTCGACCACCTTCGAGCGGACGTCGTCCGACGTGGCCCGCCTGGTGAAGGTGGTCAAGCTGATGTACGGCCGCCGCTGACCGGCGCGACCCGCGGTACGGGCGGGCCGGCAGCTCAGAAGAGAGTCAGCTCGTCACGCTCGATGCCACGCAGCTTGTCGTAGTCGACCACCACGCAGCGGATTCCCCGGTCGGTGGCGAGCACCCGGGCCTGCGGCTTGATCTCCTGGGCGGCGAACACCCCGGTGACCGGGGCGAGCAGCGGGTCCCGGTTCATCAGTTCGAGGTAGCGGGTGAGTTGCTCCACGCCGTCGATCTCGCCGCGCCGCTTCACCTCCACGGCGACGGCACCGGAGTTGGCGTCCCGGCAGAGCAGGTCGACCGGGCCGATGGCGGTCATGTACTCGCGGCGTACCAGGGTGAAGCCCTCGCCGAGGGTCTCCGGGTTGGCCGCCAACAACTCCTGAAGGTGCGCCTCCACACCGTCCTTGCGCAGCCCGGGGTCGACGCCCAGCTCGTACGAGGTGTCCTGGAAGACCTCCTCCAGGGTGATCCGCAGTTCCTCGCCCGCCTTGTTGACCACCCGCCAGACGCCGGGAGCCTCTTCCAGCCGGCACGGCGGACTCATCCAGTTCAGCGGCTTGTACGCCCGGTCGTCGGCGTGGATGGAGACCGAGCCGTCCGCCTTGACCATCAGCAGTCGGGTGGCCGGCGGCAGATGCGCCGAGAGCCGTCCCACGTAGTCCACCGAGCACTTCGCAATCACCAGCCGCACCCGAGCAGGGTAGCCGAGGACCGGCCCACCGCCAGCGAGCGGCACTGGCGTGCCGGTGCGACCCTTAAATCGTGTTCGAAGTACTCACCGGCACCGGGCTGGCCGCATCGGCGGGCCTGAACGCCTACATCCCCCTGCTCACCATGGGACTGCTGGCCCGCTACACCGACCTGATCGACCTACCCGGCGGCTGGCAGTGGCTGGGCGACGGATGGGTGCTGGCGATCCTGGCCGTGCTGCTCGCCGTCGAGGTCGTCGCCGACAAGGTGCCGGTGGTCGACCATGTCAACGACGTCATCCAGACGGTGGTCCGCCCGACCGCCGGCGGTCTGGCCTTCGGGGCCGGCGCCAGCTCGGAGACGGTGACGGTCAGCGACCCGGGCAGCTTCTTCTCGTCCCACCAGTGGGTGCCTGTGGTGGCCGGCGTGGTGATCGCGCTCGGCGTGCACCTGCTCAAGTCGGCCGCCCGGCCGGTGGTCAACGCCACCACCGCCGGGGCCGGTGCCCCGGTGGCGAGCACCGCCGAGGACGTGTCCAGCGTGGTCATGTCCCTGGTGGCGATCGTCCTGCCGGTGCTGGTGCTGGTCTTCCTGGTCGGTTTGGTGGCCTTTCTCTTCTGGTTCCTGCGCCGCCGGGCCGACCGCCGTCGCGAGCGCCGGGCCGCCCGGGCCGCCGGCTACCGCGTCTGACCGGCCGTACGTCTCCACCAGCGCGCACGCCGCTGGCCGGCACCCCGGGGGGTGCCGGCCAGCGTTGTTCTTGGTCAGCTGTTCCAGTACTGGGCGACGAGGTCGGCGGCCTGCTGCTCCCACTGCGCGTACGCATCCGGGTAGGCCGACACCTGCACGGTCTGCGCGGCCTCGGTCAACGGCATGTCCTGCCAACCATCAACCTGCTTCAGAC
>NZ_SMKF01000300.1 GCF_004348325.1 Micromonospora sp. KC213 | reverse complement strand
GTGGGGCGAGCGCGGCGGTGACCCGCCGCACGGTCAGCACCGCGAGCACGCCGGCCACCACGATCCAGACGGGAAGCTGGAGGCCGACCGCACGCAGGCCGACCAGGGCGACCGCGGTGGCCGCAGCCGCCACGAGGAGGACGCGGAACACCGCCCGGGCCCGTCCGCCACGCGCCCGCCCCAGCCGGGGAGACGGCTCCTCCTCGAAGCTGAGCAGATCGTCGAGGCCGGCCCGCTCACTCACCGGGCTTCCTCCGTTCGCGACTGCGGGGCTCGCAAACCCGGCTCACTCCTCGCACTCACCGGGCTTCCTCCGTTCGCGACTGCGGGGCTCGCAAACCCGGCTCACTCCTCGCACTCACCGGGCTTCCTCCGTTCGCGACTGCGGGGCTCGCAAACCCGGCTCACTCCTCGCACTCACGCCGGCACCTCGTCGGCGGTCGCGAGGGCGGCCAGTTCGCCGCGCAGCCGGCGCAACGCGGCCCGGGCCTGGTCGCGCATCCGCGCGTCCACGGTGTGGGTGGCGTACCGGGCCTCACGGTAGACGTGGGCGAAGCCGTCGAGCACGTCGGCGCTGGCGATGGCGGGCACGCCGGCGGCGACGTCGCCCCGCAGCAGCCGGGTCACCAGGTCGGTCGGGGTGTCCCCGGTGCGCCGCGGCACGCCGACCTCGGTGGCGGCCTCCTCCAGCCGGACCCAGCAGGCGATGACGGCGGTGCGGGGATCGGTGTCGGCGTCGTCCAACTCGACCAGTCCGGCGTCGAGCGCGGCCACCACCTCCCGGGCGGTGCCCTCGGCGGTGCGCCGGGCCCGGGTCACCGGGACGGCCCGGGTGGTGCGGCGCAACGCGCCCCGCAGCAGCGTCCAGGCCAGATAGCCGAGCGCGGCCAGGATCGCGAGTCCGAGCAGGACGACCGCCGCGGTGACGATCCACCGCGGCACGTCCGCCTGGGTGTCCTCCGCGCCCTCGCGGGGTTCGACCGGGATCGAGGGCGCCGGTTCGGCAGTCGGATACTGCGGGACGTACGGGATGTTGTCGGCGGCCGGCGGGATGCGGCTGGCACCGATCGAGGAGTGCCCGGCGGCGAGCGCGGCGGCGGCGAGCAGCAGAGCCATCGCGGCGACTGGCCACCACCTGCGCAGTACGCCGAGGTCCATCGCCACCGCCCCACGCAGTTCAGTCCACCCCGGCGAACTGTTTCGCCCGGGCGAACACGTCGTCCAGCATCCCTGGTGTCAGCCGTCCCGTGAACGTGTTCTGCTGGCTGACGTGGTAGCAGCCGAGCAGGGTGGGGGCGGCCGTACCGGACCAGTGTGCCCCATGGCCGAAGACCGGTCGCGGGCTGGGCGGGACGATGCCGTACACCCGGCGCAGCACCGGCCACCAGGCGGCCCACGCGAACGCGCCCAACGCCACCACGACGCGCACGGTGGGCCGGATCAGCGCGACCTCCCGGTGCAGCCAGGGGGCGCAGGTGTCCCGTTCGGCCGGGGTCGGTTTGTTGTCCGGCGGGGCGCACCGGACGGCGCTGAAGATGCGCACGTCGCGCAGGGCCAGCCCGTCGTCGGCGGCCACGCTGGTCGGCTGGTTTGCCAGGCCGGCCCGGTGCAGCGCGGCGAACAGCACGTCGCCGGAGCGGTCGCCGGTGAAGATCCGGCCGGTGCGGTTGCCGCCGTGGGCGGCGGGGGCCAGGCCGAGGATGGCGATCCGGGCGTCCGGCGGGCCGAGGCCGGGCACCGGGCGACCCCAGTAGTCCTGGTCGCGGAAGGCCGCCCGCTTCGTCCGGGCGACCTCCTCCCGCCAGGCGACCAGCCGGGGGCAGGCGAAGCAGTCGCTGACCGCCCCGTCGAGGTCGACCAGGTCGGTCGCCCGCGCGGCGCGGGCGACCACCTCGTCGGGGGTACGGGCCTCAGCCAAGCTTGGCCCGGAAGAGTTCGAGGGTCCGGGCCCAGGCGGTGGCGGCGGCCCGCTGGTCGAAGTGCTCCGGCCGATCTTCGTTGAAGAAGGCGTGCGCGGTGCCCGGGTAGTCGTGGGTCTGGCAGGTGCCGCCGGCCGCCTCGACGGCCCGCCGGACGGTCTGCACCCCGTCGGCGCTGGAGGTGCCGTCGGCCTCGGAGCAGTGGATGAGCGCCGCCTTGCCCGCGTAGTCCGGCCACTGCGGGCTCATCCCCTCCCAGGGCAGCCGGGGGTAGAAGGCGGCGGTGGCGACGATCCGCTCGCAGCGGGTGGCCGCCCAGAGAGCCAGGCTGGCACCGGCGCAGAACCCGGCACAACCGATCTTGCCGGCGACGTCGAGCCGGCCGGCCAGGTACTCGGCGGCACCGGCGATGTCCGTCGCGGCCTCGTCCATCTGCGTGCTGTTCAACATCTGCCGCGGCTCACTCGGCTTGCTGGCCGGGGCGCCGTGCCGGAAGTCCGGGGCGAGGGCGACGAAGCCGGCCTCGGCGAACCGGTCCACGACCGCCCGGACGTGGGGTACCAGCCCCCACCAGTCCTGGATGACGATGACCGCCGGGCTGGCCGCACCGCTGGAGGGTATCGCGAGATACCCCTCGCGAGCCCCGTCGGTACCGGTGTAGCTCACCATTTCGCCCATGGGTCTGCCCTCCTGACGGTCAGTCATCGTTGGCTGGTCGTACAGTGGTCGTACGTGCCGGTAGCCTGCCATGCCGGGGACCGGCCGGGAAGACGCGAGGACAGTGGCATACACCTCCCGTTCACCTCGACGCGAGTGCGGACACGACGGTGGCGACGCCGGGATGCCCCCCGCGCCGCCACCGGTGAACTGCGGTCAGCTCTTCTTCGTCAGGCAGAGCAGGTAGCCCTGCTCGCCCGGCGCGATGTTGTAGAAGACGTAGCCGTCCTGGCCGGGCGCGACGAACGACTCGCACGCCTTGCCGGAGCGGGCCTGGTCGTGGGTCTGGTCGGCCACCCGGCCGACCACCGTGTACGCCGCCTGAGTGGTGTCGCAGTCGACCACTGTCACGTCGCGTACCGTCCGTTCCTCCGCGCCGCTGACGTCCGGCAGGTCGGTCAGGCAGTCACCGACCCGGGCCCGCTGCACCGGGTCGGGGTGGAGCAGGTCGGCCAGCGCCTCGGCGGCGCCGAACTTCAGCGCGCCGGCGACGAGCAACCCGACCACCACGGCGACGACGGCGAGCGTCTTGAGGACGCCGAGTCCGGCGGCCAGCGGCCCCGGCCGCTCGTCCTCTCCGCCGTCCGCCCCGGTCTGCGGCTCATCCTCGGTCTCGGTGTCGGGCGGTTCGGGCTCCGCGGCGGGGGGTTCGGTGGCGGCGGGCTCTGGGG
>NZ_SMKF01000002.1 GCF_004348325.1 Micromonospora sp. KC213 | reverse complement strand
AACAAACAATGCTGCCAAAGGAATCCCAACCAGACAGACCAAAGCCTGACCAGTCCGGGGTATCAAAACAAATTTGGCACTGGCTTTACAAGCACCCTGTTGAGTTCTCAAAGAACAACCACACACCGCCCGGAAACCCTCAACCGAGGACCCCCGACCCGGGGCACCACATCCACCCGTGACCACCACTCCCGCGGCGAGCACTCTTACTACGTTACCTCACCGTCTTCCCCGTGTCAACCGGTGTGTCCCGGTCTGTCACGCTTCGTACGGGTTGGCATCCGCGATCGCGCGCAGCAGTCACCCGCTGCGTTTGATCATCGGATTCAGCAGGCCGGCCGCTGCGGTCTCCCGCACGCTCGCCCGGTACCCTGCCGGTCGTCAACCATACCCGGTCGGCTCCGCCCCGCCAAATCCGCCTCACGACAGATCCAGGGACACCGCCCGGTCCCGGTTACCAGAGGCATAACCTCCGCACCCCCAGGTCCATTCCCGCGCTCCGGCCTTCCAGGCTTTCGCCTGTTTCGTCCGTTCCGCGCTGGCAGAGAGAAAGCTACGCCCCCGGCCGGATGATCGTCAAATCCGCCGCCGGCGTCCCGCGTCACACCTTCCCCGGTACACCGTTGCCCAAGCCGGCCTCATCCGGTGGGTGCTGCACTCGCAAGGTCGGACTGCCCGGGGGTCACGCCGACTGAACCGGGCATCTCCGGCATCCGTCCGTCGCGCCCGAGCAGATGGGCGGCACGGGTCAGGCTGCCGGCCCGCGGCGGCGGGCGGCGCGCCAGCCGCGTACCCCCAGCAGCCCGACGGTGGTGCCGATGGCGAGTGATGCCGCGATGAGCAGGGCGTGCACCCAGAAGAAGCCGGTCGGGGCCCCGTCGCCAACGGTGCCGGTGGACCATGCGCGCGGGTCGTTCCAGATGGCGACCGCGAACCGCGGCCAGATCAGCCAGGTCCACACGCCGACAGCGCCGAGGAAGACCGACCAGCCGCGGGACAACACCATGGTCAGCGAGTATGCCAGCGGGCCGGGCGGCCGACACGGGCAGTTCCGCTCGGGCCGGGCGTCGCGCGTACGCGTGCTGTTTCCGGGCTGCGGTACGGGGGCACCTCTGTATGGGACCAGGAAGCCGGATGACGCGCCGGAGGTGTCCGACATGCAGCCGTTCAACCCGTGGACCTGGCGAGACCCGGCAGCTCTCGCCGGCGGGTACGACCAGACCAGGCCCACCGAGGAGCCGCAGGACCGCTCGGAACACGACGGTCCGGACGCGCCCGGCCCCGGCACCCCGGTCGACCTGGTGGGGTACCGGGTGGAGGCGACCGACGGGAGGATCGGTTCCATCGACCAGGCCAGCGAGGACGCCGACGCGCGGTACCTGGTGGTGGACACCGGACCCTGGATTCTGGGGAAGAAGGTGCTGCTGCCGGTGGGCACGATCGACCGGGTGGACCACCTGGAGCGGGTGGTACACGTCGACCGCAGCCGCGCGCAGGTCAAGGAGTCGCCGGCCTTCGACCCGGACGACTTCGGTCGACCGGAGTACCGCCAGCGGATCGGCGCCTACTACACGGACAGCTACCAGCAGAGTTGAGCGGCGCGGAGAATCCCGGATGTCCGGCTCGCTGAGCACACGCCTGCACACCTCCGAGCCGCTAAGCCTCGGGCAAGACCAGCAAAGGGCGTTTCCCGCTCCGGCCGCCGCCCAGGCACCGCCCAGGTGATCCTCGCCGATCCATATGATCACAAGGTGACGCATCGACTGCGCCTTGCGACAGGTGCGGATCTCGACGGTCTGATTATCATCCTCAACGGCCGCCGTCATCTGGCCACAGCAGCAAGGCATGGACCAGTGGGGCGTGGCTGTGGCACGCCGACGAGCTACGTCCAAGCATCGAGGCGGGCGTGCTCCTGCTGGCGGAAACCGGCGACGGAGTTCCGATCACGACCATGACGCTCGACGATGTGCCCGACAAGGATTTCTGGACACCCGCAGACCACCCGACGTCAGCGCTCTACCTGAGTCACCTCGCCGTCGACCGGTCCTTCAGCGGACACGGTGTGGGAACGTGGATGCTCAACCAGGCCGCACAACGAGCCGCGCACGGCGGCAAGAAGTGGCTCCGGCTGGATGCCTGGAAGACCAACACGCTCCGGAACGCTGTTCCAGCGCTCGGCTGCTACCACAACGTGACGGTCTGGCGCTATCGGAGGTCTTTGATCGTCCCCGACCGGGGGCTGGCCCCGCCGGCGATGCCCACACCGAGGATCAGCGGCCGTCGCGGGCGCGGCGCCAGGCGGCGGAACGCAGCAGGCGCAGGCCGTTGAGGCCGACGATGACGGTGGAGCCCTCGTGGCCGGCGACGCCCAGCGGCAGCGGCAGGTGACCCACGATGTCCCAGGTGACCAGCACGGCGATGAACGTGCCCGCGATCACCAGGTTCGCCACCACGATCCGCCGGGCTCTGCGGGCCAGCGCGAGCACCGCCGGGAGGGCGGTGAGGTCGTCGTGGATCAGCACCGCGTCGGCGGTCTGCAACGCGAGGTCGGAGCCGCGTCGGCCCATGGCGACGCCGGCGTCGGCGGCGGCGAGGGCGGGTGCGTCGTTGATTCCGTCGCCGACCAGCAGCACCCGCCGTCCGTCGGCTTGCAGGGCACCGACGCGGTCGACCTTGTCGGCGGGCAGCAGCCCGGCGTGGACGGTGCGGATGCCGACGTCCTCGGCGAGCCGTCCGCCGGCGGCGGCGTTGTCCCCGGTGAGCAGTTCCGGGGGGCGGCCGGTCAGCGTACCGAGGGTGGCGACGGTGTGTGCGGCGTCCGCGCGTACCCGGTCGGTGAGGGTGAGGACGCCGGCCGGCGCGTCGTCGACCACGACCACCACGGCGGTACGCCCGCCGACCTGGGCTGCCTGGATCGCGGTGCGGACCGCGTCCTGCTCCGGGGACGGGGGCAGTTCGTCGAGCAGGGTGGGATTGCCAACCCGTACCCGGTGACCGTCGACGGTGGCCACGACGCCGACACCGGGGGTGGCGGTGAAGTCGCGGGGGGCGGGAAAGGCCAGGTCGCGGCGGCGGGCTTCGGCGGTCACGGCCGCGGCGAGTGGGTGCTCGCTGGGTGCCTCCGCCGCAGCGGCCAGGCGCAGCAGCCCGCCCTCGTCGTGGATGGGGCCGACCGGGTGGATGGCGGTGACCACGGGGGTGCCTTCGGTGAGGGTGCCGGTCTTGTCGAAGGCGACGGCGTCGATGTCGGCGAGGCGTTCCATCACGACCGCGGACCTGACCAGTACGCCGTGCCGGCCGGCGAGGGCGATCGCGGACAGCAGCGGCGGCATGGTGGCCAGCACCACCGCGCAGGGGGAGGCCACGATCATGAAGGTCATCGCCCGCAGCAGGGTGGGCTGCAGCGCCGCGCCGAGCATCAGTGGCACGGTGAACAGCGCGAGCGTGGCCACCACGACGCCCATCGAGTAGCGCTGCTCGACCTTCTCGATGAACAGCTGGGTGCGTGCCTTGGTGGCGGAGGCCTGCTCCACCTGGGCGACGATCCGGGCGAGCACCGTCTCTCCGGCGGGGCGGTGCACCCGGGCCAGCAGTGCCCCCGTGCCGTTGACGGTGCCGGCGAAGACCTCGTCGCCGGGCCGCCGGTCCACCGGTAGCGGTTCGCCGGTGATGCTCGCCTGGTCGACCTCGCTGGTGCCGTCGACGACGACGGCGTCGGCGCCGATGCGCTCGCCGGGGCGTACCCGGATCAGGTCACCGACGCGCAGCCGTGCCGGATCCACCGTCTCCTCGTTCCCGTCCTGGCCGACTCGGGTGGCCCGGTCCGGGCTGAGGTCGAGCAGTGCGCGGACGGACTCGGCGGTGCGGGCTGTCGCGAACGCCTCCAGCGCCCCGGAGGTGGCGAAGATGACGATCAGCAGCGCTCCGTCGAAGACCTGGCCGATCCCGGCGGCGCCGAGGGCTGCGACGATCATCAGCAGGTCCACGTCCAGGGTGCGCTCGCGCAGTGCGCGCAGGCCGGACAGCGCCGGCTCCCAGCCGCCCGCCAGGTAACAGGCGAGGTACAGCGCCCACCACAGCGGCGCCGGGGCGCCGGCCAGCTGGGCGGCGCCGCCGAGGGCGAACAGCACCAGCGCCGCGGCGGCCCACCGCACTTCGGGCAGGGCCCAGAGGCGGTGGGTGAGGGGCTTGGCCGGTGGTGGGGCCGCCGAGGGAGTCCGCGTGGCTTCCCGGGTCATCGTCACGCCGGCAGCATACCTGCGCATCTTCGCATGCAGTAGATCAGGCAGGGAGCCGTGGCCGGTAGAGTGAGAGCGTGCACACGTCGTTGCCGGATTTCCGCATGCCGCACGACGAGCAGGTCCAGCTCGCCGCCGAAGGCTTCCGGCTGCTCGCCGACCCGACCCGCATCAAGATCCTCTGGGCGCTGCTGCAGGGGGAGTCCTCGGTCGCCTGCCTGGCCGAACTGGTTGGTGCGGCACCGACCGCGGTGAGCCAGCACCTGGCGAAGCTGCGCCTCGCCGGGCTGGTACGGGGCCGACGGGAAGGGACCTTCGTCTACTACTCGGCCGCCGACGTGCATGTGCAGCGACTGCTGACCGAGGCACTCTTCCACGCCGACCACCACGACGGCGACACCGCCGGGCACGGCACCGCCGGGCACACCTTCGGCCCGGTCGGCGGCGAGGCAGCCACCGGTCGTTGACCACCCCCCCTGCCGCGTCTCACCACCCCATCCGAGGACAACCAGGCCGGCGCGACACCCGTGTGTGCGGGGCCGCGCCGGCCGGATCCGTCCGCCCAGAGATACCCCCCACTCTCAGCGGATTCTGGTAATGGTAACGGCTTTCAGTTACAGCAGGGCGTTGCCCTCCAGCGTCGACGTGAAGCAAGCCCCCGGCCGCCGGTAGCTCACCAGGACGCCTTGCGGATGCCGGGGAGTTCGCCGCGCAGCGCCATCTCGCGGAACCGCAGCCGGGACAACCCGAAGCGGCTCAGCACTCCGCGTGGCCGCCCGTCGACCATGTCGCGGTTGCGCAGCCGTACCGGGCTGGAGTCCCGCGGCAGGCGGGCCAGTTGGCGGACGGCGTCGTCCCGGACGGCCGGATCGGTGTCCGGGCGGGCGATGGCCCGCTTCAGTCCGGCGCGGCGCCCGGCGTGCCGGGCGACGAGTTCGGCACGGCCGGCCTGCCGGTTGCCCAGGCTCCTGCGGGCCATCTCAGCGTGCCTCGCGGAACTCGACGTGCCGGCGTACCACCGGGTCGTACTTGCGCAGCACCAGCCGGTCGGGGTCGTTACGGCGGTTCTTGCGGGTGACGTACGTGTAGCCGGTGCCGGCGGTGCTGCGCAGCCGCACGATCGGGCGGACGTCGGTCTGCCGGGCCATCAGAGAGTCACCCCACGGGCGCGCAGCTCGGCCACGACCTTCTCGATGCCCTTGCGGTCCACGGTCTTCAGCGCCTTGGCGGTCAGGGTCAGCCGGATCCACCGCCGCTCGGAGGGCAGCCAGTAGCGGTGGTTCTGCAGGTTGGGGTTCCACCGGCGGCGGGTGCGCCGGTGGGAGTGGGACACGGCGTTGCCGAAGCTCGGCTTCGCCCCGGTGACGTCACAGCGTCGGGACACGGGTCACTCCTTCACAACGAGCCTTGTGGTCGATCACGTGCCTATAATGACAACCGTTTTCAACTTGGTCGAGAGGACTGTGATGTCGACGTCACCGCTCGCACCGGCCGACGCCGGAGCCCCGGCGGCCGGCACCCGGCCGTCGCTGACCGTGCTCAGCGGCTTCTGGCCGGCCGCCACGTACGCCGTCGCTCGCGCGCTCCTCGCCGCCGACCCGGCACTGCTGCTGGTCCGCCACGATCTCGCCGAGGTCCGCGAGGGCACCGTGCACCGGGTGGTCCGCGACGCCGCCGGGGTGTGGGAGGACGAGCGGATCACCCTGGCCCACGGCTGCGTCTCCTGCACCCTGCGGGAGGACGTGCTGCCCACCCTCGCCCGGCTCGCCCGCGCGCACCCCGGCCGGGACCTGCTGCTGATGCTGCCCGAGGTGGTCGAACCCGAGGCCGTCGCCGCCGCCTGCGCGCACTGCCTCGTCGACGGCGCGTCCCTGGCCGACCTGTTGCGGATCGACTCCTACGTCACCGTCGTGGCCGCCGAGCACCTGCTCGACGGCCTCGCCAGCACCGACGAGCTCCGGGCCCTCGGCATCCAGGCCGCCGACAACGACGGCCGCGCCCTAGCCGACGTCGTCGTCCGGCAGATCGAGTACGCCGACACGCTGGTCCTCTGGGGAGACTCACCGGAAGGGGCGTACGACACCAGCCGCCTCGCGGTGCTGCTGGAACGGATGGCCCCCTGGGCGACCCTGGTGTCCGTCCAGGGCGACCACGTCGACGCCGGCGAACTGACCCGCCAGCTACGCGGCACCGGCCGGCACCGCCCCGAAACCCCCGGCGTGCTGGCCCGCGGCCTGGAGGGCTACTCGCTCGGGGTGCACGAGCCGCACCCGGACTGCGGCGTGGTCTCGGTGGTCTTCCGTGCCCGGCGCCCGTTTCACCCCGGCCGGCTGCACGACGTCCTGGAAGAGGTCAACGCCGAGGTCATCCGCTCCCGGGGCCACCTCTGGCTGGCCAGCCAACCCGAAACGGTGGTCACCTGGGAGTTTGCCGGCGGTGGCCTCGGCCTCGGTTGCCTGGGCCGCTGGCTGGCCGTCCTGCCCGACCAGCACTGGGACCACGCCTCCGACCACCGTCGGCTCGCGGCGGCGCTCGACTGGGACCCCTACTACGGGGACCGCCACCAGCACCTCGTCTTCATCGGCCTGGACCTCGACCCTGCCGACCTGCACCGCACCCTCAGCCGCTGCCTGCTCACCGACGCCGAACTCGCCGACGGCGAGGAGACCTGGCGCACCTACCACGACCCGTTCGCCGGCTGCTTCCCGCTCGCCGGCCTGGACCCGACCGACACCGAAGGAGAACCCACGTGAAGCCCGGCATCCACCCCACCTACCGGCCCGTCGTCTACCGCGACCGCGCCGCCGACTTCGCCTTCCTCACCCGCTCCACCGCCAGCAGCGACCAGACCATCGAGTGGACCGACGGCAAGACGTACCCCGTGATCGACGTGCAGATCTCCTCGGCCAGCCATCCCTTCTGGACCGGGCGGCAGCGCCTGCTCGACACCGAGGGACGGGTGGAGAAGTTCCGCGCCAAGTACGCCCGACGCGGGCCACAGCGCTCACGCTGAGCCGGTTACTCATCGACCGGCCGGCCCGTGGACTGCCTGCCTCGCCGACACGGGTTGGCCGGTCGATGACCGGTGACCGACCACCACAACGCCGACGGAGTGCGATGAGGAGCCGGTCACCGCACCTCCCCGGACGCCGGCAGAGCCAGTAGCGCGTGGTCGCCGTCCCGGCGGAGCGTCACGGCGGGGCCGAACCCGGCCCGAGACGCCGCCTGCCGGTGCCAGCGGACCGGCGCCACGAACTCCGCGCTGGTCAGCCCGGCCAGGAGGGCGGCCCGTCGGCGCAGCAGCGGCTCCAGGACCGGATGCCCGGCGAGCTGACGCCACCAGTCCGTCCACGGATCGCCGGCGCTGTCTCGCCGCTGCTGGGGCGCTTCCGCCGGGCGTGCAGCCGGCTGGTCGTCCGCTACGGGGTCGGCCAGCAGGAGCAGTCCGTGCGGACGCAGCACCGTGCGCGCCTCGGCGTACCAGTCCCGGAGTCGCTGTTCCGGCAGGTAGTGCGCGGTCATGATGGCCAGGACCAGGTCGAACGGGCCGCCGGCGAGGGCCGTCCAGCCCGGTGAGCCGAGGTCCGCGGACACGGTGTGGACGCGGCCCGGCAGCGCGGCATCGGCGAGCGCCAGCAGCACCGGGTCGACGTCGAGCACGGTGACCTGCGCGTCGGGCCAACGGGCGAGGACGGCCTCGGCGGTGGTGCCCGGTCCGCCGCCGACATCGAGTACCCGCTGTGGCGGCCGGCCGGTCAGCGCCTGGACCGCGTCCAGCCCGGCCGTCAGGAGGGCGTCCCGGCCGGGCTGGTAGTGGCGCATCATCGCCTCCCAGTCCCGCCGCCATCCGGCCACGTCTTCGGGCACGAGGTGAGTGGACACGTCAGCGCCGAGCCGGGACGACGACCGGTTCGGGGTGCGCGTGCTCGTCCTCGTCACCGAAGTCCCATTCCGGGAACGGGTCGGGCAGTGCCCGCCAGCCGTCCTCACCGACGGCGATCTCGGCCTCGGTGAGCAGGCAGTCCTCCAACGCCGCGCGTAGGCCGCCGGCGTCCAGCCCCACCCCGATCAGGACGAGTTCCTGCTGGCGGTCGCCGAAGACCGGATGCCAGCGGGACGCCAACTCGGCCCGGTCGACGGGATCCTCCGGCCACTCACCGGAGACCGCGACCGGTACGCCGGCCGGGTCGCAGCGCCCGGACGGGCCAGCCTGCGACCAGAGCGCCTGCACGTCCGGGCGGCTGGCCAACCAGAGGAAGCCCTTGGAGCGCAGAACGCCGAACCGGTCCAGCCCGTCGGTGAGCAGATTCCACAGCCGCTGCGGATGCAACGGCCGGTGATCGCGGAAGACGATGCTGGAGATGCCGTACTCCTCGGTCTCGGGCACGTGCTCGCCGTTGAGTTCGGCCACCCAGCCGGGGGCGGTCTCGGCACGTTCCAGGTCGAAGCGGCCGGTGTGCAGGATCTCCGCCGGCGGCACCCGCCCGTGCACCGTGCGGACCTGCCGGGCCGCCGGGTTGAGCCGGGTCAGCAGCGCCTCCAGCACACCCAACTCCTCCGTGGTGACCAGGTCGGTCTTGTTGACCACCAGTACGTCGGCGAACTCGATCTGGTCGACCAGCAGGTCGGAGATGCTGCGGTCGTCCCCCTCGTACGCGGCCAGTCCGCGCGCCTCGAGCGTCTCGCCCGCCTCGATGCGGGCCAGCAGCCCGGCCGCGTCGACCACCGTCACGGTGGTGTCCAGCCGGGCCAGATCGTCGAGGACCTGCCCGTCCTCGACGCCGAAGGCGAACGTGGCGGCCACCGGCATCGGCTCGGAGATGCCGCTGGACTCGATGAGCAGGTAGTCGAAGCGGCCCAGCCGGGCGAGCCGGGCCACCTCGTCGAGCAGGTCGTCGCGCAGCGTGCAGCAGATACAGCCGTTGGTCAACTCGACCAGTCGTTCCTCGGTCCGCGACAGCGCTCCCCCGTCGCGGACCAGCGCCGCGTCGATGTTGACCTCGCTCATGTCGTTGACGATCACCGCGACCCGCAACCCGTCCCGGTTGGCCAGGACGTGGTTGAGCAGGCTGGTCTTGCCGGCGCCGAGAAAGCCGGACAGCACGGTGACCGGCAGCCGGCCGGTCACGGCTGGTCCACCACCTGGCGGCCCTTGTAGAGCCCGCAGTGGGCGCAGGCCCGGTGCGGCACCACCATCTCCTTGCGCGGGCACGGGCAGGGGGTCAGCTGCGGCACACTCGCCTTCCACTGCGCCCGCCGGTGCCGGGTGTTCGACCGGGAGGTCTTCCGCTTGGGTACGGCCACGAGAGGTTCTCCTTCGACGACGGACCCACAGACTATCGGAAGTGATTTTCGTTTCCAGCAAGGACCACCGGCCGGGCGGCGGGAGCAGCACGCGTACGGGCGGGCCACCACCCGGCGGCCCGCCCCCGTCAACGCCGGATGCGCAGCACGACCAGGGCGACGACGTACGCCACCCCGGCTGTCGCGCCGAGTGCGGCGAACGGCTGCCCGTCCTGCCCGCGCGCGACCTCGATGACGAAGCCGGCGAGCACGGCGGCGATCAGCGTCATCCCGGCGAAGGTGGTGGCATCGCCGTCGATGCGGTTGATCCGCTCGTCGCGCCGGTCGAGCAGGCCGGCGACGGTCTCGCTCGTCCGGGCGAGGACGAGGAGCAGCACCGCGATGGTGGACATCAACCCCAACCCCACGAAGGCGAACGTGCGGTCACCGCCCCGCAAGCCCGCCACGAGGTAGGCAAGGCCGCACAGCACGGCGAATCCCACCGTGGACCACCGCTTCCACGACCACGCCCTGCGGGCCGCACCCTCATTTGTCGACATGAAAGACCTCCTCCACCGTCTTGCCGAAGAACCGGGCCAGCGCGATCGCGAGCGGCAGGGACGGCAGGTAGCGCCCCGTCTCGATCGAGTTGACGGTCTGGCGTGAGACACCCAGCGCCGCCGCCAGATCGCCCTGCGCCATGCCGCGATCCGTCCGCAGTTCCCGCACCGTGTTGCGCATGTGTAAAGCATGCTTGTCACAGCTCAGTGTGTCAAGGCTGCTTTACACCTCGGCGCGCGCCCGGCAGTCGCCCACGGTCGGTGCCGCTACAGCCCGGGAAAGATCACCTCAAGGAAGACGAACAGCCCGATCGCCCAGATCAGTGAGCCGACAAAGGCGACCACCCACGGTCGCCGGCTCTTGACCATCAGGAAAGGAGCGTGGATCAGCAGGGCGATCACCTGCCCGAGGGACCCGCCGGCCTCCCGGATGACGTTCAGCAACTGCTCGGAGACGGTGCCCAGGTGGGTCGTCTGCCGCCGGGCCTCCATACGCTGGGCCACCAACCCGTAGTAACCGAACACGCTCGGGAAGAGCCAGTACGGTGCGATCTGCACGAGCCTGGTCTCCGACAGGCTGTCGAACAGGACGGTGTAGATCACCGTGGCGGACCCGAGGCCGAGCACGAGCAGGGCGATGTAGAAGGCGCGCTGCATCCCGTTGACCGGCGCCGACTGTTCCGGCACCGGCTCGTGCGGGCAGCCGCAGCGGGGGCACGCGATCGCCTCGACCGAGATCCGCCACTGGCAGGCCCGGCACGGACGGAACAGGCCCGGCGGGCCGGCGTCGTCCTGAACCGGTTGTTGGGCGGTGCCGTCCTGCGCCGGTTCCGCAGCGGCGTCCCGCGCCGGTTGGGCGGGGTCATCCGACGCCGGTTCGGCGACGGGCCGGCGACGGATCGGCAGGAGCAACGCGATGCCACCGCCGGCGCCGAGGACGGCGACGGTCAGGAGCCAGTTCCGGGTTCTCTCCGCGCTCTGCTGACGGTCCAAGGTGTATCCCGCGTATTCGGCGAAATCCTCCCGGTCCTTCGGGTCGGCAGCGGAGGCGGCCTCCTCGAGCTGCCACGCCCGGACACCCGCCTCGTGGTTCGCCTCCCTCCACGCGGTGATCCCGAGCATCAGCAGCGGGAAGCTCAGGGTCAGCAGCACCAGGCCAGACATCCGACGCGACATGGGTCCCCCAGAAGTCGACCCTTGCCAGTCTGTCAGGGAGGTTCCACCCCGATGCCGCCCGAACGTCCGGTCGACGTCAATCGGACCGTGCCGTAACCGATCCTGGGCGGTCTCATGGTCGGTACCGGTAACCCATGCCGGGCTCGGTGATGAGGTGACGGGGGCGGGCGGGGTCGGTTTCGAGCTTGCGGCGCAGTTGCGCCAGGTACTGGCGTAGGTAGTTGGTCTCGTTCTGGTACTCGGGTCCCCAGACATCGCGGAGAAGTTGCCGCTGGGTGATCAGCTTGCCGGGGTTGCGCAGCAGTTGTTCCAGTACGCCCCACTGGGTGGGAGTCAGTTTGACGTCGGCGCCGTCGTCGCGGGTGACGGTGCGGGCGGCGAGGTCGACGGTGTGACGGCCGATTCGCGCCGTCGGCCCGGACGCCTCGCCGCCCTGACCGTGGCGACGGGTGACGGCGCGGATGCGGGCCAGGAGTTCGTCGATGCCGAAGGGTTTGGTGACGTAGTCGTCGGCACCGGCGTCGAGCGCCGTCACCTTGTC
Source organism: Micromonospora sp. KC213 (assembly GCF_004348325.1). Taxonomy (GTDB): domain Bacteria; phylum Actinomycetota; class Actinomycetes; order Mycobacteriales; family Micromonosporaceae; genus Micromonospora. The sequence continues at coordinate 134,089 of NZ_SMKF01000002.1, read as the reverse complement.
GTCGCTGCCGGCGCGTCCGGAGAGCACGATGATCGGGACCGTGGTCCAGCCACGCAGCCCTCGGATGACGTCCACGCCGTGCAGGTCCGGCAGGCCGAGGTCGAGCACGACCAGGTCAGGTGGGCGGCTGGCCGCGGTCTTGAGCGCGGCGGTGCCGGTGGCGGCTAGGTCGACGTCGTAGCCGCGGGCACGCAGGTTGATGCGCAGGGCCCGCAGGATCTGTGGTTCGTCGTCGACGACGAGGATGCGGGTCATTCCTGCGGGCCCTCCGTCGGCTCGGCCGGCGTGGCGGCGGGCAGCCGCAGGACCATGGTGAGTCCTCCGCCGGGGGTGGTCTCGGGGGTGATGCTGCCGTGCATGGCCTCGACGAGCCCGCGGGACAGGGCGAGACCGAGACCGACACCGGTGGTGTTGTCCCGGTCCCCGAGCCGCTGGAACGGCTGGAAGACGTGTTCCCACTGGTCTTCGGGGATGCCGGGCCCACGGTCGATGACCCGCAGCTCGACCTGGCCGGCGTGCGCGCTGGCGGTGATGGCCGGTGGCTGGCCGGGTGGACTGTGGCGCAGGGCATTGGCGACCACGTTGACCAGGACCCGCTCCAGTAGGCCCGGGTCGGCGCTGGCGGTGGGCAGGTCGGCGGGGATGTCGGTGGCCACGTGGGCCGCGGCCGGGCCCAGCTCGTCGAGCGCGCGGGGTACGACGTCCTCCAGCCCGAGTGCCACCGGGTGTACGCCGAGGGCACCGGCCTGCAGGCGGCTCATGTCGAGCAGGTTGGCGACGAGCCGACCGAGCCGGTCGAGGGACTCGTCCGCGGTGGCGAGCAGTTCGTGCTGGTCGGCGGTGTCGAACTGGACGTCGTGGCTGCGCAGGCTGGAGATGGCGGCCTTGGCGGAGGCGAGTGGCGTACGCAGGTCGTGGCTGACGGCGGCAAGCAGTGCGGTACGCATCCGGTTGGCTTCGGCGAGGGGCCGCGCGGTGGCGGCTTCCGCGGCGAGGCGTTCCTGGCGCAGCGCCAGGGCGGCCTGGGCGGCGAACGCCTCGACGATGCGCCGGTCGGAGGCGTGCAGCGGACGGCCGGCGAGGACGACGGTGAGCCGATCGTCGACCGGCACCGCGGTCTCTCCCTCGTCCGGGCGGTTCGGCGGTCGCTCGCCCACGGCGGCCACCGCCTGCCAGACGGTGTCGTCACGGCCGAGATCGGGGCGGCCGGCAACCTCGTCGGCGCTTTCCAGGACGCTCACCGCGCGCAGCCCGAACGTCTCCCGCAGCCGGTTCAGCAACGCGGGCAGGGGCCGCTCGCCGCGCAGCACGCTGCCGGCGACAGTGGCGAGGGTCTGGGCGTCGGCGGACGCGCGGGCCGCCTCCCGGGTACGCCGGGCGGCGACGTCGACGACACCGCTGACGGCGATGGCCACGCCGACGAAGACACCCAGGGCGAGCAGGTTGTCAGCCTCGGCGATGGTCAGGGTGTGGAAGGGCGGGGTGAAGAACCAGTTGAGCAGGAGTGACCCGCCGAGCGCGGCGAGCAGCGCCGGCCACAGCCCACCGGTCAGGGCGATCCCGACGACGGCGGCGAGGAAGATCAGGATGTCGTTGGTGAGGGTGAGGTCGGGCAGGACCCTGAGCAGCGCGGTCAGGGCGGGCATGCCCAGGATGGTGAGCGCGAAGCCGAGCAGCCGGCGCCGCCGGGACAGCGCCGCTGGGACAGGGGACCGCCGGCCCCGCCCGGCCTCCGGATGCGTGACCAGGTGGACGTCGATGGCGCCGGAGAGCGCGGTGGTGGTGACGCCGACCCCGCGGGACAGGATCTGGGCGAACCGCCCGCGTCGGCTGGCGCCGAGGACGAGCTGGGTGGCGTTGACGCCGCGGGCGAAGTCGAGCAGCGCGGCGGGGATGTCGGTGCCGAGCACCTGGTGGTAGGTGCCGCCGAGGCTCTCCACCAACAGCCGCTGCCGGGCGAGTTGGGCCGGGTCGGCACCGGCCAGACCGTCGCTGCGGGCGACGTGTACGGCCAGCAGGTCGGCGCCCTTGCTCCGGTCGGCGATACGGGCGGCGCGCCGGATCAGCGTGTCGCCCTCTGGGCCGCCGGTGAGCGCGACGACGACCCGTTCCCGGGTCTCCCAGGTGGCGGATATGCCCTGCTGGGCGCGGTAGGCGTCGAGTTGGTCGTCGACCTTGTCGGCGAGCCAGAGCAGCGCCAGCTCACGCAGGGCGGTGAGGTTGCCGACCCGGAAGTAGTTGCCGAGCGCCGCGTCGATCCTGTCCGGGCGGTAGATGTTGCCGTGGGCCATCCGCCGACGCAGCGCCTCGGGCGTCATGTCGACGAGTTCGACCTGTTCGGCGGCGCGGACGACGGCGTCCGGGACGGTTTCCCGCTGGGTGGTGCCGGTGATCTGGGCGACGACGTCGTTGAGGGACTCCAGGTGCTGGATGTTGACCGTGGTGAGCACGGTGATGCCGGCGTCGAGCAGCTCCTGGACGTCCTGCCAGCGCTTGCCGTTTCGGGAGCCGGGCACGTTGGTGTGGGCCAGCTCGTCGACGACGGCCACCTCGGGCCGCCGGGTGAGCACCGCGTCGAGGTCCATCTCGGTGAACTCGGCGCTCCGGTACGTCATCGTCTTCCGGGGCACCTGCTCCAGATCGCCGATCATCGCCGCCGTGTGGGGGCGGCCGTGGGTCTCGACGAAGGCGATCGCCACGTCGGTGCCCCGTCCGGCCCGCCGGTGAGCCTCCTCGAGCATCGCGTAGGTCTTGCCGACGCCGGGTGCGGCGCCGAGATAGATGCGCAGCTCTCCCCGCGCCACCCGCGTCCTCTCCTTCGCCGAAGTGCCTCTTGTCATCATCCGCCCAGGACGGGGCCCGCCTCAGCGAACGGGAAACCGCTGGTCGAGTGCCAGGTTGAGGTCCAGCACGTGCACCGCCGGCGAGCCCAGGAAACCGAGCAGCCGGCCGGTGGTGTGCTCCCGGACCAGGCGACGGACCGCCGCCGGGTCCACGCCGCGCTCGCGCGCCACGCGGGCGACCTGGATGTCCGCGTACGCCGGGGAGATGTGCGGGTCGAGGCCGCTGCCGCTGGCGGTGACCGCGTCGGCTGGCACGGCGGGCTCGGCCGGGGCGTCGCCCCGGATCAGGACAACCAGCCCACCGGCGGACACGTAGTCCTCACCGGGGCGGGCCAGCTCGACCGGCACCCCCTGGTAGCTGCCGAGGAACGGGGTGGCCGGGGCGACCTGGTTGACGCTGACGACCCGGGTGACCGGGCCGGTCAGCCCGTCGCGGCGGAACACCGCGAGCACCGCCCCCACCCCGTCGGCGGTGCAGTACGGGCGCCGGCCGTCGACGCCGTCGAGTTCCCCCACCGCCTTGCTGCGCGCGCACACCCGGGTGAGCAGGCTCGGCCTCGACGCCGCCGGGTCGGCGGCGATGGTGTCGACCACGCTCTCCGGGCCGAGGTTGCTGGCGCCGGTGGCGGTCGGGTCGTAGCCGTCGCCGGCTGCCGACGGGCGGGACTGGAAGTAGCGCGCAACGGGGTTGCCGTCGGCGTCGGTGAAGGACTGGCCGATCAGCGTGCTGCCGACGGCGCGGCCGTCGACCGTCACGAGCGATCCGCCCGTGTTGCCGGCGAGGCCGGGCATCCGGCCGACCGCGACCATGGCCAGCGGGTACGCCAGCCCGAGCAGCACGGTGAGGACGAGCAGGGCGCGCAGGGCGGCCAGGTGTCGGGCGAGCCAGCTGGGAAGACGCATCAGGACACCCCCGGGACGAACTGGACGAGCAGGTCGATGAGCTTGATGCCGACGAACGGCACCACCATGCCGCCGAGGCCGTAGACCAGCAGGTTGCGGCGCAGCAGCTTCGAGGCGGATGCCGGGCGGTACCGGACGCCGCGCAGGGCCAGCGGGATCAGCGCGACGATGACGAGTGCGTTGAAGATGACCGCGGACAGGATCGCCGACTCCGGGGTGGCCAGCCGCATGACGTTGAGGGCGTCCAGGCTGGGGTAGATGCCGGCGAACATGGCCGGGATGATCGCGAAGTACTTCGCGATGTCGTTCGAGATCGAGAAGGTGGTCAGCGCGCCGCGCGTGATCAGCAACTGCTTGCCGATCTCCACGATCTCGATCAACTTGGTCGGGTCGGAGTCGAGGTCGACCATGTTGCCGGCCTCCTTCGCCGCCGAGGTGCCGGTGTTCATCGCGACGCCGACGTCGGCCTGGGCGAGCGCCGGCGCGTCGTTGGTGCCGTCGCCGGTCATCGCGACCAGCCGGCCGCCCTCCTGCTCCTTCCTGATCAGGGCGAGCTTGTCCTCCGGGGTGGCCTCGGCGAGGAAGTCGTCCACACCGGCCTCGTCGGCGATCGCCTGGGCGGTACGCGGATTGTCACCGGTGATCATCACGGTGCGGATGCCCATCCGGCGCATCTCGTCGAACCGCTCCCGCATGCCGGCCTTGACCACGTCCTTGAGATGGATGACGCCGAGCGCACGCGCCGGCTGGCCGTCGACGTGCTCGGCGACCACCAGCGGGGTTCCGCCGATGCCGCTGATCTCGTCGACGATCTGACCGACCTGCTCGGTGGGGTGGCCGCCGTTCTCGCGTACCCATCTCATCACCGCGGCGGCGGCACCCTTGCGGATCCGCCGCGCCGGCCCGGCGTCCTCCGGGGTAAGGTCGACGCCGCTCATCCGGGTCTGCGCGGTGAACGGCACGAACGTGGCGTGCGGGACGAGGCCCGGTTCGCGCTCGCGCAGCCCGAACTCGTTCTTGGCCAGCACCACGACCGAACGTCCCTCCGGTGTCTCGTCGGCGAGGCTGGACAACCGCGCCGCGTCGGCGACGGTCGCCCGCTGCACGCCTTCGACCGGCACGAACTCGGCGGCCTGCCGGTTGCCGAGCGTGATGGTGCCGGTCTTGTCCAGCAGCAGCGTGTTGACGTCGCCGGCGGCCTCGACGGCCCGGCCACTCATCGCCAGCACGTTGCGCTGCACCAGGCGGTCCATGCCGGCGATGCCGATCGCCGACAGCAGCGCCCCGATGGTCGTGGGGATCAGGCAGACCAGCAGGGAGACCAGCACGATCCCGCTGATCCCGGTGGCGGTGATCGCCTGGCTGTCCGCCGCGGCTCCCTGGTAGCCCTTCGAGAAGATGGCCAGGGGCTGAAGCGTGACCACCGCCAGCAGGAAGACGATCGTGAGCGCGGCGAGCAGGATGTTCAGCGCGATCTCGTTCGGGGTCTTCTGCCGGTTGGCACCCTCGACCAGGTGGATCATCCGGTCGACGAAGCTCTCGCCCGGCTTCTGCGTGATCATCACGACGATCCGGTCGGAGAGCACCTTGGTACCGCCGGTGACCGCGCTGCGGTCCCCGCCCGACTCCCGGATCACCGGGGCGGACTCGCCGGTGATGGCGGACTCGTCGACGCTGGCGATGCCCTCGACCACGTCCCCGTCACCGGGGATGACCTGGCCGGCCTCCACCACGACGACGTCGCCCCGCGCCAGATGCGCGGCCGGGACCTCTTCGGCGCGGTACATGTCGGGGGCAGCACCCGGCGTCCAGCCGAGCAACCGGGTGGCGACGGTGTCCTGCTTCGCCTTGCGCAACGTGGCGGCCTGCGCCTTACCCCGGCCCTCGGCGACGGCCTCGGCGAGGTTGGCGAAGAGCACCGTCAGCCACAGCCAGGCGGTGATGGCGACCGCGAACACCGACGGGTCGGTCACCGCGAGCACCGTGGTGAAGACCGCGCCAACCTCCACGATCAGCATGACCGGGTTGCGCCACAGGCTGCGCGGGTCGAGCTTGCCGAGGGCATCCGGGAGGGACCGGATCAACTGTCCGGGGTCGAGCAGGCCACCGGCGCGGTCGCCGTGGGTGGCCGGCGTACCGGCGGTCGGCGCGTCGGCGGTGCCGTGCGGCGCCGGCGTGGTCATGTCGCGCTGTTTCATGGTGCTCACAGCCCTTCGGCCAGCGGGCCGAGCGCGAGTGCCGGCAGGAACGTCAGCGCCACGAGGATCACCGTGACACCGACGACCATCCCGACGAAGAGCGGCCGGTCGGTCGGCAGGGTTCCCTCGGAGGCGGGGGTGGGCTGCTGGCGGGCCAGCGAGCCGGCCAGCGCGAGCACGAAGACGATCGGCAGGAACCGGCCGAGTAACATGCAGACGCCCAGCGCGATGTTCCACCACGGCGTACCGACCGCCAGGCCGGCGAACGCGGAACCGTTGTTGTTGCTCGCCGACGTGAACGCGTACAGCACCTCGGAGAGCGCGTGTGGGCCGACGTTGAGCGCGGTCACGTCGTTGCCGGTGGCGAACGCCGCCGCCGTGCCGACCAGCGCGAGGGCCGGGGACACCAGGAAGAACAGCGACGCGAGCTTGACCTCCCGGGAGCCGATCTTCTTGCCGACGTACTCCGGGGTCCGGCCAACCATCAGCCCGGCGACGAACACGGTGACGACGGCGAGTACGAGCATGCCGTAGAGCCCGGCGCCGACACCGCCGGGCGCCACCTCGCCGAGCATCATGTTGACCATGGTCATCATGCCGCCCAGCGGGGTGTACGAGTCGTGGGCCGAGTTCACCGAGCCGGTGGAGGTGAGCGTGGTGGCGGCGGCGAAGGTGGCCGAGCCGGGAACGCCGAACCGGATTTCCTTGCCCTCCATCGCGGCACCCACCGCCTGCGGCACGGTGCCGTCGCCGGCCAACTCGAACGCGTTCGTCAGGGTGATGCTGGCGATGGCCAGCACGGCCATGACGGCGACGACGGCGTGCCCCTGCCGGACCTGGCCGACCATCCGGCCGAAGACCCGGGGCAGGCTGAACGGGATCACCAACAGTAGAAAAATCTCCAGCCAGTTCGTCCAGGCGGCCGGGTTCTCGAACGGGTGGGCGCTGTTGGCGTTGTAGAAGCCGCCCCCGTTGGTGCCAAGATCCTTGATCGCCTCCTGGCTGGCCACCGGCCCACCGGTGATGGTCTGGCTGCCTCCGGTCAAGGTGCCGACGTCGGTGCCCGTGGACAGGTTCTGCACCACGCCGCCGATCATCAGCACGATCGCGGCGAGCAGCGACAGCGGCAGCAGGATCCGCAGGGTGATCCGGACCAGGTCGACCCAGAAGTTGCCCAGGTCGCCGGTGCGGCGGCGGGCGAAGCCGCGGACCAGCGTGACGGCGACGGCGATGCCGACGGCGGCGGAGACGAAGTTCTGCACCGCCAGCCCGGCCATCTGCACCAGATAGCCCATGGTTGACTCGCCCGCGTACCACTGCCAGTTGGTGTTGGTCACGAACGACACGGCGGTGTTCCACGCGCCGTGGGCGACCACCGGCCCGAATCCGAGCGAAAGCCACAGGTGGTTCTGCAGCCGTAGGAAGGCGTACAGGAACAGGACCGAGACGGCGGAGAAGGCGAGCAGGCTGCGGGCGTACACACCCCAGGACTGCTCGACCGTCGGGTCGACCCCGACCAGCCGGTAGACGCCCCGCTCGACGCGGGAGTGCCGGGTGCCGTCGACCACCCGGTACAGGTAGTCACCGAAGGGCCGGTGGACGGCGACCAGCGTCACCGCGAGCGAGAGGACGAACAGCGCCCCGGCTGCCGTGCCGGACATCAGAACCGCTCCGGGAACAGCAGGGCGACCACCAGAAACACGGCCAGGCCGACGGCCAGTACCAGGCCGACGGCGTTGACGGGGTTCACAGCTTCTCCACACCCCTCACCACGAGGGCGAGCACCGCGAACAGTCCCACCGTCACCAGCACGAACACCACGTCAGACACGGCTGACTCTCCCTCACCGGACTCGTTCGCGCGGCCGCGTCCCGAGCCGCGCGGGGCAATCACACGCCGCTCGTCGGGTCACGGACAGGGTCCGTGACGCGGCCATGACGGCCAACGCCGGATTTTTGACGCCGTTTTCACACGGACCTCGCGGCTTGCGGCAGGCGGGGGTGTCCGGCTCGACGGTGACCGCGACGTGCCGCCCGGCACGGGTCCGCGCGGCCGGTTTCGTCCCACCCCCTCGTTAGCCTCGCGCCGAGTCCATGCGGTCGGGGTTCGGAGGCGGATGATGCACGAGGTTCCTGACGAGTCCCTGGTTCCCGACCAGGTCGTGGCAGAGCTGGCGACAGTGGTCACGGCAACGCTTCCGCTGCTCGCCAGCCGCGTCCCGGCCGGGCCCGCAGCCTTGCTGGGGCGGCTGGGCACACCTCACGAGGCAGTCCCTGCTTCACCAAGGCTCGGCCGCACCCTCCGGACACCCCGCCAGGTGCCGACGGATCCGGATGTGCTGGTCGCGCTCCGCGAACGGGGGGCGTTGCCGGTCGAGCGCCTGTTCGGCGCGCTGGAACTGACCGTCGCCGGTCTGGCACCGCCCGACGCACCGAACCTCGCCACGCATCTGCCCACACCACATGCCGCCGGATGTTTCGCGGTCGTCTCCTTCGGCCATGAGAGCGAGGCGGTGACCGCCGTCGGGACGCTGGAACAGATGCGCCCCGGCACCGCTGACCTGGTGCTGTCGCTGGCCCGGCGGCTCGCCGCGCACCCGTTGGTCGTTCCACTGCTGGCGGTGCCGCCCGAGGCAGCCGACGAAGCCGCCGTCGCCGCATGGCACGGCGCGGCGTACCTCGCCCTCGCCGTGACCACCGCCGGCACCGTCGTCGACCAGGCGCACGCTCCGCTGTCGGTGGTCGGCCGCGAGGCCGCCATCGTGGGCCTGGGGATCGGCACCGCCGCGGTCCTGCTACGGGAGACCCCGATGCCACCGGCGTACGCCCCGGCGCTATTGGCCAAGATCCAAGCCGGGTACCGCCTGCCCCGCCAAAGTTTCGGACGGGTGCGGGTGGCGGGAAGTCGGTTCGCGTTGATCGACCGGCAGCTCCCCGCCACGGTCGACTTCGGCGACAACGGGCTGGTCGCCGTCGTGGACGGCGGTGCGATGATCCGCACCGGGATCGCCGAGGGCAGCGTGGGGGTCGAGCTGAGCGTGTTGGCGGAGGCGCCGACGGAGGTGGAGTCCGGCTGGGAGGACATCGTCGAGGTGAGCTGGCGGGCCGGCGAGGGCCAGGCGTCGGTTGTCGACCCAGATGGCGCAAGCGATCCACCGTTGTGCAGGCAGACCCCACCGTGGCCGGGTGACTACCGGCTGCGCGTGCACGCACGGGGCCGCGACGAGGCCGACAGCGAATACGAGAGCTACCAGCTGGTGGTGTGGGCCGCGCCGGCCGCGCCGCAGGTCGTGCACCGCCGCACCGACCGGCTCGGCCACCGCCTGCGCGGCGAACCCGAGCCGGTGCGGCCCCCACGCCCGGAGCGGGCGTACCGCTGGATCCGCCGTACGCCGCTGTCGGTGGCGGCGACGGTCACCGTGGTGACCGGCATGACGGTCGAGGAGGTCCTGCGGGCCTTCGGCGCCGACCCGGATCGACCCGAAGCCATCCGCGACCTCGAACTGCAATCGAACCTTCGCCGCTACCTCGACGCGTGGGTCGCCGTGCTCGACACCGCCGAAGCGGTCCTGGCCGTGGAGTACAACGGCTTCCGCGGCTCGGATGGAGCGGTCCTGCGGGCGGCATCGGCACGAGGACGAGCCGCGAGCATGTTCTGGAACGTCAACGCGTTGACCCAGTTGTCATTCGCCGAGCGGGGGCGGCTGCTCGCCTCGTTCGAACCGTGGGCCGCCGTAGACGCCGACCCCGCGGTAGCCGCCGCGCTCGCCGAGATCGATTTCGCCGATCTAGACGATCGGGTACCGAAAGGTCTCGTCGCGGTGGAGCGGTTCACCGGCCGTGGTATCACCCCCGACGATTTCGCCCAGATCCAGGCCGCCGGAGTCGGTTTCCGCATCTCCGACCCCGGTTGATCCGCACCGAGCGGGCCTCACCGGATGTCGTGGGTCTGCAGCCAGAGTTCCAGCAGGCCGAGCTGCCACAGCTTGTTGCTGCCGGCTGCTGCCCGCGCCGCCTCCGGGTCGGTGAGCAGTTCCTGCACGTACCCGGGCTGGAACAGCCCTCGCTCCCTGGCCGCCGGCGCCCGCAGCGCCTCGATGATGAGGTCCCGAATCGCCCCGTCCGCGTTGCGCAGCGCGGGCACCGGGAAGTACCCCTTGGGCCGGTCGATCACCTCGGCAGGCAGCACCTCGCGGGCCACGTCCTTGAGCACCCCCTTGCCGCCCTGGGCCACCTTGTGCTCCGGTGGGCAGGCCGCCGCGAGCGCCACCAGGTCCTGGTCGAGAAACGGGGTGCGGACCTCCAGCCCCCAGGCCATGCTCATGCTGTCCACCCGCTTCACCGGATCGTCCGGGAGCATCCGGTGGGTGTCCAGGCGCAGCACCGCGTCCAGCGCGGTCTCCGCGCCGGGCGCGGCCAGCTCCGCGACGAGCAGTTCGTGGCTGACGTCGGTTTCGCAGACGTACCCGGGGCCGACCACCTGGATCAGTTCGGCGTGGTCCCGGTCGAAGAAGGCCGCCGCGAACGCCTCCACCGCACCCTCGCGGGGCACCGCGGCCAGCGGCTGGTGGTAGCCGTACCCGGCGAACACCTCGTCGGCGCCCTGCCCCGACTGGGCCACCTTGACCTGCCTGGCCACCTGCTCACTGAGCAGGTGGAAGGCCACCACGTCATGGCTGCCCATCGGTTCGGTCATCGCGCCCACCGCCGCCCGTACCGCCGGCACCAGGTCGTCGTTCGCCAGCCGGATGCGCTGGTGGTCGGTGTCGTACGCGCGGGCGACCAGGTCCGAGTAGCCGAACTCGTCGCCGGCCTCCCCGCCCCGGCTGTCGAACCCGATGCTGAACGTCCGCAGGTGGTGCTGACCGGCCTCGGCGAGCAACGCGACGATGAGGCTGGAGTCCAGCCCGCCGGAGAGCAGAACCCCGACGGGTACGTCCGCGACCAGTCGCCGCCGTACCGCCGTGCGCAGCGCACCACCGACTGCCGCCTGCCAGTCCCGGGCGTCCATGCCGGTGTGGGCGGGCTGCCGGGCGTACTCCGGCTGCCAGTAGACGCGCTCCCGGCTGCGTCCGTCCTCGTCGATCACCCGCAGCGTCGCCGGGGGCAGCTTGCGCACGCCACGCAGCACGGTCCGGGGCGCCGGCACGATCGAGTGCCACGACAGGTAGTGGTGCAGCGCCACCGGATCGATGCCGGTGTCGACGTCCCCACCGCGCAGCAGCGCCGGCAGAGTCGAGGCGAACCGCAGTCGTCCCGGTGTCTCGGCCAGGTAGAGGGGCTTGATGCCGAGCCGGTCGCGGGCCAGCACGAGCCGCCGTCGCCGCCGGTCCACCAAACCGATGGCGAACATGCCGACCAGGTGGTCGACGAACGCCTCACCCCACTGCGCGTACGCCACCAGGATGACCTCGGTGTCGCTGGTGGAACGGAAGGTGTGCCCGGCGGCCAGCAGTTCCTCGCGCAGCTCGGGATAGTTGTAGACGCAGCCGTTGAAGACCAGTGCGAGACCCAGGTCCTCCCGGACCATCGGCTGCGCGCCGGCGTCGGACAGGTCGATGATGGTGAGCCGGCGGTGTCCGAGTGCTATCCACCCGTCGCTCCACGTACCCTCGCCGTCGGGTCCCCGCGAGCGCATCGCGTCGCTCATCCTGGCCACCGCGTCGGCGTCCGGCGGCGAACCGTCGAACCGCGCTTCCCCGCTGATGCCACACACCAGTGGCCACCCTTTCCGTCCTCGGGTCCGGTGATTCGTCACCACGCGCCGCTGCGATCCGGACCCCGCCGACGACCACCGACACGGTCCGCCGCCGGGGGCTACCCGCTGAGGCGAGGCGCACACCTGGACTCCGTGACAGCGTTTCCTCACGCTGGGCGGCCCGGCCGTCACCCTGCGTTGACCGATCCGGCCCGGAAGCGGGGCTGCGGATCGTACGGTGAGGGCATGACGCCGTCGGGTGACGGCCCAGTCGTCGACGAGCAGGCGTGGTCGACGAGCCTCAACCCGGAAGGGCCGGCCCTCGATCGGGAGACCGCCGGCACCACTGGCCGGGGCCAGCTCTGGAAGCAGGTGCCGATGACGTACAACCCGCCGCGCGCCACCACCACGGACACCGCTTCCAGGCTGATGACCTTGGGGGTGGAGGAGGAGTTCCTGCTGCTGCACCCGGTCACCGGGGAGAGTCTCCCGGCCGCCGACCGGGTCCGCGCCGCACTGTCGACCGCGGCGCGTGAGCAGAGCCGGCAGGAGTTCCGGCACAGCATGGTCGAAATGGTCACGCCGGTCTGCGCCGACCTCGGTGAACTCCGGGCCCACCTGTTGGAGTTGCGCGGGCGTGCCGCCGACGCGGCCCGGGCCGTCGGGGCCCGGCTGGTCGCGGTCGGGGCCACGCCCGTACACGAGCGGCACCGTTCGGTGCCGGACGAGCCGCGGTACCACGCCATGTCCCGCCGTTTCGGCCCGGTCGCCCACGACCCGGCGGTGTGCGGCTGCCACGTGCACGTCGGCGTACCGGACCGGGAGCTGGCCGTGCAGATCTGCAACTACCTGCGCCCCTGGCTGCCCGTGGTGCAGGCCATCACCGCCAACTCGCCCCTGCACGACGGCCACGACACCGGGCACGCCAGTTGGCGGTCCATGCAGCTGGAACGCTGGCCCAGCATCGGACCCACCCCGCACTTCGAGTCCGCCACCGACTACGACGCCACCGTCGGGGAGTTGATCAAGGCCGGCATCCTGCTCGACGCCGCGATGGTCTACTGGTACGCGCGCCCGTCGGCCGCGTATCCCACCGTGGAGGTCCGGGTGGGCGACGTCTGCCCGACGGTGGACGACACCGTGCTGGTCGCCGGGCTGGTCCGGGCGCTGGTGGCGACGCTCGCCGACGACGTACGTGCCGGGGTGCCGGCCCGTCGGATCAGGGACTGCCTGGTCTCCGCCGCGCACTGGCGGGCCGCCCACGACGGTCTCGCCGGCGATCTGATCGACCTGCGCTCCGGCCGCGCCCGACCCGCCTGGGACCTGGTCGACGAGCTGCTCGCCACGGTCGCCCCGGCCCTGGACCGCCACGGCGACCTCGACCGGGTACGCGACCAGCTCACCCGGCTGCGTCGGGACGGCAACGGCGCCCAGCGGCAGCGCCGCGTCCTGTCCCGCACCGACGGTGACGTACGCGCCGTCCTCGACTACCTCACCGCCCAGACGGTCGGCGGCTGAGTACCGCCCGGTTCCCGGCCTACGTCTCCTGCCGGTGCGGCCAGCCGAGGAGTCGGGCGCCGAGCACGGCGGCGTGCAGGGTGAAACGTTGGGTGGGTTCGTTGGGGTGGTAACCGGTCAGGCTGTGGATGCGGTCGAGACGGTAGGTGACCGCCCGGACGGACAGGTGCATCTGGCGCGCGGTGGCGGTGTGGTTGCCCTGGTTCTCGAAGAGCACAGCCAGGGTTTCCAGGTAGGGTTCGACGCCGCCGCGGGCGGTGGTGAGCGGGCCGAGGACGGTGGTGACCAGGTCGGTGATGGCCTCCCGGTCACGCAGCAGGACCGGAAACACCAGCAGGTCGGCGGCGTTGAGCACGGGCGCGGTGAAGCCCAGTTTGGCGGCGTGGTCGAGGGCGCTGCGCGCCTCTTCGAGAGAGGTGGCCACGCCGTGCACCCCCGGGTGGGGACGACCGACGGCCACCTGCCAACCTTCGGCACCCAGCTCGGTGAGGAGCAGGTGGGCCAGCTCGGCACCGATGCCGCGGAGCCCGCCGGCGCTGATGCACACCAGGTCACCGTCGCGGAGGGTGGTGAGGATGTTGCCCTCGCCGAACCGGGCGGCGAGCGCCGCGTCGACGCGGTGCGTGATGTCGGCGGTGAGGTGGGCGGCACGGGCGACCAGCACGGTGTGCGTGGCCGACAGTCGGATGCCGTAGCGGTGGGCCCGCTCGACCAGGCTGCCGGGCTCGGCCCGACCGGTCAACAGTTCGGTGACGAACGCGGCACGCTCGGCGTCGTGGCGTACCAGCTCGGCGCGGCTCTGCCGGAGGTAGCCGTCGAGGACGGCCCGCAACACCCCACGCGTGGCGTCCAGCAGCGTCGCCGCCCGACGGTGCACGGCGTCCGTGGTGTCGGCGGAGTCGAGGGGCGGCGTACGCCAGCAGACCGCGGCGGCGGCGAAAACGCCGTCGACGAGGTCGTGTAGGTGCAGGCCCTCGGCGGCGGCCCGCGCCCCCAGCCGGGCGGCCGTGCGCCCGTGCCACTCGCCGGCCGGAGCGCGGAGCAGCCCTTCGCAGTCGTCGGCCAGCCAACGGTGGTCGCTCATCGGTAGGTCCTTGTCCGCGTTCCGGTGGCCCCCGGGTGGAGGCGGGGACGACAGCCGGTTGCCGAACCTGGTGGCGCCGACCGTGGTCGACGACCACCAGGTTCCGCGTCAGACACCGACGTCGCGACGGTCGAACGCCCACACTCCGGCGAGGGCCGTCGCGGCACCGACGGCCACGAGGATGAGCAGTTCGACCGGGTGCCAACCGGTGTGCAGGGGATCGGTGCCGATGAAGTAGTGGAACGGCGACAGCCAGCGCACCCAGTGCCATCCGTCGGACATGCCCGAGATGGCGTTGGCCATGTACGCGGCGACGGCGAGCACACCGGTGACCGCCAGGACGCTGCTCCGCCTTCCGGAGACGGCACCGGCCAGGAAGGCGATGCCGGTGAAGCACCAGACCAGGGCGATCAACCCGACACCGGCGGCGGCGACGTTGGACAGCGGGATGTCCATGCCCACCCGGGGGACGACGACGAACAGCAGGAGCAACGGGATGGCCGCGACCACGGTGACGGCGGTGCCGGTGGCCGCGAGACGCTGGCCGGCGAAAGCGGTACGGGAGAGCGGGTTGGCCAGCAGGAGTTCCATGCCGCCGTCCTCTTCCGGCCGGGCGATCGTCCGGGCGGTCAGGGTGATCGCGCACATCAGGACCAGCAGCGGACCCACCAGGCTGAAGATCGTCGCCTGGAGGTAACCGGCCGGCGAGAACATGTCGGCGATGCCGAGGAAGTCCAGCATCCCCTGGGGCAGGGCCTCCTGCTTGAGTTCGGCCGCGCCCTGGAACTGGCGGTAGAAAGACGTGTAGATGGTGGTGAAAGCGGCGACGCCGACGGCCCAGCCGAGCACTGCGCGGCGGTCGTCGCGCCAGGTCTTACGCACCAGCGCGGGAAGCATCGCCGGCTCCTTCCGAGTGGTAGTAGAACGACAGGAACGTCTCTTCCAGGTCGGGCTCGGCCGACAGCATGTCCACGATCTCGTGCCGCGCCGCCACCTTGATCAATGGATCCAGACGGCCACTCACCGTGCACCGGAGCACCGGCCCGGACACGGTCACCTCACTGACCCCGGGCAGGACGTCGAACTCCGCCGGGTCCACCGGATCATTGAAGTGGATCTCCACCGACCGGATGGCCCGTTTGCCGAGCGACTCCACGCGTTCGACGGCGACCAGCCGGCCGTCCCGGATGATGGCCACCCGGTCGGCGGTGTGCTGCACCTCCGCCAGGACGTGCGAGGACATGAAGACCGTCTGCCCGGCATCGCGGGCGTCCCGGACCATAGCCAGGAACTCCTGCTGCATGAGCGGGTCCAAGCCACTGGTGGGCTCGTCCAGGATCAGCAGCGCCGGCCGGTGCATGAACGCCTGGACCAGACCGACCTTCTGCTTGTTGCCCTTGCTCATGGTGCGTACCGGGCGGGACAGGTCCAGATCGAGCCGCTCGGCCAGGCCGGTGACCTGGGACCAGGCCACGCCGCCGCGGGCCGCGCCGAAGAAGCGCAGCAGGTCCCCGGCTGTCTCCCGGCCGGGAAACGACAGCTCGCCGGGGAGATAGCCGATCTGTCGGTGCAGCGCGGCCTTGTCGCGGCGCGGGTCGAGTCCGAGGACGGTCGCGCTGCCGTCGGTCGGACGCAGGAAGTCCAGCAGCAGGCGGATCGTGGTGGTCTTCCCGGCACCGTTGGGGCCGAGGAAGCCCAGCACCTCACCGGCACCCACCTGGAGCGTGAGGCTCTCGATGCCGCGACGCTGGCCGTAGAACTTGGTCAAGTCCTCGGTGAGCACGGCATAGTCGCTTGTCATGCCCCTATCGTGGGGTTCACGTCGGGCCGCCATCCAGGGCGGCACCCGGCCGACATCGGCCGACATTCTTGCCGGCGTCCGGCAACCGGACGGCACGCCGCCGATCGGCCGCCGCGCGCCGGGTGCGTCCTCCCCTCGGCAGGTGTATCCGGCGCAGCGGAAGGGTAGCCCCAGCGGTACGGCGATGCGAGGCGTGTGGCCGTCGGCGCTCTCCGAGGAGGTGGGATGCGCGCACCGCGCGCACCGCAGGTGTCCACCGCCGCGCTGGTCCAGCGGTGGCGCACGATGACCTTCCTCCACTGGCGGTACCCCGCACAGGTGGTCCAACGTCTGCTGCCCGCCGACCTGACCGTACACACCTTCGACGGTGCCGCCTGGGTCGGCTTGTTGCCCTTCCTCATGGAGGACGTGCGTCCACCCCGGCTACCCGCCGTGCCCTGGTTGTCCCGGTTCCCGGAGACGAACGTGCGCACCTATGTCCACGGGCCGGACGGCGCCGCCGGGCTCTACTTCTTCTCGCTCGACGCCGGGCGGCTGCCGGCCGTGGTCGCCGCGCGCGCCAGCCTGCGACTGCCCTACTTCTGGTCGGACCTGGCGGTGGAGGTTGACGGCGACACGGTGCGCTACCGGGGCCGGCGGCGCACGCCCGGACCGGACGGGGCCGGCTACGACCTGCGGGTACGCTTCGGCCAGGCATACCGGGACGCCGAACTCACGGCCTTCGACCACTTCCTGACCGCCCGCTACCGACTGTATTCCCAGGTAGCGGGACGCCTCGTCGCGGTGGACGTGGCGCATCCGCCGTGGCCGCTTCGCCGTGGCAACCTTGTCGACCTCCGGCAGGACGTCGTCCAGGCCGCCGGTCTGCCCGCCCCGGCGCAGCCACCCGCGCTGCACGCGTCCGACGGTGTGGACGTCCGGGTCGGTTTCCCGCACCTCGTCCGCGCCCGGACCTGACATCCGACGGCGAGGTCGAGGGGCACGTCACGCCGATGTTCCCGTGGCTCGGCCCGCTGCCGGATCACCTGGCCGGAGTGCGGTGGTGGCCTTCCCGGTGGGAAGGCCACCACCCCCGGGCCTGCCGTCAGCGCTTCCCCTCGGACGGCTTGCGCACCGCGTCGCGGATCCGGTCGATGACCGCCAGCGCCGGGCCCATGGCCAGGTTGGCCGTGGCGGACTGGGCGCCGGGGTGAGGCCGGGTGGGGGCGGTCGCCTCCGCGGCCCGCACCGCGGCGGCCAGCCCGCGTAGCTGCTCGGCGGGCACGTGCTGGCGCAGCCGGGGGAACTCGTGGCGTTCCTCGTACCGGGCGTGGGTGAGCACGGCGTCGCGCAGCAGGATGATGCCGGTTTCGAAACCCTCGGCGTCCACCCCACCCGCGACCAAGGTCCGCAGTGTCTCCTTGGCCTGGCGTTCCTCGGCCAGTCGCTCGTCCACCATCGCGTCGCCGCCACCGCCGGGCAGGCCGCGGGCCAGCGGATGGACCACCTCCTCCTCGGCGGTCTCGTGCGCCGCGAGCAGCTTGACCAGGTCGTCGAAGGCTTCCCGGCGGATGTCGCCGGTACCGCCGATGACGAGCAGGAACAGCTGTTCGATCCGCGCGTGCTGGGCGAGCAGCAGATCGACCACGTCTTCCTCGTACGTGGTCCGGGCGCCGGTGTCAGTCATGGCTGCCTCCCCGGGCGCGCAGACCCGCCACCGGGTGCGGTCCCTCGGTCTCGATTCGGTACTCGTCGCCGAAGCGGTCCCGGTGCAGGTCGATGACCTGCTCGCTGGGCGGCTGCTGGCCGTCGTGCACCTGCTGCTGCATCCACTCGAAGCGCTCGTGTGCCTCCCGCACGTACCCCTCGCCGAGCTTGGTGAGATCGATCTGGGTCGCCAGCAGGTGGCGCAGGTACTCCTTGTTGGGTTCGAAGGTCAGCGGCTCGGGCAGGCCCGCGCTGCCGACGATCTCCTCCGGCTCCCGGCCGTCGTGCCGGCGCAGCAGGTCGGCGGCCTGTTGGAGGTGCGCCAGTTCCATCTGCAGGTGCAACTCCCACACCGCCTTGATCCGCGGGTCGCTCTCCTGCTGCTGGAAGGAGTAGTAGAGCCAGCATTCGTTGTACTCGTGGGTGAGCAGCCGCTCCCACCAGGTCTCACCCGGGTCGACCAGCGACTCGTAGTGGGTGACGTGTTCCTGCTCGATCAGGCTGATCTCCTGGTAGAGCTGGCGGGCGATCGGCTCCATGTACTGCGGGCCGACGTTCATGTAGTAGAACATCACCTGCTGCTCGGCGGAGAGGATCGTCAGCGCGTTCAGCTTCGACCGCGGGTCGACGCTGTTGCGGTCGTACGGGGTACGGACCTCGTCGAACGGGTGCCGGTGCTCCTGCACGGTGGGCCGCCCCGGCATGACCTCGGTGAGCCCGTCGACGATCTTCTCGGCCTTGCGCCGCTCCACCATCTCGTACAGGTTGGCGTAGCGGTACAGGTGGTCGAAGTCCTCCAGGACGCCGAACTCGTACGCCTGCTTCAGGTACGGGTCGGGTTCGTGGCGGGCGACCCAGGCGGTGAGGTCCACCGCGACCTGTTCATAACCCAGGGTCGTCTCCAGCACGCTGGCCACGCCGGGCAGCAGCCAGTTCACCACCCGCTGCTGCTGGCTCTCGACGTACCGGACGTACGCCAACTGGCGGCGGACCTCCTGGTCGGGGCAGTTGCGGGCGAACTGGTGCTGGAAGTTGATCGCCTCCACCTCGATACCGTTCATGGTGATGATCCGGCAGCGGGTGTAGGGGTCGACCGCCTCCGGGTCGATCGGCTCCACGTTCAACTCGCGCCAGTTGCGGATCTGGCTCTCCAGGGGAAGCCCCTTGTGATCCAGTGGATTGAACATCGGCTCTCCGTTCGCTTCGGGGGTTTCCGCGGCGCCACCCGCGCCGTCGGGGTTCCTGTCGCCCTCGCCGGAGGGGTGTGGCCGAGTCGTGGTCGAGGGGCTTTGTGGTTATCCCCCGACAGGTCGCCACCGCTGCTGGCGTGGAAGGCGTACGTCCCCGCCTCCGCTCCTACCCACAGCGACGCGTCTTACACGGACAGCCTCTCCACCACCGGACGCCAGCTCGCGGTATCTCTGCCGGGACCAACCGGGAGGGTTTCGGCGTCGCCGGGCTCGCCCTGGCGCGCACCGTGTCGGGCGCCCGCACGTACCTGGTCGCCGGGGGCGCCGTGTACCTGGTGCTCTGGCTCTACGGCCTGGTGATCGACCACGACAGCGGCGCCAACTTCGTGCCGCTCAACGGGGCCGACAACTGGCTGCACCTGTTCCTCGGGCTGGGCATGATCGGCCTCGGGCTGGCCCTGACCCGCCGCCCCGCCGACCGTCGCTGACCTGCTCCCGGCAGGCCCGCCATGCCGCTGCTCGCCGACTCACCCGACCGGCGGGCGCGGCCGGCTGAGCCGTGCGGCGGGCCCGGCGGGAGACCGGAGGCGCTATCAGCGGATCGCCGACGCCCGGCGACGCCACCGTCCTTTCCGGACGAAGAACAGCATCCCGCCGCTGCCCATGACGATCAGCGCGCCGACGACGGCGAGGATCAGCGGCAACCGGTCGCCAACGGTGGACGGCAGGCCCCAGGCCCCGGCCCGGTCGGGAAAGGTCAACGTGCCGGTGAAGGTGCGCCGGATCCGCCCACTCTCCAGGGTGAGCTTCGCGTCCCACGGGCCGTTGACCAGTTGCTCGTCGAGCAGGAATGTCACCCGCCCACCGCTACCGGGCGCGAGGGTGGCGCTTCTCTGCGCGCGGAACGGGCCGGCGTTGATCCGGCCGCCGCTGCCGGACAGCCACAGTTGCCCGTCGATGTCGAGCGCGCGCTCGCCGGTGTTGTGGACGTCGGCCTTCACGATCGGTACGCCCTGCTCGGTCCGCCCGGGAGTGACCTGATCGATGCGGAAGTCGGACGGGGGGTCGCCGCCAAGGCCGATGTCGAGGTAGACCCGGATACCGACCCCGTTGACGATCTGGACGTTCTCGTCCTGGCCCGGCGTGGGTGACGCCACCTCGGCGACGATGGCGCCGTAGCGCTCCCCCTTGGTGGCGTTCGGCGGGATGCTGATCCGGGCGGTCAGCCGGGTGCGGCTGTGTGGTGGTGCCAGGAACGTCGGCTGGTCGATGGTGATCCATGACGGCAGTTCGTTGGCGTTGCGGTCGTCCGCCGGCCGGAAGCTATTGTCGCGGATCTCCGCGGCGGTGACATGGACGTTGACCGGGTGCGGCTTGCCGGAGTTGTTGGTGACCTCGAACCGGCGGGTGATGGTGGTCCCCGGGTTGATGTGGTCCACGATGTACAGCCGCGCCCTGGGATCGTCACGACGGTTGGACGAGGCCTCGAGGAGACGGATGCCGAGCGTGCTGCCGTCGGGCCGGAGCGGTCGTCGTCAGGAGCAGCGTCACGGCGAGGACGCCCACTGCTCTGGCCAGCCGGCTGGGTGTGATCATCCGTCAGGTGACGGTGTGGGAGATGGTCCCGGTGTACGTGCCCGCCACCTTGTTGAGGGCGACCTGGGCGGTCAGGGAGGGATTCCACGTGGCGGAGTTGTTGCCGGTGCCGCCGGAGTGGCTGAAGGCGGTACGCGACACGTCCAGCGTCTGCCCGACGGGAGGTGGCGGTGGGGCGAACGCCCCGGCCTGTCCCGGGGTGAAGGTCCCGTCGCCGGTGGTGGCCGTGGCGTTGCCGGAGAAGTAGTAGATGCTGGAGTTGGGGATGGTCTCCGGTGTGGTCTCGCCCCCGGTGGTGAAGTCGGTGCCGGTGACGGTCGCGGTCCAGGTCGGCGTGAGGGACGCACGTTCGTCGCTGACGGTCACCGGCCCGAGCGACCCGTAGGCGTACCCGCCGGGGGTGGCGTCGTTCCCCAGGTCCGCCGTGTCGGGCACGGTGATCTCCAGGGCGCCGGCGGTGACGTCGAAGGTCGTCGTCGTGTCGCAGGCGGTGTCCTCGGCGCACGTGTCGGCCTGGGCCGGCGCTGCGGTGAGCAGCCCGGCCGCGAGCACGACCGCGCCGATGATTCCGGCACTGGTCTGTTTTCTCATGCAAACCCCCCGTAGTGGCATTAATCGGTCCAGAGGATCCTAGCGAGCATGTCCGTATCCGGCAGGAGTTCGCCGAGACCGGCGGCCGGCCGGACCCCACGCCGACACCCGGGCGGGGCTGGGATCTCAGCACATTTTCAGCACACGATCAGCAGCGAACGGTACTTTCCCCCGGCCCGTGGCGGGCGTGCCGCAGCACCACCAGCACTCGTCCAGAACGGCACGGTCGGGCTGTCTGGTCAAGGTCAACGAGGTCCTGAACCGGCTTCCACGCGTGGATTCGATGCGCGCCCCGGCCCCGGTGCGCCCGTTTTGCCCATCTCCGGCAGCGAGGAGCAGCGTGAGACACATCCTGGCAATGGGTACGGCCGCGGTCACCCTGGCCGCGGCCGTACTCGTCGGCGGCCCGTCGCAGGCCGCGCCCCCCGACGGCACCGGACGCCGCGTCGGTGACGGTTCGGCCCGACCGGCACCGACGGCACCCGCCCCGACCCACGACACCGACCAGTACGTGCCCCAGCGCCCGCAGCCGTACCGACCGGTGACGCCGGACCGTAAGGCCGCGCGACCGAAGGCGACCCCACCGGACTTCGGGCCACACGAGAAGATCGTCCGCGCGTACCACCGCGGCCAGCTGTCGCTCGACGAGACCGTGCGGTACGGCACGATGGTCGGTTCCCCCGCTTCGGTACCCGCGCACCTGCGTCCCACCGGCGCCATCAAGGACCCGACAAGGTACCTGACGTACCTGTCGATGCTGTCGGCCAAGGCGACGCCGGCTGCCTCCCGCACCCTGACCCCGACGCTCACCGCACCCGCGCCCGCACCCGCCACCGCCGGGCCCACCGGGTACGACGACTGCGCGGCCGAGGACTACGAGTATCTCGACGTCAACTACAAGTGCCGGGCCAGCGCCGGTGAGTTCCTCATCCTGTACAACGTCGCCGGCAGCGGCCAGCCCGGCATTCCGCCGGTGTACAACCCGAACGGGCGGCCGGAGGCCGTGCAGCACATGCTGAACTCGCTGTCGATCGCGGTCGGCGAGTACCGGGAGATGGGGTATCCCCTGCCGGTCCGTGCCGACAAGCCCTACGTGCTCGTGTACGGCGTGAACAAGCTCGGCCCGGTGGACATCACCGCGCCGTTCGTGTTGCCGTCGGGCCTGAACCAGCAACCCACCATCCTGGTGCCGACCAGCGAGAACGAGTGGGACTACATGCCCCGGCACGAGCTGTTCCACGTCATGCAGTACCAGTACTGGGACCGCTCCGACGTCGTCGCGGACTGGATCTGGGACTTCGTCGGCGGCAAGGAGTTCGGCTCGATGAACTGGTGGATGGAGGCCACCGCGGAGTGGGCCGCCCACCAGACGTACGCCCGCACCGGCGGGTGGAGCCCGCTCGGTGAGGACGACAACTACGCCCGCAACGTGGACGACGTGCTCTCCAAGCCCGGGCAGGCGTTGAACTCCTGGGGTGGCCTCGGCGGCGGCCCACAGTACGGCTCGTTCCTGCTGCCCGCGTACCTCACCGAACGGACCGATGGCGCCTTCGTCCGGCACACCTGGGAGAGCGTGCGGGACCACGACCACCTGCCGATCGAGGCGATCCGCAACGCGGTGGCGGGCTACGGCATGGACTTCAAGCACATGCTGCTGGGCTACCACATCGCCAACTACCGGCTGGCGAAGGCGAACAGCCCCTCCCTGCCGACCCCGCCGGGCAGCTGGGATATCTACGGCTACCAGGACCCCGACGCCACCCTGTGGCGATCGGAGCTGTACGGCGTCACCGCGACCGACGACGACGGTCTGGGAGACGCCCGGCCGGCGCGCAAGAAGCACACCGTAGCGGCCGGTACGCACACCGAGTACCAGGACATCCTGCGCAAGGGTGGGGCGGTCTACCACGACTTCTGGGCCAAGGCGCAGTCCGGCGACCCGAGCTGCGGCTACTGCTCCACCCTGCTGGTGGACACCACCAAGGACAACAACCGCAGCTCCGCCATCATCATCTGGTCGCCCAAGGGCAGCCCCGGCTCACTGGCCGAGTACCCGACCATCCAGACGGTGAAGTACCCCGACGCCGGCGGCCTCATCACGGTGTCGAACTTCGCGTATCCGATGGTGGCCACGCTGGTGACCACCTGGACCGAACTGGACGTCCACTCCCAGGACGCCGCCGAGTCCCCCAAGACGTTCAGCACCTACATGGAGACCACACTGCCGATCAAGGAGCGGCAGTGCGCGTTGCGGGCGCCCAACGTCACCAGTCTGCACCTGAACGCCGCCCCCGAGGCGACGTTCAACAACTACGCGGCCAGCACCCCGGACGGCTGGACCGGCGGCGACTCCACCTACTCGGTGAAGCTGCCGGACGGCCGCATCATCTGGCTGTTCTCCGACACCTGGCTCGGCCCGCTCAACGCCAACGGCACCCGGCCGACGACAGCGCCGCTGGTGAACAACACGTTCGTGGTGCAGAACGGCAACAGCCTCACGACGTACCACGGTGGAACGGCCGGGGCGCCCAGAGCCATCATGGGTCCCACCTCCACGACCACCTGGTTCTGGATCGGCGACGGGCACCTCTCCGGCGGTAAGTTGCAGGCGGTGTACCAGGAGTACCTGAAGTTCGGCCCCGGGTCGTGGGACTTCCGGTTCAACCGCAACGTGGTGGCGGACTTCGACCTGGGCAACCTGCGCACTCCCGTCCGGGTCCGCGACCTGCCGTCGGCCAGTGGAGTGGCGTGGGGTTCGGCGCTGCTGCCGGCCAGCCGCAGCGGTGACGGCTACACCTACATCTACGGCGTCGACGACTCGCCGACGCACAAGCAGATGCGCATCGCCCGGGTCCAGGGCGACGACCTCGGGTCCGGCACCTGGCAGTACTACACGCCGTGGGGCTGGTCGTTCCGGGAGCAGAACGCCCGCAACACGCTCACCGGCATCGCGAACGAGTACAGCGTGACGCCGTGGAACGGCCAGTACCTGCTGCTCAGCCAGGACAGCACCGAGGCGTTCAGCGGTCAGATCATGGCGTACACGTCGTGCTCGCCGTTCGGGCCGTTCACCAACCGCACCCCGGTCTACCGGATGCCCGAACCGGGTCCGTACGGCAGCTACTGGGACGGTGACATCATCGCGTACAACGCGCACGTCCACGCGTCACTGAGTTCCGGCAACACCTTCGTCGCCTCGTACAACGTGAACAGCATGGACACCAGAGTGAGCCCCGAAGGGGACCACTACCGGGACCCGGGGATCTACCGCCCACGGTTCTTCCGGTTCACCCTCGGATAGCTCGACCGGCGGTGTGGCGGTGCGGATCCCGCGCCGCCACACCGCCGTCACGGCGGGGGTCATTCCGGGCCCAGCTGACGCAGCCGCTCGGCCAGTTCCCCGGCTGCGGCGGCGTC
Organism: Micromonospora sp. KC213; assembly: GCF_004348325.1. Classification (GTDB taxonomy): domain Bacteria; phylum Actinomycetota; class Actinomycetes; order Mycobacteriales; family Micromonosporaceae; genus Micromonospora. Next base: position 109,565 of record NZ_SMKF01000002.1, on the reverse strand, counting down.
CAGGCCGTGCAGCAGGGCCAGCGCCCGCCGCCACGCACGCCCGCACCCGGTCGCCTCGCCGGCGGCGAGGCGGCTCTCCCCGAGGCTGACCAACGTACGCGCCTTGCCCATCCGGTCGCCGCACTCCTGCGACATCTCGATACTGCGCTCGTAGCACCCGATGGCGAGGTGGTATTCGCCGCGCTGGTGGTGGATGTACCCCATGCTGTCCCAGCCGGCCGCCTCTCCGTGCCGGTCCGCGCTGGCCCGCAGCAACGCCAACCCCGCCCGGCAGTGCGTGAGCGCCGCGTCGTACTCGCCGAGCTGGGCGTGCTCCCAGCCCAGCGCGGCGAGGGTCCGTGCCTCCCCGACGTCATCGCGTTCGGCGCGGAACAGGTCCAGGGCGAGTTCCAGGTGACGCACCGCGTCCCGGTGGCGTTTCTGCCGGTCGAGCATTCGGGCCACGTCCAGTTGGACGTGCGCCTGCCCGATCCGGTCGTCGACCGCCCGGTAACGGTCGAGCGCGTGCTGGTAGTGGGTTTCGGCGTCGCCGTGTCGGCCCAGCCGGTCGTAGCCGTCGGCCAGGTACCGGTGTGCCACCGCCTGCGCCGCGGTGTCGGCGGCCTTCGTCGCCATCGTCACCGCCGTACGCTGCGCCCGCACCTGGTCGTGGCGGTGCCACTGCCGGCTCAGCCACGGCTTGATCGTCCAGGCGAGCTGCCAGGCGTGGGCGGCGAGCCCTTCGGCGGCGGCCCGGTCGATCGCGGCCAGCACCGCCGGCCGTTCGGCGGTGAACCAGGCCAGGGCCTGCCTGCGGTCGGCCGGCTGGTCGACGGGTACGTCGTCGGCGCAGGGCTCGAACCGGATCGGCGCCCGGTTCGGCTCCACCAGGGTGTCGGCGCGCCGGGCACTGTGCAGGTAGTGGTCGATGAGCCGGCGTACCGCCCGGCGGCGGTCCTCCGCCGGATCGGTGGCGTACGCCAGTTCTTCGGCGTACGCCCGGAGCAGGTCGTGGAACCGGTAACGGCCGGGGACGTGTTCCTCGATGAGGTGTACCCGGACCAGCTCACCGAGCAGCGCCTGCGCCCGTGGCACGGGCAGCCCCGTGAGGCTGGCCGCCCCGGACAGACTGATGTCCGGGCCGGGGTGCAGGCCGAGCCGCCGGAACACCAGCGCGGTCTGGGTGCCGAGCGCCCGGTAGGACCAGGAGAAGACCGTCCGTACGTCGGTGGCCGAGTCACCGTTGGCCAGGGCGTCGAGGCGATCACTGCTCTGCTTCAGCTCGGCCGCGAGCGCGTTCAGGGTCAGGCGGGGACTGGTGGCGGCGCGGGCAGCGACCACGGCCAGCGCCAGGGGCAGCCGCCCGCACGATTCGACGATCTCCGCGGCCGCCCGTGGTTCGCCGGCGACCCGCCCGCTGCCCAGGCGCCTGGCCAGGAACTCCCGTGCCTCTGCCGCCGAGGGACGCCCGAGCGGGAGCGGCATCGCGCCGTGCCCGGCCACCAGTCCGGGCAGTTGGTCACGGCTGTTCACCAGGACGAGGCAGCCCGGCACTCCGGGCAACAACGGGCGGACCTGCGCGGCGTCCCGCGCGTTGTCCAGCACGATCAGCACGCGGCGCGGTGCGACAACCGTACGGAGCAGGGCGGACTGTTCGTCCAGGGCCGCCGGCAGCCGGCTTGCCGGCACGCCCAGGCCGACCAGCAGCCGGCGCAGCGCATCGGCCGGTTCCATCGCGGCCCCCGAGGTGTCGAAGCCGCGCAGGTTCACGAAGAGCTGCCCGTCCGGGAAGTGGTCGGTGACCCGGTGGGCCCAGTGCACGGTGAGCGCCGTCTTGCCTGCGCCGGGAGCACCACTGATCACGGCGATCGCGACACCGTCGTGCCGCGACTCCAGCAGCGCGTCGAGCGCGGCCAGTTCTCTGGTACGGCCGGTGAAGTGGGGCACCGGCGCGGGCAACTGCCGGGAGCAGGAACCGTCCGGGGCCGACGGCGCGGCCGGCATGCCGTCGGCCAGCACCGCCCGGTGGACGCGGTGCAGTTCGTCACCGGGTTCGACGCCGAGGTCCCTGGTCAGCCGGAGCCGGGTTTCCCGGAACACCGCCAGGGCTTCGGTACGTCTGCCGGCGCGGTGCAGCGCGGTCATCCACAGCGCGACGGCGGTCTCCCGCATCGGGTGCTCGGCGACGACGGCGGCCAGCCGGGCCACCGCATCGGCAACCCGCCCCGCACCGAGCTCGATCCGGGACAGCTCCTCGATGGCGGAGATCCGCTCCTGTTCGAGGATCTGCCCGATGGTCGCCCCGAGCCACTCGCCCGCGACGTCGGCGAATGCGGGACCGCGCCACAGGTTCACGGCCGTTCGCAGCAGCTCGTCGGATGGGGCGTCCGCGGCCGTCGCCTGCCGCACCAGCCGTCGGAACCGGTGCGCGTCCACCGACTCGCGCGGCACGGACAGCTGGTAGCCGTGCCCCGCCGTGGCCAGCTCGACTGCCGGGACGCCACGGACGAGCCGACGGAGTCGGGACACGTGCCCCTGGATGGCGTTGCGCGCCGAGGCGGGCGGGTCGTCGCCCCACAGCGCGGTGACCAACTGGTTGAGGGTGACCACGTGCCCCGGGGCCAACAGGAGCATCGCCAGGATGGTGCGTTGCTGGGCGTTCGTCGGGCAGAGCCGCTGGCCGTCGCGCCACACCCCGACCGGTCCCAGCACCCGAAACTCGACATCGTCCACTGTCCACCGTTTCCTCGCACCCGAGCAACCGCCGCGAGCAGGTCAGCCTAGTGTCCACCGCCGACAGGGCGCCGCCGAGGACGGCACGATCAGCGCGATTTCAGTGCCCTTTCACGGGTCGCCGATACGGTCCCCGACGATCCACGCCAGCCATTGATCCCGGGAGCAGTGCAATGACTTTCCGTACCCTTCGTCGTGCCGGCGTGCTGACCGCCTGCCTCACCACCCTGGCTGCCGCGAGCCTGTTCGCCGCCGCGCCCGCGCAGGCCGCGGTGTCCTGCTCGGGCACCGTGACCTACAGCAAGACGGTGCCGAGCAGCAACCCCGTCGGCGAGTTGGTCATCTACTACAACACCAGCAACGGCGGCACCAACAGCGCCTGCTTCTACCACCGGGGTGCCGCCTACGGGAAGTCCGCGCTGACCGGGGTGCAGATCGGGCGCTGCGCGCAGCAGTCGGGGCAGGGACGGCCCTGCGATTTCACCGCGCTCTCCTCCCCGGACGAGGGCACCTACTCCTACCAGGCCGGACCGGTCGGGGTCACCGGCACCGCCAACTACTGCGTCTCGGCGAAGGGTTGGATCGTGTGGGGTGGCCGCGTCTACACCGTGGACAGCCTCACCCGGGGTTGTTGAGCCACCACCCGCACTCGACATGGGCACGCGGCGTTCCTGTTTGCGGTGGGTGGGGTCCGGCGCGTGTTGCCGCGGCATGCCGCACCCAGGATCAGCCGTGCCGCCCGATGGTGGCGTGCGCGGGTAGCCCGCTCGGCCGTCACCGGACTCTCCCGTGCCACTGCCACTGCTCCCGGCGACCGGCGCGGGCCAGCGCGATCCGACCGGTGCACCACAGCAGGGTGTCGACGGCGGCGTGACCGGCCGGGGCGTCCGGAAACAGTCGCTCGACCGCGGGGTCGCACAACCAATCCGGTGGCACCCAGTCGAGTCCGAGGGCGCGGGCGATGTCATGGGTGTGCACGACCAACTCGACTATCCCCATGGCGGCGAAGCCGGGACCGTCGGAGTGCCCCCACGGGTGCCAGGCGCGAACATCGGGAGTCGCCTCACGAACGGCCCAGGCGAGGACGGTTCCGGCGATCCGGAGGCCCTCCAGGCACGCGGGGATCGGTGCGCGCGGGTCGAGCGAGGCGAAGAGCGTGATGTACCGGTCGGCTGGCTGGGCGATGAGCAGTCCGGCGTACCCGACGACGCCGAGGGCCATGTGGTCCAGCGTCTGTCGACAGGTCCACTCCAGGCCGGCGGCGTTGCGGGACCAGTCCTGGTCGATCGCCTTCTCCAGCACCTGAGTGCATTCGCTGGCGGCCGACGAGACCAGGCTGGACCAGGAGCCGTTCATGCCCGGAGGGCCGGCGTGAAGTGCTCGACGATGCGCGCATAGCTGTCGAGGGCATGACCGTTGGCGACCGCCTCTTCGACGAGCCTCTTGGTGTACTCGGCTGCCGTGGCGTCGATGCCCCGGGCCCGGCTCTCCTCGATCAGGTGCTCGACCGGGGAAAGGTGGGTCTCCAGCGTGGCGTCGCTTGCCGTGTAGTCGCCGGTGTCGATCTGTTCGGCGTAGGGCGTGAGGAACGAGGCGACGCCGGTGAGCCACTGCCTGGCCAACGGCAGGAAGGTGGTCGCCGGGACGTTCTCGCTGCCCACCAGCGCGGCAGCGTGCATGAAACCGTTGAAGGTGCTCCACATGATGCCGAGCAGCGCCACGTCGTACACCGACGCGAGGCCCACGTCGGCACCCAGGTGGATGGTGCCACCACCAAGGGCCGTCAGCGCCGGTCGGTGTGCCGCGAATGTCTCCGACGGACCGCCGTAGAGAATGACCGCCTCCGCCGTGCCGATGCCCGGTGGAGTCATCATGATGGCCCCGTCGAGGTATCCGGCGCCGCGTTCGGCGGCCCAGCCGGCCATCGCCCGCGCCTGCGCCGACGTGCCGGAGGTCAGGTTGACCAGCAACCGGCCGGCGAGGGCATCGCTCACCGGACCGAGGATCTCGTACGCAGCCTGGTAGTCGCGTACGCAGACCACCACCAGCGGACTGGCCGAGACGGCGGCGGCGACGCTGTCCGCGCCGGCCGCGCCGGCGGCCACGAGTTCCTCGGCCCGACCAGCCGTACGGTTCCACACCGTCGTCGGGTGCTCGCCGGCCAGAAAGGCCCGGGCCAGCGCCCGGCCCATCATGCCGAGGCCGATCACCGTCACCGGCACGCGTCCGTCGCCCATCCTCATGTCCCCACTTCGTACGGGGCCGCTTTCCGGCCCGGCGGGAACAACGCTCGCATCGGATCACCTTGCCGGACAGTGGCAGGCCTGACGACATTCGCCAGTTTCCTGCCACTACTCTGGCGATCATGAACCGGCACACGGTGGCGGCATCCGTCATCGACGACGCACCCCTGACCCCGTGGGACGTGTACGAGCTGGGCATCGCGTGCGCGATCTTCGGCGGCTCGCACAGCGACCTGGCCGACCCCTGGTACGACTTCCGGCTGTGCGGGATCCGACCGGGCAGCGCGCACAACGGGCCGGGCCTCGTGGTGAACACCCACCACGGCATGGCCGATCTCGCCCACGCCGACACCGTGATCGTGCCGTCGGTGCCGGACGACTGCGTGACCGGCGACCGACCGTTCCCGCCCGAACTGATCGAGGCGCTCCGTCGCGCCGGCACCACCGGCGCACGGATCGTCTCGCTGTGCAACGGCGCCTTCGCCCTGGCCGCCGCCGGCCTACTCGACGGCCGTCGGGCCACCGCTCACTGGGCCCACACGGAGTTGCTGGCGGAACGCTATCCGGCGGTCCTCGTCGACGACTCCGTGCTGTACGTCGACGAGGGGCAGATCCTCACCAGCGCCGGGCTCAGCGCTGGGCTCGACCTCTGCCTGCACCTCGTACGGCGCGACCTCGGCGCGCACGTCGCGAACCAGTTGGCCCGCCGCATGGTGGTCCTCGCCCATCGCCCCGGCGGACAGGCGCAGTTCATCGAGCGCCCGGTCATGCCCAGCGACGACGACAGCCTGACCCCGGTGTTGCACTGGGCCATGGAGAAACTCGACCGGCCGCTGTCGGTGGATGCCCTGGCCGTGCGGGCACGGATGAGCCCCCGCACCTTCCACCGCCGGCTGCTCGCCGCAACCGGACTCACGCCGATGAAGTGGCTGCTCACCCAGCGCGTCGCGCGGGCGCAGGCGCTGCTGGAAACCACCGACCTACCGATCGACGAGGTCAGTCGGCGAGCCGGGCTGGGTACCGCGAACAATCTGCGCCGGCATTTCTCTCTCCACGTCGGGCTGTCGCCGACGGATTACCGGCGGGGATTCCCCGCCGTCGGGGAGCGTCAACCGATGCCTGTCGGCACAGCGGCGTTCCCTGCCAGCTGAACCAGGGCGAGCGGAAGCGGCCCTGGTGAGCGCAGCTGTCGGCTGCCGCCGTCAGGTCGGGATGAGCCGTGTGTCCGCGGTGGCGACGCCGGCCGGCCGGGCCGAGCGGCGGCGGGCGAGAAGCCGGGCGGTGGCCGTCGGTAGCAGGGCGACCGCCGCGGCGACGGCGATGGTGAGAAGGCCCAGCAGGGTGGTCCGCCACGGCCAGGTGTCTCCGGTCAGGCGCAGGTGCCGCGCCGGGTACTCGGTGAACTTGGCCGTGGCGCGGGCCGTGGCCTGGTCGGTGTGCTCGGCCAGGTCACGCAGGACCGGGTCGAGGGAGAACTCTCCGGGAGCCTGGTCGGCGTGCGGGAGGGTCACGGCGAGGCGACGCTCGGCCGCCCAGCGGGCCAGCACGGGATCCGGCTGGTCGACGCCCGGCACCACCAGGCGGTCCACCGGCCCGGCGGTGTCGGTCGGCACGGCGAGCAGGAGGGCTCCATGGCGCGTGGTCACCGTACGGCCGGCGGCGACCGGGATGGTGCGGGCGGCGAACGAGGTGCCGGCGTACGCCTCGAACACCGAGGCCACGTCCAACTCCCCGACACCGTCGACCAGGCCGATGCCGACGGTCGGGCGCCACCACGGGAAGGCGACGTTGAGCGCGTACGGCAGATCGGACAGCGCCAGCCGCTGCTCGGGAATCCGGGTCGACGCGTCGAGTGACCAGCCCGGGTACGCCAGCTCCCGGCCGATCCGCTCCGCGTCGGCGGGCCCGGCCAGCAGCTCCACCATGCGCAGCGCCCCGACCAGTCCGGAGGTGACACCGGCGGTGGTGACGATCCGGCCGGCCTGCACATAGCGCTCCCCGGCCACCCACTCCACCTGCCGGTACCGGCTTCGCAGCGACCCGAGGCGCTGCCAGAACGAGGTGGCCTGACGCCCGTCGAGCAGGCCGGTGGCGGCCAGCACCTCGGTGCCGGCGCAGACCCCGAGGACGTACGCGCCCCGGTCGGCCCGGCGGGTCAGCCAGTCGCGCATCGGTGCCTCCCGGCTGCCGGTCGGATCGACCACCGCCGGGACCACCACCACGTCCGGTCGCGGGGCCGTTCCCGCGTCGACGTCGGCGAACGTGTGCTCGGGAACGATCCGTAGCCCACCGGAGAGCGGCGTCGGCGTACGTCGTTCGCCGACCGTGTAGACGAAGAACCGCGACGAGCGGGCGAACACCTCGTACGGCATCAGCACATCACCGACCACCGAGCCGGTGGTCCCGGCGACCACCGCCACGACGGTCGTGCCCGGCGGGGCGGTGCGCGGCGTCGACCAGTCGGACCGCGACACCGCGGTGGCCGGGCCGGCAAAACTGTCGCGCATCGTGGCGGCCACCCCGGCGGCCGCGGTCGCACCCACGGTGGCCAGGGACAGGACGAGGCCGAGCAGGGTCAGGGCAGCACGACGCAGGAAACGGGGCATGCGGGAACTCCGGACGGGAGGCAGGGCGGGACAGGTGGTCAGGCGGGACGGGCCGCCGAGGGCGGTACGCCGTGGCGGGCGGCGTACAGCCGACGAAAATGGCGGGCATCGCGGAAGCCGCACCGGGCGGCCACCGCCTCGATGGTCAGATCGGTCTCGGCGAGCAGGTTGGCGGCCAACTCCAGGCGCAGGCGCTGCTGGTACTCCAGCGGGGTGCACCCGATCGTCGCGGTGAACGCCCGGGTCAGGCCGCGCGGGGACAGGTGCGCCAACCGGGCCAACTCGTCGAGGGTGTGCGGGGCGTCGAGGTGCTGGGCGATGTGGTCCTGCACCCGGTGCACCGCCGGATGCAGGTGGGCGCGGTGTGCCAGGAAAGGACTGATCTGCCCCTGGGCACCGTCCCGGCGCAGGTACACCACGAGTTGGCGGGCCACCGCGGCGGCCAGCGCCGGCCCGTGGTCGCGTTCGACCAGGGACAGCGCCAGGTCGATGCCGGCGGCGATGCCGGCGCTGGTGCTCACCGGCCCGTCGTGCACGTACAGGACGGCTTCCTTCACCTTGGTGTCCGGGTAGCGCCGGCGCATCGCGTCGATCAGGGACCAGTGGGTGGTGCATCGGCGTCCGGCCAGCAGTCCCGCCTCGGCCAGCACCGCCGCGCCGGTACAGACCGCGGCGACGCGGGCGCCGTCGCGTACCGCGCTACGCAACCAGGGCAGTACCGCCGCCGGTACGAGCGGATGTTCCGGCGTGGGCGGTCGTAGCCGCGGGCCCGGCACCAGAATCAGGTCTCCGGCGGCGGTGGCGGGCAACGGGTCGAGGCCGGCCAACCGCAGCCCCTGGGCCGAGGTCAGCTCGCCCGGGTCCGCCGACACGAACTCCAACCGATAGTCGGCACCCTGGTACGCTGCCGCGTCGAAGACCTGCACCGGACCGCCCAGGTCGAGCAGGTTCACCTCCGGCAGCACCAGTACGACCACCCGTCCGGTGCTCCTGTCCTCGCTGCTCACGGCCTCTACGCTAGGTCAGCGACGACTTCCCGCCGAGGGCCACCGAGGTCGTCCATCGGACGGATCAGGCACTCGACCACGGACCGCTGCGCCGCTCACCGTCGCGGGGCTGGCGGCTGTCGGGGTGGATACCTGCCACAGAGCATTGACTTCGATCTGCGCGGAGACTCACCGCTGCCCGGAATCGACGTTTCGTCGGGATGCGCCCGGGTAGCCCGTCCTCACGGACGACACCGGAGCAACGGGAGGCACCGCATGGGATACCGGGCGCGCGACGGTGAGCTACCGGTCGACCCGGAGCACGCCGAGGACGAGGCCGGCCAGGCGCGGCTGGTCCAGGTGAAAGCGGACACGACGGTGCCGACGTCGGACGGCGCGGAGCCGGACCTGGTCACCGAGGACGACGGCTCCGGTGTGGCTGGTGGTTCCTCGGGTGGCAGCGGCGGCGGCTCCGGTATGCCGGGGCACCCGGACGCCGCTCGCTGACGCGCTCCGACCAGCGCGGCGACGAGCTTGCCGACGCCGCCATGGGCCGTGTAGCGCTTGCGTCACAGTCCGTGCAATCTGATCTTGGTTCGTCGAACTCCCTTGACCTCAACCCTCCTTCACACCGGACGGTAGGTGGTGTACCCGCACAACGTGTCGAGGGAGACTCCGATGATTTTGGTGACCGGCGCAACCGGAAAGACGGGCCGCCAGGCAGTGGCGCAACTGCTGGCGGCGGGCATGGACGTCCGCGCCCTGGTCCGTGACCCGCAGGCGGCCGCGCTACCGGAGCAGGCCGAGGTGGTCCGTGGCGACCTGACAGATGCGGCTTCCGTCGAGGCGGCCATGGAGGGGGTGGACGGGGTCTTCCTCATCTGGCCACTGCTGACGGCGGACGCCGCGCCCGCGGTGATCGCGGCTGCCGAGAAGCACGCCCGCCGCATCGTCTACCTGTCCGCGTGGGGGGTGCCGGACGACGACACCGTCGAGCCGGAGCCCGGCATCCTCGCCTTCCACACCGCGATCGAGCGTGCGATCCGCGCCTCGACCCTGCAGTGGACGTTGCTGCGTGCGGGCGGCTTCGCGTCCAACACCCTCGCGTGGGCGGAGCAGATCAAACAAAGCGACGTCGTCCGCGCCTCGCATGCCCGGGCGACGCGGTCGCTGGTACACGAGGCGGATCTCGCGGCGGTGGCGGTGACTGCGCTCACGACGGCCGGCCTGGAGGGTAGGGCCCCGCACCTGACCGGTCCACAGGCGCTGACCCAGGCGGAGCAGGTCCGTACGATCGGTGACGTCCTCGGCCGCCGGATCGTCTTCGAAGAACTGGACGAAGAGGCGGCGGCGGCCGCCCTGGAGGCACAGGGCCTGCCCCCGGAATACGCCCGCGCCATCGTCGAGGCCCACGGGCAGATGGAGTCGGAGCCGGAGCAGGTGTCTCCGGCGGTGGCCGAGATCACCGGTCGGCCCGCACGCACCTATCGTGAGTGGGTCGCGGACCACGTGGCGGACTTCGGCTGATCCCACCTTCCTCAGCCGGCCGGCGGCTACCCGCTGGTCGGCCGACCGAGGTAGGTGATCGGACCCGGATCGGGCACCGGGATCTCCTGGAAGCCCAACCGGTCGTAGAAGCCCCGGGCCCGCACGTTCGCGGTCACCATGCCGACGTGCAGCGCCGCCGCCCCGGCCTGCGCGGCGGCGGCGAGGAAGGTCTCGACCAGGCGGCGACCATGGCCCGCGCCCTGAGCCTCCGGCAGCAGGTCGATGTGCAGGTGCGCCGGATGGTCGGCCAGTTGCGGCAGCAGCATCCGCTCCGGCCGGTGGTGCTGGGCAATCATCTCCTCGTCCGGCGTGCGGGGCGGCCGGGTGGGTGCCGGATACCGGTGCGCCAGCCGCGGAATCCACTGCTCACGGTAGGCGCGTACGAAGGCGGGCGTGTCCACCGTGCCGATGACGTACCCGACGACCCGCTCCCCCTGAGCCAGCACGAAGGCCAGCTCCGGTTCGAGATGCAGGTAGGGGCCGGCGAACAGGTCGGGCATCAGGTCGTCGCTGGCGTACTTCCCGCGGGCGTCGCCGCCCGCGTCGGCGGTACGGACGCAGATGTCGTACACCGCGTCGTGGTCCTCGTCCCGGTACCGCCGGATGACCGGCCGTTGCCCCAGTGGCGTGCTGTCCATGCCCGGACGGTAGGCGTTGGAACCGCTTCCAGCGCAAGCGGCGGTACGCGGTGGCTGGTCAGTCGGTCCGGCGACCTCGGTGGCTCCGGCGGCGACCAACGGGCGGTGGCGGAGGGGACGGGTTCACGCGTCGGTGTCGTCAGGGGCGGGCGGCGAGCCGTACGGGCACCGCGACGAGATTGGTCCGCGACCCGTCCACCGGCGACACCTCGTACACCTCGATTGTGCCGACCTGCTCGCGGTCCAGACGGTAGTCCACCAGTACCCGGTAGTCGCCCCGGCAGCCAGTGCCGCAGGTGGCGGTGGTGAACGTCGTGGCGATCTCGCGGCCGGCGGCGTCCAGGACGCGCACACTGACGGTGGCCTCGAACACGTCCGCCGTCCCGGCCACCGTGACCGGGCCGGCTACCCGAGCGCCGATGCCGGGAGAGGTCACCACGATCGGTGGGAGCAGGTCCGCGTAGTCGGCGCGGTCCACCGGAGCGGCGGCGCCGAAGCGGACCCGCCGCACCGTGGGGAACTGGGTGAGCGTCCAGACGATCTGCGCTTCCCGCAGCCGCACGGCGGCCGGTCCGCCGGTCGTCGGCACCGCCGCGAGCACCGCCGTCCCGTCGGCGATCCGGGTGACCTCGACGCCGGCGGGCACCAGCGTGGCCAGACCGGCGGATGCCTCCACCGCCGTCGGCCCGGCCGCCAGCTCGGCCAGCGCCAGGCGGGAGGTGGTCAGGATTGTCGGACGGGTACGCCTGGTTGGGACGATCCGCCCGTCCCGGGTGTACCACAGCTCGACGGTGACCGTACCGGTCGGCGGCGCGGTGGGGGCCGGTGGCGTGCTGGTCCCGGTCGGGCTCGGCGGTCCGGCCGGTGCGCTGGTCGGCGGCGGCGCGACGGTGGTAGGCGCGCTCGGCGTGGCGACCGGGCCCGCAGTCGGCGCCGGCCCGAGGGAGCCCGACCGGGGCGACCCGCATCCGCCGAGCAGGAGCAGGACGACCACGCCCAGCCTGACCGCCGCGCGTCTCACGGCGCACCCCCCGGTGTGCCGGGCTGTTCGCCGCCGGCTTCCCCGGCGGCGGTTGGCGGGCCCGCCGCCGGCAGCGCGAGCCGGAACCGGGTGCCGACGCCGGGTGTGCTGTCCACGCTCAACCGGCCGGCGAGCAGGCGGGCGTTCTCCCGGGCGATCGCCAGGCCGAGCCCGCTGCCGGGGCCGGAGCGGGCGGGGTCGACCTTGTAGAAGCGGTCGAAGATCCGGGGCAGGTGCTCGGCGGGGATGCCCGGGCCCTCGTCGGTGACCTCGAAGACGACATCCGGACCGGCGTGGTGGGCGCGGGCTCGCACCACGCCGCCGCCGTGCTCGACCGCGTTGGCGAGTAGGTTGCCGAGGACCCGTTCCAGCCGGCGGGGGTCGGTCCGCAACGCGACGCGGGCCACGTCGACGGTCACCCGCCCGGTCCAGGCCCGCGCCCGCAGGATCGACCGCAGTAGCGCCGCGGCGTCGACCGTGGTCACGGCGAGCGGTTCCCGGCCGGCGTCCAGGCGGGAGATCTCCATCAGGTCCTCCACCAGCCGACGAAGCCGAATCACGTCGGTGACCAGCAGTTCCCCGGTTCGGCGGGCGTCGGCGGGCAGGTCATCCAGGTGGTCGCGCAGCAGCGAGGCCGCGGCCACCAGAGCGGTGACGGGGGTACGCAGCTCGTGCGCCACGTCGGCGGTGAACCGCCGCTCCCGGGCCTGGGCCCGGGACAGCGCCTCGATCTTGGTTTGGAGCGCCTCGGCCATCTCGTTGAACGAGGCGGCCCAGACGCTGAACTCGTCCCGGCCCCGGACCGGCAGCCGGGTGGCGAGCAGCCCTTCGGTGAGCGCCCGGGCGGCCCGGCTGGCCCGGCCCACCGGTTCCAACGTGCGGCGCGCGAGGGTGTGCCCCACGGCGGCGGCGAGCAGCACGACGAGTACCCAGCCGGCCAGCAGCGCGGTGCGGAGCTGGTCGAGTTCGGCGGCGATGTCGTCCTCGACGGTGACCACGTACAGCTCGGCGGTCGAGCCGGGGATGCGACCGCCGACCACGAGCAGCCGGGGCCGGGCCTGCGGGGCGGAGCGTTGGTAGCCGAGCTGCCCGGCTGCCACGGTCGCCCGCAGCGTCCCGCCCAGCGGGGGCGCGTACCCGGGGTGCGACGGGTACGTCCCGTCGTCAACGAGCACCACGTGCCGACCGCTGCCCTCGAAGCTCGTCAGCAGCTCACCGCGGCGCTGCGCGGTGAGGGGCACGAACTGCCCGGCGAGCACCAACCGGTAACGGGCGTCCGCCGCGGACTGCTGCACCGAGGCGTCGAACCGGGCCTGCCGCAGCAGCGCGTACGACCCGCCGGCGAGCAGCCCGGCGGAGACCCCGGCGACCAGCACGAACGCCACGGTCAGCCGCCGACGCAGGCGGCCGGGGACGACGGGGTCAGCTGTCGGGTGCCCTTTGCTCTGCTGCCACCCACGCACCGGGCACCTCCCTCACGCCGGCGACAGCTTGTAACCGACACCCCGCACGGTCCGGATCAGCCGGGGATGGGCCGGGTCGTCCTCGACCTTGGCGCGCAGGCGCTGCACCGCCACGTCCACCAGCCGGGAGTCGCCGAGGAAGTCGTGCTGCCACACCCGCTCCAGCAGCAGTTCGCGGGTGAAGACCTGCCCCGGCCGGCGGGCCAGCTCCAGCAGCAGCCGGAACTCGGTGGCGGTCAGCGCCAGATCCCGCCCATGCTTGCGGGCCACGAAGCTGGCCGGGTCGATCTCCAATGCACCGACCTCGATGGTGGTTGGTGCCGGCGGGTCGGTGGCCCGGCGCAGCACCGACCGGACCCGGGCGACCAGCTCCGGCAGGTCGAACGGCTTGCGCAGGTAGTCGTCGGCGCCGCACTCGAGCCCGACGACCACGTCGATGGTGTCCGTCCGGGCGGTCAGCATGAGGATCGGCACCCGGCTGGTCCGCCGGATCTCCCGGCACACCTCGAACCCGTCCAGACCCGGCAGCATCACGTCCAGGACGATCAGGTCGGCCGGTCGGGCCCGCCACGTGGTCAGCCCGGACCGGCCGTCGACGGCGGTGTCGACCCGGAAGCCGGCACGGCGCAGGCCGAGGGCGGTGACCTCACGGATGGAGGCGTCGTCCTCGACGATGAGCATCCGGCCTTCCATGCGGTGAGCGTAGCCCCGTTGGAGGCCCTGCTGACCTGCCGAAACGGCTGGTGTGGCGGGCCCGGACGACGCCGGGCCCGCCCGTTGTCACTCCTGCCACTGGTGGGCGACGTCGAGCACGATCCGGCTGTGCGCGCCGGGGCCGGACAGGACGGCCACCCGGAACGGCAGCCGCGCCCGCACCCCCACCGCGAAGGTGGTGTAGCCCTCGAAGCTGCCACCGAACACCACGTCGCGCAGCGTCCGGTGGCGCAGCACGTTGGCCGCGTGCTCGCCGACCCGGTACGGGACGGTGGCGGCGTGACCATCGTCGTACGCCGGGGCCTGCAACGAGACCCGCAGCAGCTCGTCCCCGGCGGTGTACGGCGACAGCGGCAGTCCTTCACCCTCTGTCCATGTCTCGCCGTAGGTGACGGTGTAGCCGCTCACCGGGCCGGCGAACTCGAAGACCACCCGGTCGAAGCAGTCGTGCCGGCCCGTCCGGACCTCCATCAGTGGGGCGCTGCTCGGCGAGCCGGCCGCCTTCGCCCCGCTGCCCCAGGTGATCCCGCAGTACGGCGACCCGGTCGCCGCCTTCGCCGCCTTCGCCGCCGCGCCGGTGTGCGTGGCCGTGCCGGCAGCCGCGCCGGCGACCAGCCCGGCGGCCACGAGCGCCAACACGGTGAGTCCACTCCTGATCCGCATCTGTCTCCTCCTCCGACCGGTGTGGGTGCCGGCACCTGTCGTTCCGGCCCTCGGGTCCACGGTGGAGGGGGTTCACGGCAGCGACCTCGCCGTTGCGTAACAGCCGGGTAACAGTGCCGGCGGACGTGCCGCACGAGGTTTCCCGGCGTTCCGGCGCGGCGTGTGGTGCGGCACCCTTCATGACTTCTTCACCGCTGCGGTGGTCCCGCCGGCCAGAATGAGGCATGAACGCCCGGATCCTGATTGCCGAGGACGATCCGAAGCAGGCCCGTCTGATCCAGCTCTACCTGGAGCGGGAAGGAAACCGCACGCTGGTCGCCGGCGACGGCCGTTCCGCACTCGAACAGTGCCAGGCCCACCGACCCGACCTGGTCGTACTCGACATCATGATGCCCGGGACCAACGGGCTGGACGTGTGCCGGACGCTGCGGGCCGGGTCCGACCTGCCGATCCTGCTGCTCACCGCCCGGACCACCGAGGACGATGTCCTGCTCGGCCTGGACAGCGGAGCCGACGACTACGTCACCAAGCCGTACAGCCCGCGCGAGTTGGTGGCCCGGGTGCGGGCGCTGCTGCGGCGCGCCGGCACGGTCGGCGCGGGCGACCGGAAGGTGCTCACCGTGGGCGATCTGGAGGTCGACCCGGGCCGGTTCGAGGTACGGGTGGCTGGCCGGCCGGTGGTGCTGACGGCCAAGGAGTTCGGCATTCTCGAGGTGCTCGCCGCGAATCCCGGGCGGGTCTTCACCCGGGCCCAGATCATCGACAAGGCCTTCGGGTTCGACCACTTCGTCCTGGAACGCACGGTGGACGCGCACGTGATGAACCTGCGCCGCAAGATCGAGGCGGATGTCACCCGCCCCCGGTACGTGCAAACCGTCTACGGACGCGGATACCGGCTGGCCGAGCAGGTTTTGTCCCGATGAGTTTCCGCCTCCGGGTGCTCGCGCTGGTGGCGCTGGTGGCGGTGACCGCCACCGCCGCGACCGCGTGGCTGGTTTTGCGGCAGGCGTCGCGGCAGCTCACCGAGTCGGTGACGGCCGACCAGAACACCGCCGCGCTGATCACCAGGACCGTCCGCGAGTACGGCGTGCAGCACGGCACCTGGGAGGGCGTCGCAGCGGCCGTGAGCCAACTGCACGATCGAACCGGGCAGCGGATCCGACTGGTCACCGAGGGCGGTGAGGTGGTGGTGGACACCGACCACCTGCTGGGACGGGCAGCCCGCGACGTGACCGGACCGCCGATCTCGGTCAACCCCCGCCCCGTGCTGGAGTTGCCGGAGACCCAACTGCTGCCCGGCGCCGTCTCCGTGGTCACCGCCCAGATCGACCGCTACCGACAGGGCATCTCCATCGCCGCCTGCCTCACCCGCCTGGGCGCGCAGGTCTTCGTGGCCGGCGGCCCGTACGGCGTGCCCCGGTACTCGGCCAACCCGGTCGACGGTCCCGGGGCAGCGGCCGACTGCGCGGCACCGGCATCGTCGGACGCCGCACGCCGCCGTGACCTGGAGACGGTGTCAGCATGCGCCGACCCGGCGGACGAGGCCGTTTTGGGCACCCCGGCAACCGACCGGACCCAATCGGTGCCTGCCGACGGCGAGGTGGTCACGCGCTGCCTCCGGCAGGCGTTCAGCCGCCGCGTCGCCGACTTCGGCCCGCCGACCCTGGAGGTCTACATCGGTACGCGTGGCGAGGCGGCGACCGGTTCGCTGGCGGTGGGGCCGGCGTTGGTCGCCACCGGCCTGGTCGCGGTGCTGGCGATCGCGGGTTCACTGTTGGTCAGCCGACGGGTGCTGCGTCCGATCGAGGCGCTCACCGGCGCCTCCCGGCGGCTCGGGGCCGGTGACCTGACCGAGCGCGTGCCCGTGGTGGGCCAGGACGAACTGGCCGTGCTCGCCCGCTCCTTCAACCGGATGGCTGATTCGCTGCAACAGGGTGAGGAGCGGCAGCGCCGGCTGATCGCGGACGTGGCGCACGAGCTGCGTACCCCGCTGGCCAACGTTCGGGGATACCTGGAGGCGCTCAAGGACGGGGTGGTGGACCCGGACCCGGCGCTGTTCGCCTCCCTGCACGAGGAGGCGGTGCTCCAGCAACGGATCGTGGACGACCTGCAGGATCTGGCTCTGGCCGAGGCGGGCGCCCTGGTCTACCACCACTCGGTGGTGGACCTCGCCGAACTGCTGGAGACCTGCCGGATCGCCCACCAGGCGGTCGCCGACGCCGCCGGGGTGCTCCTGCTGGCGTCGGCCGCCGGCCCGATCCCCGTGCACGCCGACCCGGACCGGCTGCGGCAGGTGTTGGGGAACCTCGTCACCAACGCTCTGCGGGCGACCGCCGGTGGCTCGGTGACCCTGACCGCCGCCCGGGCCGGAACGCGGGCGACGATCACCGTGGCCGACACCGGCACCGGCATCACGCCCGAACACCTGCCGTACGTCTTCGACCGGTTCTGGCGGGCCGACGGGGCGCGGGGCCGGAGCACCGGTGGCAGCGGTCTGGGACTCGCGATCGTCCGGCAGATCGTGGCCGACCACGGCGGTGGCATCTCGGTCGCCAGCGAACTCGGGGTCGGCACGACGTTCGAGATCCAGCTACCGCTGCTTTCCGAACCCCGCTGAGTTCGCACGCCATCCGCACATGTTCTTGACAGCTTCTTCACGGCCGGTGAATAGCTTCAGCGCCACCGAACGGGGAGAAGGGTGGGGCGAGATGGAGTTGACGACCGAGTACCCGCAGCGGACGGGGTTCGAGCCAATCAGTGAGGTGGACCGCAAGGAGTTCCATGACCAGGGCTTCCTGCTGCTGCGTAACGTGCTCACCGACGGCCACCGGCAGCGGCTGGAGGCAGCCGTCGACCGGGTCCACGCGGAGGAGGTCTCGGCCGGGCGGTCCACCGAGGACGGCACCGTTCACCTGCTGGGCTTTCTGGATCGGGACGAGCTCTTCGCCGACCTGCTCGTCCATCCGACCACCTTCCCCTACGTTTGGGGGCTGCTCGGCTGGAACATCTACACCCACCACAACCACCTGGACGTCACGCCGCCGGCCCGGGAGCCGGAGCGACCGTACTGGGGCTGGCACCAGGACGGCTACCGGCAGAACTCGGATCCGGAGACGCTGGACGGGTCACCCCGGCCGATGTTCTCCCTGAAGGTCGCGTACCTGCTCTCGGACCTCTCGACGACCGGCCGCGGCGCGACCAAGGTGATCCCCGGCAGCCACCTGCGGAACAGCCTGGAGCGGCCCGCCTCGCTGCCGCACCCGGATCCGCACGGCACGGTCGAGATCATCGCGAACCCCGGCGACGCCTTCGTCTTCGACCGCCGGCTCTGGCACTCCCGGTCGACCAACCTCTCCTCGATCAGCCGGAAGATGCTCTTCATCGGGTACACCTACCGCTGGATCCGGCCGCTGGACGAGATGTCGGTCGACCGGGACGGCCCGTGGTGGGCCCGGCGGTCGCCGCTGCAACGCCAGTTGCTCGGCGACGGTACGCACACCGCGAACTACTGGGGCGTCGGGTGGGACGGGTACGTCGACGAGGAGATCCCGCTGCGTCGGGAACTCACACGGCGAGGGCTGCTCGACCGTTCCGTTCCCTGGCTCCGCTGAACCGACCGCGTCCGCGACGGCGGACCCTGCGCCGCAACTGCGTCGGTAACTCGTCACCGACGAGGAACTGTACGGGAAACAAACGCGGTGCTGACCTGAGGCGGCGTCGGCCCGCCCGGAAAGCCTCCGGAGAGGTGAGAGTGAATCAGGTTTCCCGTCGGGGAGATGCCCGGACGCGGGAAGCCCCGACCATGGGCCGGGGCTTCCTTCGCACGGTTTTGCTTACGCGGGGGAGATGCTTTCCGCGTAGTCGTAGAGGCTCTTGATGTCGTTGTCGAAGTACGGGCCGTCGAACTGTCCGTTGCCCGGGTTGTCACCGTGGCTCACGACGCTGTTGATGTACCCGTAACCGGTCTGGTCGTTGTATTCCTGCAGCCAGGGGCCGCCGCTGGATCCGTAGGTCATGTTGCAGTACATCCGGATCTGCTGACCGCCGGCGTGCCAGGTGTTGCCCTGGCAGTAGTACTGGCTCTCGCCGCCGCCCAGGTTGGACGGGTAGCCGAGCGCGGTGACGTAGACGTTGTAGCCGTAGTTCCAGCGCAGGCCGTTGCCGCCGACCGTCTCGACCACCTTCGCACCGTAGATACCGCCGTTGTTCATGATGGCGATACCCATGTCCTCGTCGAAGCTGCCACTGCTGGCCCATGCGGTACGGGTCGCGAGGCTGTAGGCCACGAACGTGCCGAACGGCCGGGACCCGTTGCGGTACCGGGGGACGAACTGCCAGTTCGTGTACCACTGACCGCCGCGCCCCTGGTGCACGCAGTGACCAGCGGTCATGACCAGTCGCCGCTTGCCGCTGGCGACGGTGCTGGCCGAGCAGGAGGCGAGACCGCCACCGGGGGTGTTGAAGTACACCTTGCCGACGGTCTGCGACTCGTTGAGCTGGACCCGGAGGTCGTCGTTGCTGGCCAGGCGCGACGCCATGGGCGCGACCGCACCCGCTTTACCGTCGGGCTTCGGCGCACGGTTCTGCGACTGCGCGGAGCCCGCGGGCCTCGCGAAGGTCAGGTCCACGGCCTTCGCCATCCGCTCCGGCGTCCAGTAGGCGGCGACCTCCTTGGCGACCGCCTCGCTGGTGATCGCGCGACCGTCACTGGTGCGGGCGACGGTGGTGGTGTTGCCGTTCCGGTCGCTTCCGGAGGGCGCCGCCTGGGCGGCGGGCGCAGCGGTCACGACCAGCGCGAGCGCGAGGCCGGCCATTGCAGACCATTGCAGGACGGGTTTCAAGAGATACCCCCTTGTCGGTGGTGCTCCATTCGGGCTCCCGCATCGTATTCAGAGTTTTTGATTGATCGGAATCCCCGGGCAATGACAGATCACCGACATTGTTCTCCGGCGGTCGATCAGGCCACCCAAAGGGGGATATGACCAGCGAGAACGACCCATCGGAGCGATCCGAACAAACCTCGCCTTAATAACTTCTATCGATGAGTTCCCCTGCTCTTTGATCCGCTCCACGGGCTTCGGCGACAGCGATCGACACCACCAAGAAACAATTGACTCAATTAATTGCCGACGTCAGCGTCGACTTCGTTCCGCAAATCACCTGCGGGTCAGAAAAAATGGAAATACCGCACTGCCGCCACGAATGGGCACGCCCGGGCAGGTTGCCCCGGCTCGACCGGTTTGTGGGCACCCGACAGCCGCCACAAGGCGGTGCGGCGTCGGCCTTGCGCCCGCCGCCGCCGTCGTCCTCTGCTACCGCTGACCAAGCACGGCGTGAGCCGGCCGGGGCGGCCGGATGGGGCGACGGAACAGTGACCCGCCGGCACGGCTGCGCCAGCGAGCGGAGGCACGCGGCTCCACCATGACGCGTCCCAACCGGCCGACCTGCCATCGGTATCGGCGGCACGCTTCCGCGAACGTCAGGGGGCGGCCGACCTGACGTTCGCGGCGGTGCACGGTTCGTCGGTTCGTCGGTGGGGGCGGCAGGACAGCGGACGCCAGGGCGGGTGCGGTGCGCGCCGCCAGACCGTCAGCCGCGCACCGCCCCACCCCTGTGGTCTCGTCAGCTCCTGGTCTGACCGTCCCGCCCGACCACGTCGATGACCGCGGTGACCGGTCCCACCGCGGTCGTACCGGTGATCCTCACCTCGCCCGGCGCGTCGGTCGCCCCTTCCGGCAACGCCTGCCAGCGCACGGGGCTGGTGGTCACCGTGCCGTTCGCGGTGGTGAGCACGCGGACGGCGGGCGGCAGCACCGGTCTGGTGCGTACCCGGGTGGCCGTGTAGACGGTGTCCTCGACGATGTGCTTGGCCTGGCTGGCGTTGAACACGTTGATCGACGCGTGCGGTTCCCAGGTGTTCGTCATGCCCGGGACGGCCCGGAACATCGTCTGCCAGCCCGCCGGCTCCCAGACCAACACGCCGGTGCCCTGGTTGTTCACCACATCGTTGGCGGCCTGGAAAACCCGCTGGATCGCGTCGGCCTGGCCCTGCACGGTGCGCGGGAAGGGGGAGTTCGGCATCGGCGAACCGTCACCGCCCGACGCGGGGTAGGAGGTCTCCGCGACCTCGATCTCGTAGTCGGGGTACGTCGTCGCCATCGTGTGCAGGTTGCGCTCCAGCGCCTCGGGCGTACCGTGCCACTCGGGGTAGTACGAGATGGCCAGCACGTCCGGGTTCTGCCCCTTCGCCTTCACCCGGGTGAGGTACTGGTGCCAGAACTCCATGGTCTTGGCAAGCCGGTTGGTGCCGACGATCACGTGAATCTCGACCTTGGACTTCGGTGACGCGTCGCGGACGGCCTTGATCCCGGATGCGGCCAGAGTGGTGAACCGGTCCCACGCCTCGTCGTAGAGCCGCTGCTCGACCGGGTCCGTCGACCCCCAGTACCGCCACAGCAGGCCACCGCCCGGCTTCGACTGGTAGATGTCGGCCTGGTTGACGAAGTACGGCGGGGCGGTCGTGCCGATCAGCGCCGCCTCGTCGCCGTACATGAAGCCGTTGATGATCTCGTTACCGACGGCGACCTTGTCCGGCGTGGTGCCCTGCTCGATCAGCCGGCGGAGGTAGTCGGCGGTGAAGTCGTACACGGCCTGCGTCAGGTCGTCGAACTCCAGTTGGGCCCAGGCGCGCGGCTTCGGCTGCTTGCTCGGATCCGCCCACGAGTCCGCGTAGTGGAAGTCGATGCCGAGACCCATGTCTCGTTCCTTGATCGACCGGGCCGACGCCAGTGAGCGCTCCGGCCCCTGACGCGGGACGGATGTCAGCTCGCCGTTGCTCTCGTTCCGCGGCTCGTTGAAGATGCGCAGGCGGGTGTATTCCATGCCCCGGTCCTTGGCCACGTCGAGCAGGTGCGGCCCGGCGCCCCGGTCGGTGGCCAGCGGGTTGACCCAGTACTGCCGGGCCTGGTAGTCGTCCACCCAGGACTGGTCGGCACCGAGGATGAGATCGTCACGCAGGTAGTTGAAGACCTGGATCTCGCTGATCCCGACCCTGGCGCGGCCCGACACCCCGGTGACCGTGAGCCGGACGAAGCGCGTTCCCGGGCGGGTGAACAGGTGCACCGCCCCACGCGACGCGCCCCGGGTCTGGGGCCGGTCGGCGATGGTCTTCCATCGTTGGCCGTCGGACGACGCCTCGACGACGTACCGGTACGCCGCGCCGCGGTCCGGGAACAGAACCTTGACCTTGCGCAGGTTGTCGTACGTGCCGCCGAGGTCGACGGTCAGCCGCTGGTGGGCGCTGGCGCGGTCCGCGTACCAGGACGTCGCCGGGTCGCCGTCGATGGCCAGCCGAGCGGTGGATGCACCGCTGCTCGCCGTCGCCGAGGCCCAGAACTTGGCGGCGATGTTGCTCTCGATCGGCTTGATGTCCGCGGTTCCGAAGATCGCCTGCGCCGGGGTGGGCGCCGCGAACATCGCCGTGCTCACCAGCGTCGCCAGGGCGATCGCGCCCACGGCGATGCGGGCGGGGTGCCTGATCCTCATGCCTTTCCCTTCCTGCCGGTCACCAACAGCTGACGCCCACTTCGCCGGTCGCGTCTCCTGACCCCACCGCCGACCAGGACCGGGAGCGCTCCCAACTGGGACAGCAATGCGCCCTCGCGCATCCTCGGATCTTGATAGGCGTCGATTTGCACGCTACGCGACCGGCGGCAGTTAAACGATTCAACACGCCGCGGTTGCTGCCCCCTGACAGAGTCCCGCAGACTCATCCTGCGCATCGCCGACGACATCACGTAGGGGCTCACATGATGGCCCCGGACCTCGGCGGTCCTGCCCGCCGGCGGCCGGACGACCGGCTGCCACGCCGTGCCGGCCCTGGCCGAACAGCCCGCCAGCCGGCCGCCGCACGTCCGGCCGCCTGCGTCACAGCACCGTCATGTTTGGTACGCCGGCCGACCGGAAACATCGATCCGGACGACACGTACCAAGGAGGAATCCATGAGCGTCACCGGCATCATCAGCGCACTCATCGTCGGTCTCATCATCGGTGCGCTCGGTCGCCTGGTCGTACCAGGCAAGCAGAACATCCCGATCTGGCTGACCATGCTCATCGGTGTCGGCGCAGCGCTGCTGGGCACCGTGATCGCTCGAGCCGCAGGCGTCAGCACGTCCGGCTTCAGCTTCGTGGAACTGCTCATCCAGGTGGTGCTCGCCGCGGCCGGCGTGGCTCTCGTCGCCGGAACGGTGGGGCGACGCGACCGCCGCGCCCTGCGATAGACGACGCGCGTGAGCGGCGGCTGGACCCGACATCCGGGTTCAGCCGCCGCTTCGTCTCAGCCGACTGCGCGCCACCTCCCCAGTCCGACATCTCGGCCGCGCGGCACCGGAAGGTGATGTCCAACAGACGACAGCTCGCAACCCGTGTCGCCCCCAGGGCGTCAGCCAGTCATGACACCGCCCGGAAGGTCCGGGCCGACACGGGGAGATGACGATGACCTACTCTGCTCGACACCGGATGCTCGCGGTGGCCGCCGCCGGCCTGTTGTCCGCCTCCTTCGCCGTCGCCGCCTCGGGGGCGGCGACGGCCGCGCCGAGATCCGCCAGCGCCTGCAGCATCATCAGCCTGCCGTTCCCCGCCGACGCCTACCGGGGCAAGGCGGATGCCGTCGATCCGACCGGGCGATTCATCGCCGGTACCGGCCTGCGGATCGAGGAGGACGGCAACCAGTTGCTGCTGCTGGTCTGGGACCGGGGACGACCCACCACCGTCGAGTCGCCGCTGGCCGACTCGGTCGCCGACGTCAACACCAGTGGCGTCGTGGTCGGCAACGGCTGGATCAACGCCCAGAGCCGACCCTGGGTCTACCAGAAGGGGAACCTGAGACTGCTGCCGACGCCGCCGTCCGGTTACGCCGCGGCGACGGCGATCAACAAGGCCGGCGACATCGTCGGCTGGGGTGAGGAGGCCGGTACCGGCAGGAGGCTGCCGCTGCGCTGGCCGGCGGCCCGGCCCGGCACGTACGAGGTGCTAAATGCTCCGGCCGACGCCGCGGCGACGGGGATCACCCAGGACGGCACCATCGTCGGTTACGCCGGCGAGTTTGGTAAGTGGACAAGTTGGGTGCGCCGCCCCGACGGCCGGGTCGAGACTCTGACCGTGCCGGGCGCAGGGATGACCACGGTCCGCACGGCGCAGGGACACTGGGCGATCGGCCTGGTCGACCTCGGCGAATCCAGCTCGGTGAGAGTGCGCTGGGACCTACGGAACGGCTCGTGGTCACGGATCCCCAAAGAGGTGCCTTGGGTGACTGACGTCAACGCCCGCGGGACGGTTGTCGGCGGTGATGTCGTCGCCCGGGGCGCTGCCACGCGCACCCTGCCCGGCGCTGGTGATCAGGTGAATGTCGGTGCCAACGCCATCGCGGACACCGGCGTCGTTGTCGGGTTCCGCAACGACCGCCGCGAAGGCGGTCGGCTCTCCCCGGTGCGGTGGGCCGGTTGCTGACGTCCTGATGTGACCCGGGCCACCGGCTCGGACAAACGGAGGGGTGCCCCGGTCGACCGGGGCACCCCTCCGTCGGTTCAGCCCCGAACCGGCGCGCCGACCCCCGAACCGAGCACCCTGACCCGATCGGTGTCCGCCGCGGCCACACCGGCGGTCCTCGTCGGGGTGGCCGTACCCGGGTAGAGCCAGAACGTGCCCACCACGTCGGCGACGACATGGGTGGTGCCGGAGTGGTTGTGCACGTGGAACCCGTCCTGCGGGCCGATGACCCCCATCACCGCGTTCGACACGGTCTGCCCGGCGACCGGGTTGAGGTTGCTGGTTGACGGCCTGGGCATGTCGTAGTCCGCGGGCCAGACCGTGAGCACCGTGTTGTTGGTGGGCGACACGGCGGTGACGTTCATCGCCAGCACCTCGGTCGCGTCGGTGACCATGCTCGGCGGCGCGGTGACCGTGCGCGTCGCGTTCGGCCCGAGCGCGCCCGGAATGCCCTGGGCGCTACGGCTGTCAGCGATCCGGGTCGGGCTCATCGGCGTGAACCGCAGTCCGTCCGGCACGGTGCCGTCGTCGATCACACCGACCAGATCCACGACCATGTGCGTGGTCTGCGAGGTGTAGACGCCGAACTGGGGTACGCCGTAGCCGCTACCGCAGCCTTCGTAGCACGGACTGGTCTCCACGAAGGCCAGGTTGGGCACGACCTTGCCGGCCGCGTAGTTGACGGTGGACGAGGTGGGCACGTCACCCACTGTGGACCAGGCGCTCAGGAAGCCCGCCTTCCTGGGCGAGACCGCGGTGATGTTGAGGACCAACGCCCGGATGTTGGAGTTGTACTGCCCGAAGTTCACCCAGCTCCGGATGTAGTAACCGGCCGGGAGCACACCTCCGTCCGTGCGGGTGTCGAAGAGCCGGAACGGCTTGACCCAGTGGTACTGCCCGCCCATGCCCCGACCGGACAGCGAGTTGTTCGCCGCGTAGAAGCCGACCACGTCCACCACGACGTCGGTGTAGCCGGCATGGTTGTAGACCGACACCTTGCCACCGGAGCCCAGCTTGACGGTGACGTTGTTCGAGCCCAGCCAGTGCCTCGGGAAGTTGATCGACGAGGCGGTCGGCCGGCTCACCCCGGCCGGGTAGAGGGTGAGGAAGCTGCTGGAGGTGGGGTTGGTGACGGTCACGTTCAGCACGACGGAGCCGACGCCGCTGCTGGGCACACCGCCTCGACCGGCGACCTGGAGGTCGACCTTCCGGCCCGTGCCGATCTTCGCCTTCGGCGCGCCGAGGCCGGACCGGGTGTCCATCAGGCGCTTCGGGGACAGCGGGTAGTAGGTGCCGGTGACTCCCCGGAAACCCTCCACCGAGAGCTGGACGCGGCGGGTGCCCGAGGAACTGTCGTCAGCCAGCAGCAGGCTGCCCGTCTGCAGCTCCGCCTTGGTGGGATGCGTCGCGACAGAGACCGTGCAGGTCTCGCCGGGAGCGAGGGTCCTGCCCGTGCACTGGGAACTCAGCACGCTGAACGCGGCGGGGGTGGGGCCGCCGATGCTGGCCGCGCCGAAGGTGATCGGCTTCGTGCCGACCGAGCGGAAGGTGACCGTCTTCGCCGCGCTGCGGACCGCGAGCTCCTGGTAGCCGAAGCCAACCGGGTTCGGCGTGCCGTGGGCCACCCCGTAGTCCAGCCCCGAGTTCCAGCGCAGCTCGCCGCTGATCACACCCCTGGAGCCGGCGGCGTCTACGCAGCTGTACTCGTAGGAGGCGGCGAACCGGTCGACCAGACCGGTCTCGGCGTTGCGACCGACCTCGCGAACGGTGATCGATCCCGAGGAATGCCCGCAGCCGCGGTGGTCCGAGTTGAGGTCCAGACTGGCCGTCGTCGCGTCGGCGAACCGGGCCGCCGGGTAGCTCTGGCCCTCCTGCCACGTCTGACCGGTGGGCGGGCCAATGCTGAGGTCGACGTAGGAGCTCGACTGCGAGGCTCTGACCGCCAGCCGGTCCTGCGCACTCGGCGTGACGGACACGGTCGCATTGGTGGTGTCGTAGACACCGGACTGCGAGAGGGGGTATCCCCCGGTGTGGTTTCCGACATCGACGGTGAGAACCGTGTACGGCGCGGCCGGCGCGGCGAGCGCCACCCCCGGCAATGCGGCGGTGGCGCATGTCCCGACGACGAGCGCGCTCAGCAGACTGCGAATTCTGCGCATGAAGACCCCGTGAGGAAAGGAAAAGGAAGCGGGGCCAGCGTAAGGCGATGATCGATGTCCAGCAACCCCGATCGGAAAGCGAACAGGGCATCGGCGACTGCTCGGGCTACATCTGCCCGGGCACGACCAGGCCGGTCTCGTAGCCGGACCAGGCCGTAGACGATCGTGAGCGCGGGAGCGAGGACAAGACAATTGGGGGCTTTCTGCATGCGGTCGACGTTGTCCGCCCGCGGCTTCGCGACATCGCCGATCTTCACCGGTCTCTGCCCGCTACTCGTGCCGGTTGGACCGGCACGAGTAGCGGGATGGCGAGGTCCTATCAGGCGACGGCGGTTCCCTCGAGCTCGACCATCAGGGTGGGGATCGCCAGCCGTGTCACCCCGAGCATCGTGGTGGTCGGTGCCACCCCCGCCGCGCCCAGCCGCGAGGCCAGCACGCCGTAGTGCGGGAACAGCAGATCGACGTCGGTGGTGTAGACGTTGAGTCGGACGAGGTTCGCGAGGGACATGCCGGCCTCGGCGAGCACCGCCTCCAGGTTGTCGAGACTCAGCGCCAGTTGGGCGGCCATGTCCCCGTCATGCTGAGGCTTGCCGTCGCTGCTCATCGCGGTCTGCCCGGAGCAGTACAGGGTCCGGGTGTGCCCGGAGACGACCTCCCCCTGGTTGAATCCCATCTCCACCGACCACGTCCACGGGTTTACCGCCACTCGTTCCACTGCCACAACCAGCTCCATTCGGTCCATCGAAAGTACGTACGCCCACCGGCTCGGCACAGCCGTTCCTGGCGCCGTGTGGATAAGCCTCCCGGCAAATCACGACATCCTTGGTCGTGTATTCCGATAGAGTTCCCGCGTGCGCGCCGACCGGTTGGTCTCGCTGGTGCTGCTGCTGCGCCAGCGCGGTCGGCTGACTGCGGACACGCTGGCCCGCGAACTGGAGGTGTCCACCCGCACCGTGCTGCGCGACATCGAGGCGCTGTCCGCGGCCGGCGTTCCGGTCTACGCCGAACGCGGCCGGCACGGCGGTTTCGGGTTGTTGCCCGGTTTCCGGACCGAGCTCACCGGACTGAACCACGACGAGGCCCTTGCCCTGCTCACCGCCGGCTCGGGGCGCGGCGAGCAGGTGTTCGGCCTTGGCTCGGCGCTCGCTTCGGCCATGCGCAAGGTCGTCGACGCGCTGCCCGAGAGCCATCGGGCCACCGCCAGCGACGCGGTCCAGCGATTTCTCGTCGAGCCGGAGACCGATCTGCTCTCCCGCCGGCTGGCCAACAAGGAGATCCCCGACACAACGATGATCGAGGTTCGACGGGCGGTGCTCGCCGGGCGCAAGCTGCGCATCCACTACGCGGCCACCGGCCAGCCACCACAGTGGCGCACGGTGGACCCGATCGGCCTGGTCACCGTACGCGACCGGGGCTACCTGCTGGCCACGAGATCTGGCGCGGACCGCACCTACCGGCTGTCGCGAATGTTGGCAGCCGAGGAACTCCCTGAACCGGCACAGCGACCGACCCGGATCGATCTGGACCGGGCGTGGCGGGAACGCTGCGCGCAGTTTCTGTCCAGCGACCACATCGCCGTGCTGCTACGGGTGAACCCGAGGCGGCGGGAGGAACTGCTGAACACCGCGGTGGCCGTCCGCGCCGAGGAACCTGACGCGGACGGCTGGCTGCGACTGGAGGTGACGTTCCAGGATCTACGACACGCCGAGTGGGCGCTGTGGCAGCTCAGCACCGGCGCGGAAGCCCTGGCCCCACGGTCGTTGCGCACGCTGCTGCGCAACCGCGCCGCCGCGATGGTCAACCGCTACGCAGAGCCATCCTGAGAGTTGTCGCCTGTTGCGGGGCAGCCGCCGACGCGACGGTGGGGCCGGCGAGTGGGTGCCCTCCCTTCCGCCCGCCCGGCCCCGTCGTGGGTGGTGCGTCAGCCGGCCACTTCCTCGGCCTGGTCGGTAACGGTGATGCCCTCCGCGAAGCGCACGATCTGGTCGTTGCTGAGGCCCAGCTCCCCCGGAACCTGCACCAGCACCTTCCGGCCCGAGGCATCCGGGAAGATCAGCCACCTGGTGTCCGACAGCTTGCCCTCCGACTGCAGGGGGAAGCCCAGCTCACCCGCCCTGCCGTTGATGTCGACCTTCGTCACCGGTGACTCGTCGGGCAGGTGGGACAGGCCCTGAAGAGACACCGCGATTCGGCCCTGCAGGCTGACAGCCTGTCCGGGGGCGGGCGGGGCGGTGTCGCCGCCGGGCGGCGTCACGATGAACGAGCTCTTGTCCGACGAGACCACTTTCCAGCCTTCCGGCACGGTGCTCACCTCGAAGCCGACCGGCTGGGTGCCGGTGTAGGCGACGAGTTGCAGGCGCGCCGTGTTCGTCGACGTGCCGGGCCCTTCCGCGACCCTGGTCGGGGCGCCTCCGGTCCCGCCGATCTGGCCGGCACCCAACGCCACGGTGGCGACGAGGGCGACGGCCGCGCCGGAGAACGCGAGCCGCCGCTGCCGGCGGCGGGTCAGGGCACGGTGTCCCCGGGCCACGTCGGCGGTGACGACATCCGGGCTGGTCTGGTCGGGCGTGACGGCATGCGGCAGGGTACGCAGGACGTCCATCACGTCTGGCATGTCAGTACTCCTTCATTCGTTCGGGTCAGGGGTTGGTTCAGGCGAAGTCGTGCACACGTGCGGGGAAGACCGCCCGTAGTCGTTCCAGCCCTCGGGCGCTCTGGCTCTTGACGTTGCCCTCGCTGCACCGCATCGCGGCGGCGGTCTCGGCGACGCTGAGCCCTTCGACGTACCGCAGCACCACCGCCGTTCGCATGCTCGTCGGCAGCGTGGCCAGCAATGCCAGCATCGTCGTCTCGTCACCGCCCGGGGCCTCGACGGCGGCGACGTCGGGCAGCTGCGCCCGCACCTGCTCACGCCGACGGAACAGGCTGCGACGCTCGTCCGTCGCCGCATTCACGACGCACCGCCGTGCGTACGCATCCACCGTGTCCGGCCGCACCCTCGGCCAAGCCAGATAGAGACGAGTCAGCGCTGTCTGCACCACGTCCTCGGCCTTGGCCAGATCGCCGGAGACCAACAGTGTTGCCACGCGCACCAGGCCGGCACGCCGGGTCATCACGAACTCGGTGAACTCGCGGTCCTGCTCGGAAGGCCGTCTCACAGGCCACCCACCTCTCCTTGTCCCCGCTTGCCACTCGGACACCTCTCTTACGAGAGAGACCGCGAGTCCGTTGCATGCTGGACGAAGAAGTTCAGCGCGAATCCCCCCTGCCCCAGGGGTCAGATGTGGTCAGTGAATGCCTGAATCAGTCGGCTACTTCGCGGCGCTGCCGAAGGCGCTCGACAGGTACGCCCGGGAGTCGGCGATGGCACCCTCGATAATCCGGGCCGCCTCGCGGGCCTCCTCCGGCCGGTGGTCGGCCTGCACCTGTA
Organism: Micromonospora sp. KC213; assembly: GCF_004348325.1. Taxonomy (GTDB): domain Bacteria; phylum Actinomycetota; class Actinomycetes; order Mycobacteriales; family Micromonosporaceae; genus Micromonospora. The sequence goes on along the minus strand of NZ_SMKF01000002.1, from coordinate 79,835 downwards.
GCCGGAACCGTGACGAACCGGTCGGCGTCACCGGGAACTCCACCATGAACGCGAGCACCCCCCGGTCGAACAACAGCCGGTTCGCGACACGGGCCAGCTTCTCGTTGCCGATCAGCAGCGGCACGATCGGTGACGGCTCGCCCATACAGGTCAGGCCGCGCGTGGTGAGTTCGTCGCGCAGGGCGTCGATGGCGGCGAAGAGCCGCCCGCGCAGCTCGTCGCCCTCCGGCGACCGGATGATCCGGGCCGCCTCCAGCACCACCGCGGTCTGCACCGGGGAGAGCGCGTTGGAGAAGAAGTGCGAGCCGCCGAACATCTTGATGTACTGCTTCAACGCCGGTGAGTTGGACGCGACGAATCCGCCGTTGGAGCAGAACGTCTTCGAGAACGCGCCCATCACGATGTCGACGCTGCCGAGCAGACCCTGCAGCCCCAGTACGCCGGTGCCACCCGGTCCCATCGAGCCCAGGTCGTGCGCGACGTCGACGAGCAGGGTGGCGTCGTACTCCCGGCAGACTCGTTGCAGGGTGACCAGGTCGGGCCAGTCGGCGTCGACCGAGAAGAGACCGTCGGTGACGACGAGGACCCCGTTGCGGGTGTCCCGACCACGGATGTCGGCCAGGTGCTGGCGTACCGATTCGACGTTGAGGTGTTCGTAGCGCACCACGTTGCGGGTGGCCGCTCGGGCGCCCTGCTGCAGGCAGGAGTGGGCCAGCCGATCGATGAGGATGTGGTCCTCCTGGCGGACCAGGCCGACCACCGCGCCGAATCCGGCGGCCCACCCGGTCGGGAAGAGCGTCACGTGCTCGAGCCCGACCAGGTCACCGAGGGCCCTCTCCAACTCGTCGGAGATGCGGGTGTTACCGAGCACCATCGGCGAGCCGGCGCTGTGCGGACCGTAGTCGCGCATCGCCCGCTCGGCTGCCGTCCGGATCGCCGGATGAGTGTTGAACGACAGGTAGTCCTGGGAGTTGAAGTTGATGCCCCGGGTACGCCGACCGAGGTCGTTGGTGATCTCGGCGACGCTGCCCGGTGCCGCCTCCAACACCCGGGAGTACTGCCACGTCTCGGTCCGCCGCCGGGCGAGCACCCAGTCGTGGAAGTCCTCCGTGCGAGTCAGCAGGTTGCGGCCGGCCGGGCGGTAGAAGTCGTACGCGTTCTTGTCCAGCGCGTACTCCTCGTCGGGGTCGACGGGGTTGCGAAGGTGCGCCGGCTCCCACATCTCCTCAAGGTCGGCGACCACCTGGGCGAGTTCGTCGTCGGCGCCGTCGAGGCTCGCGAAGTCGTCCCACGGGATGTGGGTCGCCCAGTTGCGGATCATCTCGGACACCTCGGCCGCGGTACGGGCCATCGTCGTCACGTCGCCGCGTCGGGCCGCGCCGAGAATGATCTCGATGAGCTCGCCGTCTTCACGCTGGTCCAGACCAGTGGTCACGGTGTTGCCTCCCGGGGCAAGGTGTGTCAGGCGAAAAGGTTCTGCTGGTACATGCGGGACGTCGCGGCGAAGTCCTCGAAGATCGGGTAGCCGGCGGACGTTTCCTTCGCCGCGTCGTTGAGCAGGAACAGGTTCGATGCCTGGAAGAACTCCGAGACCGGCGCGACGTCGGCGTGGGTGGCGATGAACCGGTCGATCTCCTGCTGGTTGCCGCGCAGCGCGACGAACAGCTGAAGCTCGTCGTGCCGGTACGGACGCATCTCGGCGAGCGTGCAGACGTAGTCGTAGTAGGCCGCCGCGTCCTGGCCGCGGCGTCGCCTCTCGTACGACGCCATCACCTCGTCGAACGACGCGTCGTCGGACAGCCAGCGGTCCAGCGCGGCGGAGGCCAGCTCGGCGTCCCGGAAGGCGTGTGTCATCCCGATCGCGGTGCACTGGTCTTTGAACGATTCAGCGTCGCCGACGAGCACCCAGCCGGGCCCGTGCAGCGGCCGGAGGAACGCCGCCTGGTCGAGGGTGCCGTAGATGCGCTCCTCCCGGGTCCCCTGGGCGCGCACCAGCTCACCGAGTTCCGGGCTGACGAAGTCCAGCGCCCGCTGGTAGTTGCCGGGTACGTCGGCGCGGAACTCCCGGGACCACTCGCTCGGCCCCCACACCAGGACCATGTTCTGCTCGAAGTTGGTCGGTACGACAGCGCAGGCCAGCCGTCCCCGCCGGTGCAGCTGCGCGGTCTCGATGCTGAATCCGGAGTAGTAGCTCCAGTAGGCGAAGGTGCACCGCGGGCGCTCGTCGAACTTGGGCAGCTGGAGGGTACGCGCCACGAACGAGTTCCGGCCGTCGGCACCGACGACGATCCGGGCCCGCTCCTCGACCGACCGCCCGTCGGGGGCGCGGCCCCGGATGCCGACGACCCGCCCGTCCTCGACGATCAGGTCACGGACGGTGAAGTTGGTGCGTACCTCGGCGCCGGCCTTGGCCGCCGCCTGGACCAGGATCTGGTCCAGCACGCTGCGCCGGATCGAGGCGTAGGTGCGCACCACTCCCGAACCGTCGCCATGCAGGTCGCGGAAGTAGGCTCGCAGCAGCTCCGCCGGGACCGAACCGGTCAACCGGATTCCGTCGTTGACCACGTCGATCTCGGTCTGCGCCGGGGTGACCGCCAGCACCTGCTCCAGCAGTCCCCACCGGTTCAGGTAGGACATTCCGTGCGGCCACAGAAAGTGCGTCGATATGACGTCGCTGGGAAACGATGAGCGGTCCACCACCAGCACCCGGTAACCACGTCGAGCGAGCAGCATCGCCGTGGACGCCCCCGAACAGCGGGCCCCGATCACGATCGCGTCGTACATTCTTGTCGATCCTCCATCGGATGGGCGCACCGCCGGCCCTCCATGTTAGAGGCACCGGCGGGGCGTACCCCCCTGACGCAAGAAGGGGCGCGAAGGGAGCAAGTTCCCTATTACCGCAAGGTGCCGATCTCCATGCCGCGTCGAATGCCAGCTTTGTCGATCATCGATGGTTATGCCGCTTCGGGTCGCGGCGGCACAAGGTGAGACCGACCGAGGCAGAATCAGGGTTGAAAGGCTGCCGTGTTCTCGCGTACCCAGTTGGTGAACGTCCGTGCCGGGCGACCGGTGACCTGTTCGACGGTCGGCAGCACGGTGTAGCCGGCCTCGGGTGGGTTGGTGCGCATGGTGAGGAAGAACTCGATGTCCTCGTCGGAGTATCCCTCCGCACGCCACCGGGCGATGACCTCGTCGGTGGTCAGCTCGACGTACCGGATCTCGCGGCCGAGCACCTGGCCGAGCTGTTCGATGCGCTCCGGGACGGTCAGCGCCTGCGGGCCGGTGAGCCAAAGGTCCCGCCCGGCGTGCCCGTCGGTGGTGAGCGCGACCGCCGCGACCGCGGCGATGTCGGCCTCGTGGATCAGCGCGCTCTTCGCGTCCGGGAACGCCTCGCGGACGATTCCTTCGGCGCGGATGCTCTCGGCCCAATCCAGCGTGTTGGACATGAATTCGACCGGCGACAGGTGGGTCCACTGCAGTCCGCTGGCCTCGACGGCCTCCTCCAGCGGGCCCTTGCTGATGTCACCGCGAAGAACGGTGACCCTGCGGACCCCCGCTCGCCGCGCCAGATCGACGATCCGGTCGGCCTCCTTGAGCGGGGCGTAGTCGTCGCCGAACGTGATGAGGTGGGCCGCGGTGACGCCGGCGAACGCGTCCACCAGGCTGTCGAGGTCGGTGAGGTTGCCGGCGGTCACGTCGACACCGTCGGGCAGGTTGGCCTCCGTCGGGCGGCGGGTCAGGGCGCGGACGGGATGTCCGGCGGCTGCCAGCTGCGCGACGAGGTGGCGGCCGACGGTGCCGGTGGCTCCGGTCACGAGAATCGTCATACCTCCGACGCTAGAAAGATCCGCGGTCAGATCCTGTCCGCGAATGCCTGACATGCTGTGAGCGTGTTGAACGTGTCGGCGCGGTTGCTGCGGCTGCTGTCCCTGCTGCAGTCCCGGCGAGACTGGTCGGGCGGGGCGCTGGCGGAACGCCTCGACGTGAGCGCGCGCACGGTGCGTCGCGACGTCGACAAACTGCGGCTTCTCGGGTACCCGATCGAGGCGATCGGCGGCGTCGGCGGCGGATACCGGCTGGCGGCCGGCGCGGCGCTGCCGCCGCTGCTGCTCGACGACGACGAAGCGGTGGCCGTCGCCGTCAGCCTGCGGACGGCGGCGGCGCTGGCCGTCACCGGCATCGAGGAAACGTCGGTCCGCGCGCTGGCGAAGGTCGACCAGGTGTTGCCGGCACGACTGCGGCATCGGGTGAATGCCTTCGGCGCGGCGGTGGTGACGCTGCCGGCGTCCGGACCGACGGTGGATCCCACGATCCTCACCGCCGTGGCGGCGGCCGTGCGCGATTGTGAACGACTGCGCTTTGACTACGTCGCCCGCGACGGCTCGACATCTCGACGCGACGTGGAGCCGTACCGCATCGTCCACAGCGGACGGCGTTGGTACCTCTACGGTTGGGACGTCCAGGCGGCGGACTGGCGGACGTTCCGCACCGACCGGCTGTCGCCGCGCGTGCCAGCCGGGCCCCGGTTCCGGCCACGACCGCTGCCGGCCGAGGACGTCGCCGTCCACGTCGCCCTCGGCATGACGTCCCGGCAGTACCGGCACCAGGCGGTCCTGACCATGTACGCGCCGGCGGACGCGGTCGCCGAGGAGGTGCCGCCCACTCTGGGTGTGATCGAGCGGATCGACGAGCACACCTGCACGTTGCGGATCGGGTCGGACAACCTCGACCAGCTCGCCGTGTGGGTGGCCGCGTTCGGCTTCGAGTTCGCGGTACGTGAACCGGCGGAGCTACGCGCACACGTCGACACGCTCGCCGGGCGCCTCGGCCGGGCCGCCTCCCGGCGCACGGCGTGGCCCGCGGTTCGCCCAGGTTCCGACCTCAGTTCCCCAGGCACTCCCGCAGTGCGGCGGTGAGCCGGTTGGCACGTTCGTCGTCCACGCCGCCCATCTGATTGACCACATTGCTTGGACCTAGATCACGAACACTGGTTGACTGGTCGTGACCTTGCAGCCGGACCGGGATTCGCCGAACGGAGTGCCGATGGCCCGTGAAGTTCTTCTCTTCCGCCGCGCCGTGAGCAAGGCTGCCGCCACGGTCGTGACCGTGCTACTCGTCGCCGTGCTCGGCCCCGCAGTCGACCCCACGCCCGCGAGCGCCGCGGCGCCACCCCGGGTGGAGGGTGTGCTACCTGATGGCTCGACCTACGTGATGGACGTGCCGGCGAACTGGAACGGCACCGTGCTGCTCTACAGCCATGGCTACGTGCCCGACAACGTGGCGAACCCGGCCCGCAACGCGCCCAGCGACAACGTCCGCACCGCGTTGCTGGAGGCCGGATACGCGCAGATCGGATCCTCGTACCCCGCGACCGGTTGGATTGTGCAGGGGGCCCTGTCCGCTCAACTGGCCACGTTGGACAAGTTCGAAGCCCAGTTCGGCCCGGCCCGGCGAACGATCGCGTGGGGTACGTCCATGGGGGGCATGATCACCACCGGACTCGCCGAACGATTCAGCCACCGGTTCGACGGAACGGTGACCATGTGCGGACTCCAACAGGGCGCCGTAGCCAACTGGAACAACAACGTCGACACCCTCTTCGCCATCCGCGCCCTGCTGGCGGCGGGCTCGACCGCACCGTTGGTACGACTGCCCGGACAGGCCGCCGCCCTCGCCTCCACCGCCGAACTGACCGCCGCCCTCGACGCGGCACAGGCGACCCCGCAGGGCCGCGCCCGCATCGCGCTCGCCGCAGCGTTTCGCAACATCCCGGCATGGACCGACCCGGCTCGGCCGGAACCGGACGCGGACGACCACGACACCGCACAGCGCAACCAGTTCGAGGCGCTCCGCCAGTTCGTCAAGACGGGGCTCACCTGGCGGCAGGAAGCCGAAGAACACGCCGGCGGCAACATGTCCTGGAACATCGGCGTCGACTACGGCCGCATCTTCGCGCACTCCGCCAACCGACAGCAGGTCGAGCAGTTGTACGCGCGGTCAGGGCTGTCGCTGCGCGACGACCTGGCCGCGCTGGCCGCCGCACCGCGCATCACCGCAGATCCGGCAGCGGTCCGCCACATGATCCGAAACATCTCCTTCACCGGCCGGCTCACCACGCCGATGATCAGCATCCACACCACCGGCGACCCGCTCGTCCCGGTACAGGCCGAGAAAGCCTACGCCGAAGCGGTCAGCGACGCCGGCCGCTCGCGACTGTTGCGCCAGGGATACGTCCACCGAGCCGGACACTGCACCTTCACCACCGGTGAGATGCTGGCGGCAGTTGACGCCCTCGATCACAGGATCAGCGCAGGACAGTGGCCCGACACGTCCCCTGGCACGCTGAACCGACTCGCAGCGGACCTGGACCCCACGGCGACCCACGCCTACGCCCCCTACCGACCTGGCCCGTACCCCCGGCCGTTCCACCTGCGCCACTGACACCGACCACCGGTATCCCCGGCTGGCAGGCCCACGGACACCCTCGCGGTGGTGGTCGGTGGATCCGCTCTCCAGGAGGTCCAGGTGGTGCGGCCCAGCGTCGGTAGGAGGTTAGGAACCTCCACGAGAAGGTATAGGGCCGTATGGCGACGACGGGTCCGGCTCGAGGGATACCGGTGCGGGCCGGACAGCCAGGTGCGAGCCGGCCAGCCGAGCCGCCCAACATCCTGTTCATCCTGGCCGACGATCTGGGCTGGGCGGATCTCGGCTGTTACGGCTCGACGGCGATCCGCACGCCGAACCTCGATCGACTGGCCGGGGAGGGCCTGCTGTTCCGCCACGGCTACGCGTGCACGCCGTGGTGCTCTCCGACCCGCATCGGGCTGTACACCGGGCGCTATCCGACCCGGTTGCCGGCGGGCCTGGAAGAGCCGCTGACCACGCACGCGGAGGGCAGCGGGATTCCGGCCGAGCATCCGACCCTGTCGTCGTTGCTGCTGGCCGCGGGTTACCAGACGGCAATGTTCGGTAAGTGGCACTGCGGGTGGCTGCCCTGGTACAGCCCGTTGCGCATCGGTTTCCAGACCTTCTTCGGCAACTTCGACGGAGCGATCGACTACTTCGAGCACGTCAGCACAATGGGCGAGGCCGACCTGTACGAGGGTGAGACTCCGGTCGAGGAGGCCGGCTACTACACCTCCCTGATCTCCGAACGCGCGGCCGACTTCGTCGCCGCCGACCGCGACGGCCCCTTCTACGTCCAGCTCAACTACACCGCGCCGCACTGGCCGTGGGAGGGCCCAGGTGACCGGGAGGTCGGCGCGGAGATCCGGCGCAGGTTCAGCCAGCAGTCGGTGCCCACCCCGTTGATCCACCCTGACGGCGGCTCGCTGGCGAAGTACGCCGAGCTGGTCGAGGAGCTGGACGCCGGCGTCGGGAAGGTGCTCGCCGCATTGGCCGACGCCGGCCGCGCCGACAACACCGTCGTTGTCTTCACCTCCGACAACGGCGGTGAGCGGTGGTCGAAGAACTGGCCGCTCGTGGGCGAGAAGGGCGATCTGGCCGAGGGTGGCATCCGGGTCCCGCTGATCCTGCGGTGGCCGGCGGCCGTCACCGGCGGCCAGGTCACCGACCACCCGATCAACACCCTCGACCTGACCGCGACACTGGTCGACGCCGGCGGATCGGCACCGGATGAGGGCTTTCCGCTGGACGGGGTGGACCTGATGCCGTGGTTGGTCGACGGCGCCGACTTCCCCGAGCACGACCTGTTCTGGCGTACCTCGAATCAGGGGGCGTTACGCCGCGGTCGGTTCAAGTACCTGTACGACCGTCGCGACCGGTCGGTACTGGGCAACTGGCCACGCCGAGAGGGCCCCTTCCACCTCCTCTACGACGTCTCGGTGGACGGCCGTGAGCAGGCGGACATCGCCGCCCGCCATCCCGACCTGCTGAACGACCTACGCGAGACGTGGGAGCGAACCGACGCGCAGTTGCTGCCCTACCCGGCGGGTCATCCAGGTGTGCCGCAGCCGGAGGCGAAGCCCGCGACCAGCGAGCCGGACTAGGGGCTGATCGGATGATGCAGGTCGTTCTCTCCACGGTGGGAAACCTGGCGGTCCTGCTGTTCGCCGTGACCTCGATGCTCTCGGTGGGCTTCGCCTACTCGGTCAGGCAGATCCTCGGCCCGCTGCGTGACCTGGGGGCTCTGGCGCGGGCGCTATTGGCCAACTTCGTGCTGGTCCCCCTGCTCGCGCTCGGCATCCTGTGGCTCTGGCCGCTCGACCGTCCGCTGGAGGCGGGGCTGATCCTGGTGGCGATGTCCGCCGGCGCACCGTTCCTGGTCAAGTTGACGGCGGTAGCCCAGTCCGAGGTCAGCCTCAGCGCCACACTGCTGGTGCTGCTGCTGCCGGCCACCGTCGTGTACGCGCCGATCGTGATACCCCAGGTGCTTCCCGAAGCGGATGTCTCCGCCGGTGCCCTCGCGGTGCCGCTGCTGCTGACCATGCTCCTGCCGCTCGCCGCCGGCCTGCTGGCCCACAACCGTTGGCCCGCCCTGGCCCGGCGGTTGGCACCGATCGCCCGCCACTTTTCGACCGTCGCGTTGGTGGTGCTCGTCCTGGCCACCACACTGGCCAACATTCCGACGATCACCGACCTCTTCACCAAGGGAGCGATCGTGCCACCCCTGGTGGTGATCGCAGGTGGGTTCGTCATCGGCTACCTGCTCGGCGGAAAGGACCGCAACGCCCGTGAGGTACTCGGGCTCGGCACCGCGCAACGCAACATATCGGCCGCAACCGTGATGGCCACCCAGGGCTTCGACGCCGCCGAAACGGTCGTCATGGTGATCGCGACCTCACTGGCGGGCTTCGCGCTGCTCTTCCCCATCGCCGGGGTACTGCGCAAGCGGGAGCCCGTCGCCACGGCCCGAACTGGCTGAAGCGCAAGCAGGTGCGGTCGACGCGCCTACTCCACGGCTATCCGTACGGTCTGGACACCCTTGTCAACGGCGACGTCGAGAACACGAGGCCCTTCGCCACGCGGGACCACGCTGATACTGCCGTCGCGTTCCAGGTAGGCGAGCCGCACACGCGACAGGTCCGCCTCACTTCCCGTACCGCGAAGGGCCTCGTCGAGATCCAGCCGGGATACGTGGCTCTTTCGCATCCCGGCACGGTTGAGGTGCCCGTCCTCGACAAGCAGGACCGGGCGGCCCTTGACGAGCGGGCCGAACCAGTCGAAGTGACAGGACACGGTCGCGATCAGCCGATGCACCATGATGAGCACGAAGCCGGCGAGCCAGACCGCGACGAGCCCCAGGCTGTTCGTGATGGCGCGGCTCATGACCGAACCGAAGATGATCGCCACAATGAGGTCGAACGCCGTCGCCTTGCCGAACAGCCGCTTGTGCCCGAGCCGGACGATCGCCAGCGCCACCACGAAGGTCGACACCGCCCGCAGCGCCATCTGACCGGGGTTGAGTTCCTCCGCGCCGATGCCGAGCAGGGACTCCAGCAGACTCGTCATCCAATCCACCACTCAAGTCCCTACCCATAACCATAGAAATGCGACATTTGGAGCATACGACAAGCGCCGTCGGATAACAGCGCAGTCGCTGCAGCAGTGACGGCGCCCGACTGTCGGACACCGCCACAGCGGCGCACTGGGACAGGTCGCCACCTGGCCGCTACGCGGCGGCGTCCTCCAGCAGCCGCAACGCGAGCTGCTGCAGCTCGGGGCCGGCCTTCTCCGGACTGCCGGTGTCGAACGGCGGATCCGGGTCGTACTCAACCGCCAGTTGCAGCGCCTGCGCAGTTCTTTCGTCGACCAGCTTGGCAGCCAGGTGCAGGGCCATGTCGATACCAGCCGACACCCCCGCCGCCGTGATGATCTTCCCGGATTCCACGAACCGGCCCGGTGTGTAAACCGCACCGAACGTCGACTCCATATAGGACCGCGACGCCCAGTACGTGGTGGCTGGTAGCCCGCGCAGCAGCCCGGCCGCGCCGAGGATCAACGCACCCGTACAGACGGACACCGTCCACGTGCTCCGCTCGTGCAACCGGCGCACCCAGTCGACCGTCTCGGCGTCCTCCATGGCCGCGATCACGCCCCGGTTGCCAGCGCCCGGGACCAGGAGCACGTCCGCGTGCCGCACCTGCCGCAGCGCCCGGTCGGCGACCAGCCCGAGCACGCCAGTGTCGGTACGTACCGGACCGACCCGCTTCGCCACCGTCACCACCGACGCGCCCGGCACCCGAGACAGCACCTCGTACGGCCCAACCGCGTCCAACGCGGTGATCCCGTCGTACAGCAGGATCGCCACCCGCGGCCCACGCGACCCCGACCCGGCCACGGCCGGCTCGGGCAGTCCCGTGGCGGCCAGACCCGCCCCGACACCACCAAACGCCGCAGCCTTCAACAACGCACGCCGACCACCTTCGGCCATACTGGCCTCCTTCAGATGACAACCTGACCTCAGGTAGTCGGCGGGGAACCCGTTCCAGTTCCCGACCGGTGAGAAAGCCCCTGCTGCCCGGGACGTCGATCGACAACGAGTGGGGCAGGCGACCGGCCGGTGGTCAGCTGACCGCGATCCCACGGCTTCATGATCTTGTGCGTCCGAAGGGGCTCGAACCCTCACCCTCCAGCGAGATTGATCGTCCGGGTTCAGGTGGCACCTTCGGCGGCGGGCACGCCTGCCGGTACCCAGCGCACCGAGTCGCCTGCGCGGATGATGTCACTGGTCCGACTCGCGGCGGCCCCGCGTTCCCTGGGACAGAGCCAGTGCCGGGCGATGGTAACGCCCAACTGCGTCATCAGGTTTCGCTGAAGGTCCGTCGGTAGGCGCCGGGTGTGGTGCCGAGATGCGCCCGGAAACGGCGACGCAGGTTGACCGCCGAGGCGAGTCCGACCCGGGTGGCGATGGCTTCCACCGGAAGGTCGGTCTGTTCCAGCAGTATCCGTGCCGCGTCAAGGCGCTGGTTGAGCAGCCACTGTCCCGGGCTGGTGCCGAGCTGTTCGGTGAACCGCCGGGCGAGGGTTCGGCTGGATAGTCCGGCGCGTTCGGCGAGGTGGCCGAGGGTCAGTTGGGTGTCGAGGTGGGAGGTCGCCCACTCCAGCAGTGGCGCCAACGACTCGTCCGCCCTGGCCGGTGCGGGCTGTGCGGCGTACTGGAGTTGGCTGCCCTCCCGGTGCGGCGGCAGGACCATGCGCCGGGCGATCTGGGCGGCGTACGCCGCGCCGTGGTCGGAACGCACCAGGTGCAGGCACAAGTCGATGCCGGCGCCGGTCCCGGCGCTGGTCGCCACGTCGCCGTGGTCCACGAAGAGCACGTCCGGATCCACCTGCACCTCGGGAAAGGCTGCGGCGAACCGGGCGGCGCTGCGCCAGTGGGTGGTGGCGCGGCGGCCGTCGAGCAGTCCGGCCTGAGCGAGGACGAACGCCCCCGTGCAGATCGCGACGATCCTCGCCCCGCGCTGGTGGGCGTCCCGCAGCGCCTCGGTGACGTTCGGTGGCACGGGTGCGTCGGGCGGCTGCCAGCCGGGAACGATCACGGTGTCCGCCTCCCGTAGGGCGGCCAGCCCCGCCTCGACGAGCATCGCGTAGCCGGCGCCGGTCGGCACGGGTCCGGGACGCTCGGCGCAGACGCGGAAGCTGTAGCGGGGCGGGGCGTCCTGCGGGGCGGTACCGAAGACCTCTGAGGCGCAGGCCAGCTCGAAAGGCGACTGCGGCGGGGTGAGCAGGGCCACCACCCGGTGAAGCAACATGGCAAGAATGTATCTGAGAATGTCATTCCAGACACTCGGCTGCGAGACCGGTCTCGGCCACAGTGACCCCATGAGCGAAATCATCGAATCGACGGTGCTGCGGGCCGAGGTCGAGGTCGACGGCGAGCCGGCCAGCTACCTGACCGTGGAGCAGGACGGCCCGGCCGTGCTGATGCTGCACGGAACGTACTGGAGCCGGGTCTGGCTTCCGGTGATGGACCGCCTCGCCGCGGCGGGGCTGCGACCCATCGCGGTCGACCTGCCGGGACTTGGGCGCTCGGGAGGCGAACTCACCCTGGAAACCGGCACGGTCCCGGCCCTCGCGGACTGGGTGGCGCGCTTCGCCTCCGCGCTGAAGCTCTCCGGGCCGATCGCCGTAGCAGGTCATGACATCGGCGGCGCCGTCGCCCAGCATCTCCTCGTCCACGATCGGCTGGACGTGTCCCGGCTGGCATTGGTCAACTCGGTCACCTACGACTCCTGGCCGGTGTCCAGCGTCGCCCGGTTCCGGGACCCGGCGATCGTCGCCGCGACCACCGCCGACGAGATTCTCACCGCCCGCCGGCAAGCCGTGACAGCAGCACTGGCCGGTGCCGCCACCGAGCAGCGGATCGCGGACTACCTGAACCCGTGGACCGATGCGCGGGTTCGCCGCTCCTGGATGGCCATGGTCGGCGGGGCCGACAACCGCTACACCCGCGACATTGTTCCCGCGCTGCGACAGAATCCGATACCCAAGTTGCTGATCTGGGGCGAGGACGACGGCTTCCAGAAGGTGGAGTACGCCGAGCGGTTCGCCTCGGAGATCCCGCACGCCACACTCATACGTATCCCGGGTGCAGGGCACATCCCCACGGAGAACGCGCCCGACCAGGTCGCGCGCGCGCTCACTGATTTCTTCACGGCGTAGAGGCTTGGTGGGCGGCCTGTGAGCTGCCGTCGTCGTTTCGGTCGCTACGGGTGCGATTCGTCGCCACCGCGCATCGCATGCAGGCTGCACGCCACGGACAGCGCGGCGTTCCGGCCACCGTCCCGCGCGACGTCGGTGTTGTCGACGCTGGTCCAGCGGCCGATCTGCTCAGCGGGCATGACGGGGCTTCCCTACCGCGAAAGTTCTCGCGGCCCTCGTGGTTCCCGTCGGTGCAGCTCTCAACATGATCGTGATGCCACCGCAGTACGAGAGCCTGATGGCGGCGCCGGTCACCCTGACCGTGTGGGTGCCGCTGCGACGGCCGCAATCGTGGTGGTGACCCGTGCCGTCCATGCCGGGCGGCATGGCAGCGCCCGCCAGCGGCAGCCCCGCGCCGGGAAGTTGCTGGACGGCGAACAGGTCCGCCGTCCAGCAACGAGGTCCCGATTCTCGGAACGGCGGACGGGTCAGAGGGTTACCACCCTGCCGCCGAGGGTGACGACGAGGCGACCGTCCGGCGCGAAGGACCAGCCCAGAGAGCCGGTGTAGTTCGCGCAGCGGGTTCCGTTCGCGCCGTCCCAGAACTGGTTGGAGCCGTCGGCGTCGCCGACGATCCGGTCTGTCGATCCGCTGTTGCACGAGGTGTTGTTGCGGAACACCGAGGAGCCGGCGTCGAAGTTGAAGTTGCGCTCCTCGTTGTTGGTGCCGAGGTTGTTGGAGATCTGCATCGAGCCGTTGTTGCGGTTGTAGGTGAAGCCGTGCTTGCCGTTGTCGTGGGCGATGTTGCGCCGGATGACGTGGTTGACCCCGATGTCCTCGCCGCCGAGTTTGTAGCCGTTGCGGTCGCCGTTGCCGGCTTGGCCGCCGTTGCTGAGGGTGCCGTTCTCGTAGGCCAGGGAGTCCTCGATGGTCACCGCGCCGATCGGGCCGGTGTCCGTCTTGGTGAACAGGTCGTAACCGTCGTCGATGTTGTTGTGGGCCACGGTGTAGCGGAACACGTTGCCAGGACCGACGGTGAGCTTCGGGGCGAAGCCGTCGGCGTCCTCACCGTCGGAGTCGACGTTGTCGTGCGACTCGGTGCTCAGGATGAGGTTGTGGGACGGCCACTGGTCCCGGGGGGCGCCAGCTGCCAGCCGCGAGAGCTGTAGCCCCGAGTCCCGGTTGAACCGCGTGATCACGCGCTCGATGATGTTGTTGTTGCCGGCGAGGAGGATCCCGTTGTCGCCGGCGCGTTCGACGACGAGGCCGTGGACGTGCCAGTAGTTCCCGCCCACGACGATCCCGCGGTTCGCCGGATCCTCGCTCTGTGCGGAGAAGTTGAGGATCGGGGTCTCACCGGGGTAGGCGAACAGCTTCTTCCGGGCGCTTGAGCTGCCGTTGTTGCCCTGCGCGATCGTGATGGTCTGCGAGTAGTGGTAGGTGCCGCCGCGCATGTAGATCGCCCCGCCGGCGGCGACACGGGTGATCGCCGAGGTGAGGGTGGTCGGGTTCGACTCGGATCCGGCTGCGCTGTCGCTGCCGTTCGGCGCCACATACAGCGCGCCACTGGGTGGGGGCGTGGTCGGCGGGGCTGTTGTCGGCGGTGCCGAGGTCGGCGGAGCCGTGGTGGGACTGTTCACCACGACGTCGTCGAAGCGGGCGCTGGCGTACTCGGTGAACAGGGCGATCCGCCCGCTGCTGGTCATCGCGTTGGTGCCCGACGCGACCTCAGTGCCGTTGACGAAGCCGCGCAACGTGCTGCCGCTGGCCTCGATGCGCAAGGTGTACCAGGTGCCGGTGGACACGCTCAGCGACGCTGATCCGATCACCGTGATCGAGCTACCGTTCATCGCCTGCAACTCCACCCGATTGGCATTGATCAGTGCCAATCGATACATCGTGGTTGATCCGCTGGCCCGGGCCGCCAGAGCCACCACCCGGTTCGAGCCGTTGAACGACAGCGGTTTGACCCGAGCCTGCACTGCGTAGTCGCTCCAACCGGAGTTGCCGTTGAGGAGCCGGGCGCGGCTGCTGGCGGTGTCGGACTGCTGGAGGACCTGCGAGCCGTCGGACACCACGGACCAGCTGCCGCCGGACTTCGACCAACCGCTGGTGCTGCCGTTCTCGAAGTCGGCCGAGAACAGCGGCGCCGCCTGCGCGGTGACGGCAGCGCCGAGCGCGAGGACGACCGAGGCCAGCGCGGTGCTGGTCGCGGCGACGAGCCCGGCTCTTGTACGTCTCATGGTGCTACCTCCTGGGTGAGCCGGGCAGCGGTGAGAACGACAACTGCCCGGGGACGGGGCGATCCGGACTTATCAGGACCCGGGCGCGCCTCCCGTCCGCGTGGTCGGCGGTGTGGGTGAGTGGGGCCTGGCCAGGAAAGCGCGTTCCCACCGACAGGAACAATGTTCGATCGAAGACTTTGCATCTGTCGAACCGGTCCCCCGGTGTTTGTTATCCCCGACCGCCCCGAGCGTCAACGAAACGGGGACGTCCGTCACGAGCGGGCGGAACCACCGACGCACAGTTCGCCGGCCCCCGGTTCTGGCTGCAACGGCCGAACGACACACCGGCGTGTCAGCATGACGATCCGCCTGGAAAGGGTGCTCATGAGGACAGCTCTGATCACTGCCGCCCGCGCCGGCGACGAACAAGCCGTGGCGGCCGTGGTCGCCGAGGCCATGCCGCTGGTGTACAACCTGGTAGGCAAGGCGTTGAGCGGCAGCCCGGACACCGACGATGTGGTTCAGGAGACGATGCTGCGCGTCGTGCGGGGCATCAGCGGGCTCAAGGACCCTGAGCGCTTCCGGGCCTGGGTCATCTCGATCGCCTACCGACAGATACAGGACCGCGGCCGGTCGGTCCGGGCGGCGACCGCGCTCGGCCCGCTGACCGACGACGTCTCGGACTTGCCGGACCCGTCCGGCGACCTCGCCGACTCCACACTGTTTCGACTGCACCTGGCGAGTGAGCGCCGCGAGGCGTACGAGGCCAGCCGCTGGCTCAGCCACGAAGACCAGCGTGTCCTGATGCTGTGGTGGCAGGAGGTCGCCGGCACGCTGACCCGCGCCGAGTTGTCCAGGCAGCTAGGTCTCAATCCCGCCCACGCGGCTGTCCGGGTGCAGCGCGTCAAGGCACAACTGGCGCTCGCCCGTACCCTGCTACGTGCGTGGCGGGCGAGCCCACGCTGCGACGGCCTGACCGTGGCAGCGAAACGCCTGGCCGGGCCGTCCGGCCCGCGCTGGCTGAGCCGGCTGGGCCGACACGTGCGCGGATGCGACCGGTGCCGGGCCCACGAACGGGAACTGATCCCCGCCGAACACTTGCTGTCCGGTGCCAACCTGGCGCCCGCCCTCGCCGCGTTGGCCGCGTCGACCGGCGCGACCGGTGCTCTCGGTGGCCTAGCGTCACCGCTGGTGGACCTGCTCCAACGGACCGGCCGCTACCTGCTCGCGAAACTCGTTCCGGTCGGCGGCCTGGTCACTGCCAGCGCCGCCACCATCTTCGTCGCCGCCGTCCACCACACGCCGGACACCAGCAACGGCGAGGGGTACGCGCCGCCGCCGGCCGCAACCGCTCCGAGTTCGTCTCGGACGGCTACCCCCGCCGTCGCACCGTCCGCCGTCGCCCCAACCGCCGGCACTCCGGCCGCCGCAGCGGCCGACGGCTTCCGCGGCGTCACCACCGCCACCTATTTCGTGGCTCCCGACGGCAGCGACGACAACCCCGGCGGGCTCGACCGGCCGTTCGCCACAGTGACCAAGGCGGTGAGCGTGGTCCGCCCCGGCGAGACGATCGCCCTGCGTGGCGGACGCTACCGTCCCACGCGCCCGGTCGAGATCACGACCAGCGGCACCCCCGAGCAGCGGATCATCATCAGCAACTACCGGAGCGAGCGCCCTGTCATCGACGCCTCCGGCCTGCCGGACAAGACGTCGTTCGTCACGCAGCGAGCCAGCTACTGGGTGGTGCAGGGCTTGGAGATCAGCGGAGCACCCGGCCACGCCTACCTCTGCCGGTCTTGCCGGCGCAGCGTGTTCCGGGCGCTGTCCCTGCACGACAACGGCGGGACCGCCCTGCTGCTACGGGACAACGGAACCGTGGGGAACCTCGTCGTCGACAGCGACTTCTTCCACAATCGAGACCACGACACCCATGGCGAGACCGGCGACGGGCTTGGCATCGAGTATGGATCAGGTGCCGACAACGTCGTCCGCGGCTGCCGGTTCTACGAAAACGCCGACGACGGCATGGGCCTGCACGAGTTCACCAGCGCGGTACGGATCGAGCGGTCCTGGTCGTTCGGCAACGGCGTGAACCGCTGGGGCTTGGAGCCATTCGACGGCGACGGCTACGGCTTCAAGCTCGGCGGTGGCGACCCGGCACCCGCCGTCGACCACAGCATCACCGACAGCGCGGCGTGGGACAACGCCGGCTACGGATTCACCGAGAGCAGCAACGCCGGTGCGCTGTCGGTCCGCAGCAACACCGCCTTCCGCAACGGCGAGGCCGGCTTCGCCTTCGAGCTGTCCGCGGCGCTGCTGCACAACAACCTCGCGGTCGACAACGGCGACGACGCGCGGATCGGCGGACGCGTGAACGCAGCCGACAACTCGTGGGACCAGCCCGGCTGGAGCGCGGCGGCACTGGTCACCGCGAACCCGGCCTCGGCGCTGGCACCGCGGGCACGGGACGGCTCTCTACCCCGGACAGTCTTCCTGACCAATACCAAGGACAAACGCATCGGTGCCGCCATGAACCCTGGCCGGTAGGCGGCCGCGGTCCGCGACCACGTCCGGGTCGCCGGTGGCCAACACCGCGTTCCACTGCCTGAAGAGGTACGCACCGGTTCCCCCACCAGGGCGGCACCGACGGTGCCCGCGATGACGGTTTGAGATGTCCTGCGCACGGCCCAACCTCTTCGGCCGCCTCGTCCTGGCCCTCGTGTGCCGACAGGACTGGTTTCCTCCTCCGGCTTCACCCGTCTGTCGCGGCCCGCGCCGGAGGTCGGTTGTCGTCGTCGGAGAAGACCCGTGCCGGCACGGTGGAGTGAGCATCCAGGGAGGAGCGATGTAAGAGTTTCTAGACATGATGTCAAAGCCGCGTTACTCTGACAATGTCAAAAATTCTGTACAACCGAGAGGTCGACTGTGACACACGAGGAGAAACGCGCCTGGATCATGCTGGTCGTCAGCGTGGTCGCCTACGCCAGCTATGCGGTCGTCGTCCTGGGCCGGGTCGACGGCGGGCCGCTGTCCGCCGTGCCGTACGCCGGCGCTCTCTTATGGACGGTCGGTGGTGCCATCGTCGCGAACATCGCGGCCGAGATCGCGATGGGCATCGCGAACCCGCGGGCATCACGCGTCAAGGATGTGCGCGACAAGGAGATCGGACGGCTCGGCGAGCACGTCGGCCAGTCGTTCGTGGTCATCGGCGCGGTGTCGGCGATGCTCATGGCGTTGGCCGAGTGGGACTGGTTCTGGATCGCCAACGTCGTCTACCTCTGCTTCGTGCTGTCGGCCGTGGTCGGCGCCCTGACGAAGGTGATCGCCTACCGCAAGGGCGTCCCGCAGTGGTGAAACCGACCCGCGTCACGAACAACATCCGGGCGCTGCGCTTCGCGCACCACGAAATGACCCAGGCCGAGCTCGCCGAGCGGATCGGCGTGACCCGGCAGACCGTCATCGCCATCGAGCAGGGCAGGTACTCGCCCTCGCTGGAGATCGCATTCCGGATCGCCCACGCGCTCGGCGTGCGGCTCGACGACGTGTTCCAGTACCCCAACCCCGAGGAGACAGCGCCGTGAAAGCCATCGTCCAGGACACCTACGGCTCGACAGACGCGCTACGGCTCCGCGACATCGACAAGCCGACCGTTGGCGACGACGAGGTGCTCGTCCAGGTACGCGCGGCCGCGATCGACCCCGGAGTGTGGATCTTCATGGCCGGCCGACCATACCTGGTGCGTCTGGCGAGCGGGCTGCGCCGACCCCGGGTAGCGGTGCGCGGCCGGGATCTGGCCGGGGTGGTATCCGCGGTCGGTGCCCGGGTGACCAGATTCCAACCAGGCGACGAGGTGTACGGCACCTGCCTGCGCGGATCGTACGCCGAATTCGCGAGCGCACCGGCGCAACGACTGGCACGCAAGCCGGTCAACCTGTCGTTCGAGCAAGCCGCCGCGGTGCCCGTCTCCGGGATGACGGCACTGAGGGCGGTGCGTGACAGTGGCGCGGTGCGCCCGGGTGCCCGGGTGATGGTGATCGGCGCGGCCGGTGGCGTCGGGGCCTTCGCCGTGCAGATCGCCAAGGCGTACGGCGCGACGGTGACCGGCGTCTGTGCCCCGACCAAGACCGATTTCGTCCGCGCCCTCGGTGCCGACGACGTCATCGACTACACCCGCGAGGAGATCGACCGCGACGGCCCGGTGTATGACGTCGTCATCGACACCGGCGGTGACCGCCCCCTGTCCCTGTTGCGGCGCGCACTCACCTCGCACGGGACGCTGGCCCTGGTCGGCGGTACGTACTCCCAGGGCCGGCTGCTCGGCGGCTACGGCCGGCAGATGTTCCGCGCGCCGCTGCTGTCCATGCTTGTCGGTCAGCAGCTGCGCAGTGTGACCGCGGTGGAGCGCGCCGACGACCTCGAAGAACTGCGGGAACTCATCGAGTCCGGTGCGCTCACCCCGGCGATAGACCGCACTTATCCTCTTGCGGAAGTACCGGATGCGATCCGGCACTTCGCGGAAGGGCACCCGGCAGGAAAGGTCGTCGTTACCATCTGACCCCGCCACGCGAAGGGGTGATCGGATTCGCGTAGCCGGACCCGGACACCCGAAGAGTCCCGATCTCGTCGGCGCCGCGGGCATAGGCATCTACCCATACCCGCGGCGTCAAAGGTCCTACGTCGACAGCAACGAGAACACGTTGCCGTTCACGCCGCCGCCGGGTAGGGCCGACCAGGCACTACCGTTCCAGCGTGCGATCTTGCTCGCCGGCTGCCCCCCTGCGTTGTCGAAGAAGCCGCCGACGACGAGGAAGCCCGCGTGGGGGGTCACCGCGAACACGCCGTCGTCCGTCCCGACACCGGAGGGACCGGAGAGCGCCGACCAGGTGGAGCCGTTCCACACCACGACGTTGTTCACCACGGCACCGCCTACCCGGGTGAACTGCCCACCGGCGACGAGCAGCCCGTTGTAGACGGTGAAGTCGCGGACATCGCCGTTCAAGCGACCACCCGGCTGCCCGCCCAGCACCGACCACTGGCCATTGAGACGCACCGCCACGTCGTTGACGCTGAAGTTGTTCTCGCTGTAGGCCCGAGACGCCACCAGCGCGCCGTTGTAGTTCTCCACGGCCAGCACCGTGGCACCCTCGATCGGCTGGCCCACCGAGGACCAGGTGCTGCCGTTCCACGCGGCGATACTGTTGGCGGCCACCCCACCGGCGGCAGTGAACAAGCCCGCGACGACGAGCTTGCCGTCGACAACGGTCAGGTCCCACACCGGCGCGCTGATACTTCCTGCGTACTCGGTGCCGACGCCCGACGGGCCCGGCAGGGCGGACCAGTCGCTGCCGTTCCACCGGGCGATGTTGTTCACGGTCACCCCACCGGCGCGTGGAAAGGATCCACCGACGTACAGGTCACCGTTGTAGACGGCCAGGGAAGCGACGAACCCGAGCGGCCGGACCACGACGCCGATGGCCCCACTCGATCCGACCAGCGGCTCCCAGGTGGTCCCGTTCCAGCTGGCGATGCCGCTGACCACCACGCCGCCCGCCTCCATGAACGAGCCGGCGGCGATGAGCTTGCCGTTGTACATGGTCAACGCGTCGACCGTCTCGTCGGCACCCTCGCCGTTGGGGCCGGACAGCGCGGACCAGTCGACTCCGTTCCAGGCCGCGATGCTCGTGGCACCTGTCCCACCGGCCTGGGTGAAGTTGCCGCCGGCAAAAAGCTTGCCGCCGGGAATGGCGTTCGAGGCCGCCGCGGCGCCGGAGAAGGCCACGGTCCCGGCGACCACGACGACGAGACCCAGCACTGCCTGCGCCACCGCCCGCAGCAGACGGCGGGCAGCACGGCCCGACGTCGGTTTCTTGGACACCTTCACGCAATCCCCCGATCTCGGAAACGGCACAATGCCGCTTCCCCGTAAGGTGATGGAAGCCGTGGTGCCACGGTCGCCGCCGCGTTTCCGCCAGCAGCCCTTCATATCGACACACGGCTAAGTCTTGCCTTGGCCAGAGTCAAGCAAGCTCCGACGTTGCGCGTCAAGCAAACAACCGCGTGAGCCACGTCTCTGCCCGACAGAGACCGGCCAAGCCGACGAGACCGGTGGCGACTCATCCAGCAACAGGCTCAACGATTCGTTCAAACTCCTGCAAACAAAAACCCTCAGGCCGGTAAATCATTTGTCATCACGGCGACAATTTCTTCGTGTGCGGACCACTCAGCCATCAAGATCATCTAGCCCTGAAACCCCGTCACCGATCCGATGCCAACTGCGGCGACGCTCGTTTCGGTTAGAGCATGTCTTGAGCCAGATGCGGTAGGACACGAATATGCTGGTCATGTCGTAGCCAGTAGTGGCTGGGGCTGCACGGTTCGCCCCGAGAACCACCAGAGACCGACAAGGGCTCGACAGCGGAGAGGTGAGCGGCGTGGAAGGCGGCTGGCGCGCGCACCCGCACGCCGTCGACGACCGGATGGATCTCCCCCTGTCGAGCCCTGCCGGGTCGTAGGCACAGGCGCCATTCAAGGTGGCCGCGCAAGACCTGCGAGACCTCCCCTACGAGGTGGTCATCACCGACAGAGTGACCCAGTGGCTCGCCCCTGCCCGAAGCTCGACTGCATCCAGATCCAGCCAACGATGTGAACGACACAGCGGCGTCGACAACTCAGCCTGACTGGATCACCGGTAGCTGGCAGCGAACCCACCGCAGGGCGAACCCCAACCGCGAGTGCGCCCCCACGATGCTCTGCGACCAGCTCACGAGAAGACCCGCCCCAGCTTCTGCCGATCCGGCAGCCTCGGCGTACCCGCCGAACTGATCTTGCCTACCGGAACTTCCGAGCGTTGGTCCTCAAAGGTTCGATCGGCGGCCAAGCGCCGCCGGGCGGGTGGGGGAGCACCTGTACGGAGCCGTTGACCGTTGAGGCCGCACATCGGTCCCACGCCCGGGCCCGACACGCAGGAGCGCCCGCTGCGTCGGTCATGCTCGAGCCTTGCGCACCTATGCTGTGCCTCGGCCGGGAGGTGAGCGACAACCGCGTACACGCTTGACAGGCCCCGATGGTCGCAGGAGGGTTCGTGCAACGTCAGCCGCTGGTCATCGCCGTCGCCCAACCACGGATCACGTCGTACGACATCGTCTCGAACGCGGCCGTGCATGCCGACACGGTCCGGGCCGCGCACGCGCGGGTGGTGGTCTTTCCCGAGCTCTCACTGACGGGGTACGAGCTGGACGCACCGGCGATCACCACCGACGACCCAAGGCTGACGCCGATCGTCAAGGCGTGCGCCGACAGGGGGACCACCGCGCTGGTGGGCGCGCCGGTACAGGGTGAGGCGGGTCGCGAGCACATCGCGATGCTGGCCATCGACAGCGTCGGCCCGCGAGTGGCCTACCGGAAGGTGCACGTGCACGATTCCGAGGAACGGTTCAGCCCCGGTGACGGGCCCGCGGTGCTCGAAGTGGACGGCTGGCGGCTGGGCCTGGCTATCTGCCGTGACACCCGCTTCGCCGAGCACGACGCGGCCACCGCGGCACTCGGCATGGACGTCTATGTCGCGGCTGTCGTCGACCATGCCCGCGACGCCCACGTGTCAGCCGAGCGAGCTCAGCGGGTCATCGCCGACCGTGGGGTGTGGGTCGCCACGGCGAGCTTCGCCGGCTGCACCGGCGGCGGCTTCGATCAGACGGCAGGCGGCTCAGCGATATGGGCGCCCGACGGCGGGATCCTCGCGCAGGCAGGACCGGAACCCGGGAAGATCATACGGGCCACCCTGCGCGACTATGCCTGAGCCGGAGTTGGAAGAGTACGGGCGAAGCACTCCGACTGGAGGGCACCGGCGTAGGGGCCGAAGTTGTCGATGCGCTCATAGCCTTCCCGCTGGTAGAACCGGATCGCCTCGGGCTGCAACGTTCCCGTTTCGAGCACCAGCCGACGCACGCCGGCGGCCTGGGCGCGCGCTTCGAGATCCCGCAGGATCGCGGTGGCCACACCGGCGCCGCGGTACGCCGGGTCGACGTACATTCGCTTGATCTCGGCCACACCCGGTTCCAGCACCCGCAGCCCACCACAGCCGACGGCACCGCCGTCGCGGGTGTGGGCGACGACGAACACGGCGACGTCGTCCGCGCTGGGCGCCGTGCCCGGCTCGTGATCGTCGTTTCCGTACCGGGCATCAAGCTCGGCGCGTTGGGCCGCGCGAAGCCGGACGGCCTCGGGCGCATCCCACGGGTGCGCGACGACGACCACATTCATCGGAACCACCTCGTTACCGCAGACGTTAACGTAACGAGCGTTACCGTAACATGCGGTACGGTAACGACGCTGATCCTGCCCCCACCGAAAGGACGGCATGGCTCGTCCCCGCGATATCGACGCCCACCGTCAACGACTGTCAGCCGCCACCTGGGCGGTTCTGGCTCAAGGCGGGCTGACCGGCCTTACGGTGCGGGCCGTCGCCGAACGGGCCGGCTGCACAACCGGCCTGGTCATGCACACCTTCGCCGACAAAGCAGCGTTGCTGCGCCACGCCCGAACCCTGCTGCACCAGCGCACCGCCGAAGGCGCCGAGCAGGCCGAGGCCACCGCCACCGACCCGCGCAGCCGGCTCCACGCCGTGCTGACGCAGGCCGTCACTGTCACCGACGAGAAACGCGAAGAAGCCCGGGTCTGGATCGCCTACACCGCCGCGGCTGTGGCCGACCCCGAGCTGGCCGAACTGCATCGCACACACAACCGCGCGTTCCTCGCGCGCATCGACCGGCTCCTGTCCGACGCACTCCCGCACCTGGCCGACGACGTCCGCGCCGATGCCGCCGTCACCCTCGTCGCCCTGGTCGAGGGCCTCAACACCCTCGCCGCCCTCGACCCGACGACCTATCACACCGACACACAACACCGAGCCGTCGACGACATCCTGACTCGACTTGCCGCAGCACACCCGCACGAGCACGCATCAGGGCCCGCTCCTCTCGATCCGGGTCCACCCGGTCCAACCGCGCTCGGCGACCAGCTCCCGTAGCCGCGCGACGGCGGGGTGGACAGCGTTGGCGAACGAGTCCATCAGGTGCACGAACGCGGTGTCGGGGATGAACTCGTCCTGCCGGTCCAGTTCGCCACTGGCGGCGGCCTGCTCGAACAGCTCGCTCATCAGGTCGGCGATCTCGCGTAGCCGCTCGTCGTCCGTCCAGTCATCCGCGATCCGACCGATGAGCTGGTAGAGCTCGACGACCTTCGGGTTGGCCAGCTGTGCCACCTTGTCGGCCATGAGTTCCGGGATCACCTGCGGCCACCTCGCCGCCATGAGGATCCACGCGTCGCGCTCGTTGTCGACGAGGGCTGCCGGCGCTCCGATGGCACGGAGGCGGTCGAGGTAGTCGACCACCTCTGCGGGGACCGCCAGCGAGTCACTGCAACCGAGCCGCGCGATGCGCCGCCGGTGCTCCTGCAGCTCGCGGATCTGCGTACGCAACCGCTGGTCGATCTCGGTGGTCGCGGCGGCGAAGGTCTCCGGGGCAGCGTCGAGGAGCTCGCTGACCCGGGCCAGGGGGACCCCCGCCTCGGCGAGGGTCCGGATCCGGATGAGTCGCACGACCGCGGCCGCGTCGTAGCTGCGGTAGCCGGAGGGGTCGCGCTCCGGCTCCCGCAGCAGTCCGATCTGGTGGTAGTGCCGCACCGCGCGGATGGTCACACCGGCGTAGGAGGCCAGCTGTCCGATGGTCAGCATGGCTTCAGCCTGCACGACGACGACCCGTCGTCAACTGATTCTGCGGCGGTAGATGTTCATGGCGACGCCGTACGCGACGGCGAGGAGGCCGGCGCACCAGGCGAGGGCGATCCAGATGTCGACACCAACCTGCTGCTGGGCGAACAGGTCGCGGATCGTGTTGACGATCGATGTGACCGGCTGGTTCTCGGCGAAGACGCGCACCGGTCCGGGCATGCTCTGCGTGGGTACGAAGGCGGAGCTGATGAACGGCAGGAAGATGAGCGGGTAGGAGAAGGCGCTGGCGCCATCCACGGATTTGGCGGTGAGGCCCGGGATCACGGCGAGCCAGGTCAGGGCCAGCGTGAACAGCATCATGATGCCGGCGACCGCGAGCCAGGACAGCGCGCTGGCGCCCGAGCGAAAGCCCATGGCGAGGGCGACCAGCACCACCACCACGAGCGAGATGAGGTTGGCGACGAGCGAGGTCAGCACGTGCGCCCACAGCACGGACGCACGGGCGACCGGCATGGACTGGAACCGCTCGAAGATGCCGCTCTTCATGTCAAGGAAGAGCCGGTACGCGGTGTAGGAGATGCCCGAGGCGACCGTGATCAGTAGGATGCCGGGCAGCAGGTAGTTCACGTAACTGTCCGACCCGGTCTGGATCGCGCCGCCGAATACGTAGACGAAGAGCAGCATGAAGGCGATCGGCATGATCGCGGTGGTGATGATGGTGTCCGGGCTGCGGCTGATGTGGCGCAGGGACCGCCCCAGCAGGACAGCGGTGTCACCGAAGAAGTGCTTGTTCATCGAGGGTCCTTGACTGCTCGTGCGGTCGGGGTGGGAACGCCTGCTGTGCCGTCGTCGCCGATGACGGCGAGGAAGACTTCCTCGAGGGTCGGCTGCTTCTCGACGTACTCGACCTTGGCCGGCGGCAGCAGCTGCTTGAGTTCGCCGAGGGTGCCGTTGGCGATGATGCGCCCCTGGTGCAGGATCGCGATCCGGTCGGCGAGCTGTTCGGCCTCGTCGAGGTACTGCGTGGTGAGCAGTACCGTGGTTCCCTGCGTGGCGAGTTCCCGCACGGCCTGCCACACCTCGAGACGCGCCTGTGGATCGAGCCCGGTAGTCGGTTCGTCGAGGAAGATCACTGGCGGATCCCCGATGAGGCTCATCGCGATGTCGAGGCGTCGGCGCATACCGCCCGAGTACGTCGACACCTTCCGGGTGGCCGCGTCAGTGAGCGCGAAGCGGGCCAGCAGGTCGTCCGCGATCCGGCCCGGCTCTCTCAGATGCCGCAACCGGGCAACCAGCACCAGGTTCTCCCGCCCGCTGAGGATCTCGTCGACGGCCGCGAACTGTCCCGTCAGACTGATCGACTCGCGCACCTTTGCCGGCTGTGTGGCGACGTCGAAACCGTTGACGCTGGCCGCTCCCGCGTCGGGTTTGAGCAGCGTGGACAGGATCCGCACGACCGTGGTCTTGCCCGCCCCGTTTGAGCCGAGCAGAGCGAAGATGCTGCCCCGCGCCACGTCGAAGTCCACGCCGCGCAACACGTGCAGCTGACTGTATGACTTCTCCAGGCCCTGGACCTGGATCACCGGCCCCGCTGTCTGGTGAGAATCTCTGGACATGACGCCAGGATGCAGGGTTGACGCTGCGTCAAGGTCAAGTCTGGTAGCGAGGCAGCTCGTCCGCATGGATGCCCGGGGCGGTTCACCCGCGGTTCTCGTGGCAGGCAAATCCGGTCGGGTAGGACGGCGGTTGTCTGATTCGTTCAAGACTGCTGCGCCGGCCGCGTGATGGTCTCGGACCGAATTCCGACTGATCTTCTGGGAGCCGCAATGAGGTTCGGTTACGCCATCGTGTACGTCTCGGACGTGATCCAGGCTGTCGACTTCTACGAGCGGGCTTTCGGGCTCGCTCGCGCGTTCGTCCACGAGTCGGGCGATTTCGCCCAGCTCGATACCGGCGGCACAGCGCTCGCCTTCACCAGCCACCGGCTCGGGGCGAAGGCAGTGCCAGTCCCCTACACCGCCCTCAACCCTTCCATGCCACCGGCGGGGCTCGAGTTCACCTTCATCACCGATGACGTCGCCGGCGGCTTCGCCCGCGCGGTCGCGGCGGGTGCCACCGCTCTGGCCGAGCCGCACGACACCGCCTGGGGACAGGTGGTCTCTTATGTCAGAGATCCCTACGGCGTCCTCGTGGGAATCGCCTCGCCGGTCACCGGGTCCTAACCCGTCGAGCCCACCCGACATAGATCAGCGCCACTGGGAGCACCGGCTGCTCCCAGTGGGCTACCATCGTCGGCTTGGACGAGGTGACTCATCTACGTGTTTCCTTGACCTACGACCGCCGCCCGGCCGTGAAAGCGCACCGCTGGCCGTCCCGGACGGCAGTCCCATCACCGACTGTACTTCGCACGCGGCTGGTCGATCCGGTTCCGCGCTGCCACCGACCTAGCCTGTCGGCACCTTGCCGGGCGCAACGGCGGGGATCAGATGTGTGTGCCTCCCGGCCAGGCGACACACGAACGCACTGGTGAGCACCGACCGGCACGGACCCGGGCAACGTCCCGCCCGAGGCGCACCAGCGCCCTTAGTCGCGACCGAATGTGAGACAGAGGTTCGTTTACAGTTCCCGCGCTGCCTGGTGAGGCAGTCAGCGCAGCCAGCCCGGCTGGATCCGGCCCGACTCGTATGCCCACACGACCAGCTGGGCGCGATCTCGGAGGTCGAGCTTGGACAGGACCCGGCTCACGTGGGTCTTGGTGGTCGCATGGCTGATCAGCAGACGCTCCGATATTTCCTCGTTGGACAGTCCGGCAGCTACCAGGTCCATGATTTCGGTCTCGCGGACGGTGAGGCTCGCCAACTCGGCCGCCGGTGCCGGAGCAGCCAGCCGAGCGGCCACATCGGCGATCAGACGGCGGGTGACCGAGGGGGCCAGCAATCCGTCGCCTCGGGCCACTACCCGCACGCCGTGGATCAACTCGGTGGGCTCCATGTCCTTGACGAGGAATCCACTCGCGCCGGCGCGGATCGCGCCGTACAGATAGTCGTCCTGTTCGAAGGTGGTGAGGATTACGATCTTGACGGCGCCGAGTCGCTGGTCCGAGACGATTCGCCGGGTCGCCTCCAGCCCGTCCAGCTCGGGCATCCGGATATCCATGAGCACCACGTCGGGGCCGTGTTCCGCGGTTAGCCGCACCGCCTCGATGCCGTCGCCGGCTTCCGCCACCACCGTTATGTCGGGCTCACCCTGCAGGATCGAGCGGAAGCCGGCCCGGACCAGGGTCTGATCATCCGCGAGGAGCACCGTGATCATGCCGCACGGCTCCCGGTCGGCGTTCGGACGGACCACGGTAAGCGGCGGTGCGGTGACGTAAACCGGGTACGGCACATGGTGACCATTCTATGAGCCCTCCCAAGCTGGTCTTGCAGCTCAGGGCAGGTGCGGCGAGCCCAGACAGAGAAGAGGGCCAAGATTTGGCAAGACGGCAGTCGACCGGGATCTGCGCAGACCTTTCTACGGCTGTAGAATCAACCTCTACATATGTAGAAGGAGGTAGTGATGGCGCGGACGGCAGTGGTCATCGGAGCGGGCATCGGCGGGTTGAGCGCAGCGATCGGTCTGCACCGCAGGGGCTGGCAGGTGACCGTGCTCGAACGCGTCGCCGCCTTTCGGCCGGTCGGGGCGGGCTTGGTCCTACAGGCGAACGGGCTGCGCTGTCTGGACGCGCTGGGCCTCGGCGCGGTCGTGCGGGAGCAGGGCCACGACGACGTGTCGGGTGGTGTCCGCAGACTCGACGGCCGATGGCTGGCCCGCATCGAGGCTGGCGGACTGGAACGCATCCTCGGCACGTCCGCGATCGGCATCCACCGCGCCGCCCTCCATGAGATCCTGCTCGCGGCCCTGCCAGCCGGCGTTGTGGTGACCGGCGCCGAGGTCCGTGCCGTCACCACGGACGGCGCCGTCAGCTATCAGAGCCAGGACGGACCGGTCCAGGTAAACGCCGATCTGGTAGTCGGTGCCGACGGCATCCACAGCACGGTGCGCAAGCTGCTCTGGCCGGAGGCCGCCGCCCCGGTACCCATCGGCGTCACCGCGTGGCGCGGGGTCACACCGGCCTGGGACGGCGACCTTGTCGTCGCGATCAGTTGGGGGCGGGGTGAGGAGTTCGGCATAGTGCCACTGATCGACGGTCGGGTCTACTGGTACGCCGCCGTCAATGCCGCACCCGGCGGATCGGTCGCCGACGAGCCGGCCCGGGTCCGCGCCCGGTTCGCCAACTGGCACGACCCGATCCCCGCCCTCATTGCCGCGACCGGCAGCGTCCTACGCGACGACCTCGCGTGTCTCGACAAGCCGCTCAGGACATACGTCAAGGGTCGGGTCGCCCTACTCGGTGACGCCGCGCACCCGATGACACCCAATCTTGGCCAGGGTGCCAACCAGGCGCTCGAGGACGCCGTCATCCTTGCTTCCGTCGCCCATCGACCGGATGGGTTGACCGCCTTCGACCGGCAGCGACGTCCGCGCAGCCAGCAAGTGGCGAAGGCTTCCCGAACGATCGGCCGCTTCGGCCAACAACTGGACAACCCCATCGCCGTGGCAGCCCGCAACACCATCATGCGGCTGACCCCGCCGCAGTTGGCATTGCGCTCGATGGCCCGCTACGCCGACTGGCGACCGCCACCGCTGGCGGATCAGGCATGACCAAAGATCACCGTTCGGGTCCGCGCTGAGCGTCTCCTGGATCCCAAATCGCGGTCTACCCACATCTGAGCACCCACCGCGCCGGTACGTGCCCGGCTGCCTACAGTAATCACCATGCGGCCCCCCGAGTGGACGCCGATGCGGCGCGACATGGTGCTGGCGGCGCTGGTCCTCGTCCTGGATGTCGGCACGGTGCTGAACACGGATCCGGGCAGCCGTCCGCTGTTTCCGGTCGGCTGGGCGCTGCTGGCGCTCAGCGCCGCCGCGCTGGTTCTGCGCCAGCGCTACCCGATTCCGGTCCTCGTCCTGAGCAGCGTCTGCGCCCTGCTCTACTACCCGCTGGGCTTCCCCGACTCGCCGATGGCCCTCTCGTTCATCCTGACCCTCTATGTCATCGCCCGCGACTGCTGGCGCCCGGTGTCCATCTGCGCCGCCCTGGTGCTGGCGATCGCCTTCCCGCTGGCGCCCGTCGTTGTTCACCAGCTGGCTGGTCAGGCAAGTGAGGCGCCGCAGACGCATACCGCAGTGGCCATCGGCGTGATCCTGCTCCTCACGATCGCCGCCGGCGAGATGGGCCGCGACCGGCGTGAGCGTGTCGTCGCCGCCGAGCAACGGGCCGCTGAGGCGGAAGCGACACGAGAACAGGAGGCGTGGCAGCGGGCCACGGCGGAACGCCTGCGCATCGCGCGGGAGCTGCACGACGTCGTCGCGCACCAGATCTCACTGATCAACGTGCAGGCCGGTGCCGCCCTGCACACCCGCGACGAGGGTGGTGCATTCGCGGCGCTGGAGGCGATCCGCGCCGCCAGCAAGGAGGCGTTGCGCGAGGTCCGAGCGGTGCTGGGCGTGCTACGCCAGGTCGACTCGGAGGACCAGGTGAGGCCGGCACCGTCGTTGTCCCGGTTGTCGGAGCTGGTTGCGCACAGCGAGGCATCCGGTCTGCCGGTCCGGCTCACCGGGGACAGCGAGGTGCCGGCCCTGCCTGCGCCGGTCGACTCAACCGCGTACCGGATCGTGCAGGAGGCGTTGACCAACGCCGTCCGGCACGCGCAGGCAAGCACGGTGCGGGTGGATCTCCGGCACACCGGCACCGACATGATCATTGAGGTCGAGAATGACGGGACGACCCGGGCGGATCCCATGCCGGTGCGCCCTGGCAACGGCCTGCTGGGCATGACGGAGCGGGTCGCGGCCGTCGGCGGAGAACTGCAGGCGTGTCCCACCACCGGCGGAGGTTTCCGGGTACGAGCACGGCTGCCGGTGGCACTCCCCGAGGACGGCACCGGCTGACCGTGCGGCAACTGAGCTCAGCCCCGAGACCGCGCCGAGCGTCGTCAGCAGCCAGTTGCCGACCAGGCCGACCACGAACGGGCCTTCCCGGGTACGGCACCGAAGCCCACTCACGCCATTACTGGATGCTCTGATCTGCCGACGGCCTGCTTCTTGGGTCACGCTGTCGCTCTGAACGGGCATCATGAATACACCTCTGGTCGCACCGAGCAGATTCGACGTACCTCCGAGGTTGCAGGTTGGAGCTCACGGAATCGGGGGCATTTCGGGGACGCTGCGACGATCGATTCGCGCTGAATCCTGGAACCATTGTTGATGTGAAGCGTAGAAGCATTCTCCTCCTTGCGGCCCTGTCCGGTGCGGCCACCACCGGCCTGGCCTGTGCCTGCAGCGGCGGATCCGAGGACGATTCCGGCAGCGACAGCCCCTCCGGCGGCACGGCCGCCTTCGACAAACCGCTGCGCATCCCGCCGCTCCTCATGCCAAAGGTGGACGCCGACGGCGTGAAGCAGTTCACGCTGACCATGCAGAGCGGGGGCCGCTCGGAGTTCCTGCCTGGCAAGACCACAGAAACCTGGGGCATCAACGGCGCCTACCTCGGTCCGACGCTGCGGGTATCCCGCGCCGACCGAGTGCGCATGCGGGTCACCAATCGGCTCGGTGAGACCAGCACCCTGCACTGGCACGGCATGCGCGTCCCGGCAAAGATGGACGGCGGACCGCACCAGATGATCAAGCCCGGCGCCACCTGGAGCCCGGAGTGGACGGTCGATCAGCCGGCCATGACCGGGTGGTACCACCCGCACCTGCACGAGAAGACAGCCATGCACGTCTACCGCGGCCTGGCTGGCCTGATCATCGTTGACGACCCGGAAGAGCCGGGCCTGCCCCGCGAGTACGGCGTCGACGACATCCCCCTGATCATCCAGGACAAGAAATTCAAGCGCGACGGCCAGCTGAACGTGAGTGACGTGGAGGGCGGCACCTGGGGGGTGCTCGGCGACAGCATCCTGGTCAACGGCACGCTCGGCGCGCAGTTCAAGGTCACCACGCAGGCGGTGCACCTCCGGGTCCTCAACGCCTCCAACGCCCGGGTGTATCGCGTGGGGTTCGCCGACAACCGCACCTTCCACGTGGTGGGCACCGACGGCGGACTGCTGGAGCGGCCCGTCGAAGTCGACCGGGTCAAGCTCAGCCCCGGCGAACGGGCGCAGATCGTGGTGCGGTTCGCCCCCGGCGAGCAGGTCGGCCTCAACAGTATCGGCGAGACGGCGCGAGAGGCCGGCGACCCGGAAGAGGACAATTACCAGCTCATGAAGTTCGTCGCCGCACCGCACCTGGCTCCCTCGGCCGCGCTGCCCACGGCGCTCGGCGGGGCACCCGCCACCCCACCGCCGGCCGGCGCCCGGGTGCGCACCTTCACGCTTTCCGGATCCGAGATCAATGACAAAGAGATGGACATGACCCGGATCGACGAGGTGGTACCAGCCGGTGCGCACGAGATCTGGGAAATCAACAACACCTCGTACGCGCACAACTTCCATATCCACGAGGTGCATTTCCGGATCCTGGAGGTGAACGGCGCGCCGCCGCCGCCGTACCAGCAGGGGCCGAAGGACACCGTCTTCATGGCCAAGGGCGCGAAAGCTCGGCTAGCGGTCTCATTCGGCACCTACGTCGACCCTGTGTCACCGTACATGTACCACTGCCACATCCTTCGGCACGAGGACAAGGGGATGATGGGCCAGTTCGTCGTCGTCGAACCGGGCACCGAGGACCGGGTCCCGCGCACGCTCGCTGCCGGGGCCAAACATCACCACGGCTGATTCCACCGCGCAGGGATGCGACAGGCGGTGCTTGCCGACGACACCACGTCCGACGTGGAAGCGTCGGTACCCGACGTTTCCATGAACCTCGTCCGGGTCGACCGCGAGGAGGACCGCGGTATCGCCCACGATCCGCCCGGCCCGGTCACCGGCCCTCTCCGTGCCGAATACCCGACGAATCCGGTTGACGACAGTCGATTCCTCTTCAAGCCGCGCACCACGTCTGACAGTGTGCAATCGCCAGGGACCTCAGTGGACAGGGCGGGCCGAGGGCGATGACGAAGCGTTGGTTGGTCACAGGGTGTTCGAGCGGACTCGGTCAGGCTCTCGCGGCCCGGCTCGCCGCCGAGGGCGAACAGGTGGTGGCGACGGCCCGGCGGCCGGAGACCCTGGACGGGTTGGTGAGGCGGCATCCAGACAACGTGGTGGCCGCCGCCCTGGACGTACGGGATCCGGAGCAGTGCGCGGCAGCCGTCGAGCGGGCGGTGGACGCCTTCGGCGGCGTCGACGTCCTGGTCAACAACGCGGCCTACGGACAGTTCGGCACCTTCGAGGAGGTCTCCGACGCGGAACTCGCCGCGCAGTTCGACACCAACGTGTTCGGGCCGTGGCGGCTCACCCGCGCGGTGCTGCCGGTGTGGCGGGCGCAGCACTGCGGGCACGCCGTCTTCGTCAGCTCGGTCGCCGGCATGGTTCCCTTCCCGGGGCTCGCCGCGTACACCGCGAGCAAGTTCGCGGTGGAGGGGGCGGCAGAGTCGCTGGCCGCCGAGGCCGGGCACCTCGGGGTGAAGGTGACCATCTTGCAGCCGGGCGGCTTCGCCACCGCCTACAGCGCCAACCTGGTGCTGCCGGAGCACCGGATCGCGGACTACACGCTGGTCGGCGACGGCATGCTCGACGTGGTGCGCGGCATGAACGACAAGCCGGACATCAACTCCCCCGAACTCTTCGCCGACGTGGTCTGGCGTCTCGGTCAGATGGACTCGCCGCCGCTGCGGCTGCCGATCGGTCCCGACTCGGAGACGCTGCTGAAACCCGCCTACGACGCCCGACGCAGTGAGTTCGACCAGGTGATCAAGGCAGGACATCACACCGTGGCGTGAACAGGTGCGCAGATGCCCCTCGCCAGCTGAGCGCACCGGCCCTCCGGACCCGCGCCTTCCTGCTCCTGCGGGTCGCTGTCGGGATCACGCTGGCGATCCGGGAGGCTCGCCGGGCTCTGGTCGGCCGGTCGAGACCAGCCAGCGCCACCGGGGAAGGTCCGCCAGGACCGAGGCGGCTACGAGAATCCAGACGGTGATCGCCGCCGGCATCGGCCAAGCCAGCCAGGATGCCACCACCGATGCCACGGCCAGCAGCACCGAATGGCCGGCGAGCGCCCACAATGGTGGCCACCCAGGCCACCAGCTCGGTGGCGAAGCGCAGCGCGGAGGCCGGCCCCGGCCGGTTCAGGGACCGAGTCACGCCTGCTTCCCGTTCTCCGCCCGGCTCTTGAGCGCCTCGTTGAGCCGTTCGAAGTCCGCCACCGTGCCGTTGACGACCTTTCCGAACAGCGGCACCAGAATCCCCGAGAACGTCTCGCTCTGCACCACCCGCGTGCCCCCGCCGTGCGGGGTGAGGACGAACAGGTGCTCCCCGTCGAAGATCCCGGGCAGGATCAGCCGGCCCAGCCAGCGCAACTCAGCCGCCTCCCGAGCCGCCAGGACGCGCGGCTTGAACGACATCGGACGGCCGGCGACCGGGAACATGCGGAGGCTCAGGGTGCTGCCGACACGGGCCTCACCGGCCGCCTCCCGGATGAAGGGATTCCACTGCGCATAGCGTGGAAAGTCGGTCAGCACCTCCCAGACCCGCTGCGGCGTCGCGTCGACATCCACCTGCGTCGAGATCTCGCGCATTGGTCTCCCTTCAAGAGTTCGATCATGATATCCACTGGGGACCAGTGGGAGGACTCTGGATCAGGTGACCCTTGCAGTCGGCGATGACCTGCACGTTCACCCGTGGCGTTTGTACGCTCCGCGGCGGAGCGTGGTTGCGATGATCTCCGAGCTCTCGGCGTGCAGGGCCTGCGCAGCCGTCTGCCCGGTTGCCGCCAGGTAGGTGTCGACCAGCCGGTTGCCGGCGGCGTACCCGGCGCCCGTCGGCAGCCCCACCGGCGTGAGGCCGAAGCGCTCGGCGCTGGGGTCGCCGTGCACCCAGGCAGTGAAGTTGTGCATACCTGTCACGTCGAGCCCGGTGAGCACCTTGGCGAAGACCTCGTCGTCGTGCAGATGCGGCACGCCGATCCGGGTGTGGCCAAGCTCATCGCCGTAGAGCTGGCGGGCGAAGGCGTCGGCCAGGCCCTCGGAGACGATGTGGTCCCCGACCGTGACGGTCATCGGATCCCACACGATCCCGCCCGGGCCGAACCGCAGGTTGTGGTTGAGTTCGTGCACGGCGGTGGCCTCCAGCCGCTCCACGTTCTCGGGGAAGGGCCAGAGCGTGATCACGATGTGGCCGGAGATGCCACCGAACCCGGTCACCCCGTGGCAGGGTCCCATGAAGTGCTCGTCACCCGGATCGCCGAGCACGAACAGCACGGTGATGTCCGGGGCCTCCAGCCCCGGATTCGCCTTTAGCAGTACGGCGAAAGCGTCGCCCAAGGCGCGTTGCATCCGCTCCCAGGCCCCGGCCGCCGCCAGGGTTTCGAGCGCGTCAAGGCAACGCGCCTCATCACGGTCGATGGGGAACCCGGAAGCTTCCCGGTGCATGGCCACCAGGTCGACCTCGCCGGGGTAGTAGCGGTACATGCCCCTGGTGGGCTCCAGCATGGAACGCAGCAGGTCAACGCGGTCCGCGACCGGGGCAAGCAAAATCCGTTTCATGGCAGAGTAGGTGTCATGAACAGTGATCGACATGGCCTCGATGCTAGGAACTGACGTAACGTCAGGGTCAAACCAGCGGCGCTCTCCGTCAAGGTACGGCCGGCATGCCGTCACCGGGCCCGTCATGACCGACGGTTCGCCGTGGCGATGGACTTATGCACGTTGTTCCGCCGGTACGGTGCCCATACCTGCCGCACGCAGTGTGACCTGGGGACCTTGCATTTGAGGTCGAACCCCACGACGAATGGCAAACCGGCGACCGCCGCCACCTCACCCAAGGCACCGTGGCCCTGATCACCACGCCGCCAGCCCCGACCATCACAAACGAGCTCGTCGCCGCCACGTCAGGGCGCGACGTTGCCGGAAGCGTAACCCATCGGTTACGCTTCCCATGTGGACGAGGTAGCGGCCGCCATCGCCGATCCGGTGCGGCGGGAAATACTGCTGATGCTGCGCGACAAACCACTCTCGGCCGGGCAGATCGCCGACCGGTTCGCGATCAGCCGGCCGGCCGTCAGCCGCCATCTGCGCGTGTTACGTGAGGCCGGCCTGGCGCGCGACACGGCCGATGGACGTCGGCGTGTCTACACACTGGTCACCGCGCCGCTCGACGAGTTGGCCGGGTGGCTGGAACGGCTGATGCGCCCGTCTGGCTGGCAGCACCACCTCGATGCACTGGAAACCGAGGTCTACCGCACCCGCCGCGAGCGGCAGACGGCCGCCGGGCGGCACCCATCCCAGAAGGAGACCGCATGAGCCCGACACCCACCGGCCGACTGTTGGGCAACGACCTCGTGCTGACCCGCACGTTCCGCGCTCCGATAGCTGACGTCTGGGCGAGCCTCACCGATCCGGCACGTACGGCGCGCTGGTTCGGCCCCTGGCAGGGCGACGCCGCGCCGGGACGCACCATCAAGGTCCAGATGGTGCACGAAGAGGGAAAGCCCTGGATGGACATGACCATCGACGCGTGCGAACCGCCGCACCGGCTAACGGTTTCCGCCGTGGACGAGCACGGCAGCTGGCACCTGGACATGGCGCTCGTCGAGAGTGCGGGCGTGACCGAGCTGCGGTTCACACAGCACCTGACCGGCACGGAGGGCGTCGGCGAGGTCGGACCGGGCTGGGAGTACTACCTGGACGCTTTGGTGGCCTCGCACGTCGACCAGCCGGCACCGAACTTCGACGACTACTACCCGGCGATGAAAGAGCACTTCGAGGCTCAGCGATAGATACAGCGCAATAATCCGCGGCAGTCAGCACGGGGTCGGATGCCGCGTTGCTGTCAGGCGACGTCGTAGATCAGGTGCCGACCGTCGTACGAGCAGGTAGGAGCGTTGGCTGGGATGCTCTACCGCGGTGTGGGGTGTTCGGTCTAGGCGGGCGACGAGGTCGAGGCCGGCTTGCGCCAGGGCCGCCGTCTCCGCCGCCGGGTCGAGGAGGCGGAAGGTCAGGTCGACGGGCTGGTCCCACCAGTCGGTCAGGGTCTTGGCCTGCCCGGGCTGGGTGTCGGTGTCGCTGGTGTGGAAGCCGAGCAGGGCGTGTCCACCCTGGCGCAGCACCCGAGCGAACTCGGCGTAGGCGGCGTTGCGCCGGGGCCCGTCGAGATGGATCACCGCGTACCAGCAGAGGATTCCGCTCACGCTTCCGGATCGGATGGGCGGCGCGGTCATGTCCGCCGCGGCATACGGCAGCGACGTGGTGCGGCGCGCGATGGCGCACATCCTGGGTGACAGGTCGATGCCGACCGGGTCGGCCCGGCGGTGGGCGAGATGCCTGGTCGCAATGACCGGGGCCGCAGCCCACGTCGAGGACGGGCCCGTCGGCGGTTAGCTCGGCGAAGGCGTCCAGTAGTGCTCGGTCGAGTGGTTTGCCGTGCAGCTCGTCGCCGATCTCGGCGGCGTAGCGCTCGGCCACCAGGTCGTAGCTGCGGCACGTATCGGCGGCTTCTGCCGTGTGCGCGGCGGATGACTGGTTTCGACCCACGGCCGACACAATCGTCAGGTGACGCCTTTCGGCGGCATGATTGCGTCGCTGTGGTGTTCGGCCGCCACGCGTTAGGCGGCGAGTTGCGCTCGCAGTCCCCACCGGTCGATCTGGATCCAGTACTCCGCGATCCTGCCGTCGGCGACGCGGTACACACAGCTGGTTACCTGGATGATGGGCTGGCCTGTGGGCAGCAATCCGTTGACGCTTCCGACGTGCGTTCCGTGCTGGGTCCAGCGCGCGTACACCTTGTCGCCACTGCCGAACAACTCGTCGATCTCCAGACGGAACGGCCCGTAGGCCGTGAGCATCTCCTCGACATGCTCGGCGTACTCCTGCGGAGTACGTGTGATCGTCGCCGGGTCCTCAGCCTGCACCTGATGAGCGATCACCGTGGCCGCCATCAGCCGGTCGGCTTGTCCGGGATCGGCCCCCGAGCGAACGACCTGCAAAAACTCCCGGACCACCGAAACCGGGTCATGGCTCATGGATCGATTGTGTCCCACCGGATCGTCCCGGCATGGCGGAGCCTGCGGTCTGTGCGTGCCGTCACCGGGTGACAAGTCCCTACGCCTGACCGGTGTCACCGACATCAGCACCACCTCGGGCCTGAGCCGCTGCACCGCGGCGACCGCCTCGACACCGTCGCCGGCCTCGGCGACCACCTCGATGTCGTCCTGCAGGTCCAGGATCGTCGCGAAACCGGCCCGGACGAGGTCCTGGTCATCGGCCACCACCACCCGGATCATGCGAAGACCGCCTCCAGTGTGCATCCACGTTCCTCCAACCCGACGCCAACGGTGACTTCCCCACCGGCCGCCGCGACCCGCTCACGCAAGCCGATCAGCCCGTGACCGCCCGACCCTTGCCTGCCCCCGCCAGCGGAGCGGATCCCGACGCCGTCGTCGGCGACGGAGAGCCGGAAGCCACCGCCGGTCCAGGTGGTGCGCAGTTCGACGGTGCTCGCTTGCGCGTGTTTGACCACGTTGGTCAGTGCTTCCTGGGGAACCCGGTACGCGGCCAGGTGAACGTCCGGAGACAGCTCTCTGGGCTCACCGGTGGTGTGCAGGCGCACCGCCAGCCCGGCCTGCTCGATCTTTCGGGCGAGCGCCGGCAGGTCGGCCACGCCACGCGGCGGTTCGACCGCCTCCGGGTTACGCAGCCCGCGGACGGTGGTGCGCAGCTGGGACATCGCGTCGCGTCCGGTGGCGGCGATGGCGTCGAAGGCGGATGCCGCGCGCTGCGGATGCCGCTCCGCGAGCGCCGCGCCGGCTTCCGCCTGCACGATCATCATGCTGAACGCGTGCCCGACAATGTTGTGCAGGTCGGCGGCGAGGCGGGTCCGCTCGCGTGCGGCCGCCAGCTCCGCGGCCTGCGCGGCGTTGTTGTCGGCCAGTTCCTGCCGGGTCCGCGCCAGCGCGCCGATCGCGAACGCGGCAAGCCAGGTGAGCAGTTCCCGTACCGCGGTGGTCAGCGAACCGACCACGGACAGCAACCCCACCGCGGTGACGACGAGCGCGATGAGGCGGTGTTTGCCGGGCGCCAGATTGGCGACCGTGTAGAGGCCGACCAGGGCGCCGTACCAGATCGGCTGTGCGGGGCCGGTGCCCAGCACGCCGTACGCCCCGACGCACAGCTCGGTCAACACCAGGCACAGCAGGGGCGCCTTCCGGCGGAACACCACGGGCAGCGCGGAACCCAGGACCGGCAGGTACTCCGCGAGCTGCCACGGTTCGTCCGAGGCGACCCGATCGGAGAACAGGAACGGCGCCGACTGCGCCAGCAGCACGACCGCCGCCAGACCGGCGTCCTTGGCCCAGGTGATCCGCACGACGACAGACCCTAGCGCCCCCTCCCCCGTGCGAGGGGGCGCAAGACCAGCCTCGCTGGCGATGTCCGGCACGTCGGCGCTGAACAGGATGTTTCCGGTACTCCCGACCTGACCGCCGCCCACACCCACGGGTTCAGGTCAGGTCAAGGCGGGGCAATTCCCGGCGGGAACGGATGCCAAGCTTTCGGAAGGCGCGGTAGAGGTGGTGCTCGACGGTCCGCGGGCTGAGGAAGAGTTGGGCGGCGATCTCCCGGCTGGTGCTGCCGTCCGCAGCCAGTCGAATCACCTGGCGCTCCTGGGGGGTGAGCCGGTCCAGTGGGTTAGCGGCGGTCGGCGCAGCCGGGACGAGCGTCTCCCCGGTCGCCTTGAGCTCGGTACGCACCCGTGTCAGCCATGGATTTGCATCGAGCTTTTCGAATGTCTTCAGGGCGGCGCGCAGGGACGCCCGCGCGTCGCTGCGTCGTCGGGCGCGGCGCAGCCACTCGCCGTAGAGAAGCTGGGTGCGCGCCTGTTCGAAAGGCCGGCCCGCGTTCTCATGGGCATCAAGGGCGCGCAGGTAGTCGTCCTCGTCGTCGGACAGTAGAGCGCGGACGCGAGCGGTGAGCGCCTGTGCCCACGGCTGCCGACCGGCCCGGGCCCACGCCTCCAGTCGGCGCAGCGCTTCCTCGGCCCGGGCCGGCTCACCCATCCGTACGGCAGCCTCGGCTTGGTCGGCGCCTGCGGCGATCAGGGCGGAGGCGTGTCGCAGCGGCCCCCGGGTGGCCGCCTCCAACCGGTTCAGCGCCACCTCGTATCGACCCAGCCCCAGATCGAGCAGGCTGAGTGAGATAAGCCCGCTCATGCCGCCGGTGTCGGGTTCGCCGCCCGCGAGGCGTACGCAGCGCTCCTCGTCCCCTTCGATGGCGGCGACTCTGGCCAGGACCGAGTTCAGCTGCGACACCCGTTGCAGCAGGCCCGTGTCATGGGCGATGCGTATGGCCTCGGCCACGGATGCCTCGGCATCCCGGTGCCGCCCGGCCAGTATCTGCACACCGGCCAGGTCCTGCAGCACCTGCGGCAGCGCGCCCACGAGCCCGTGACGGCGGCAGTGTAATGCCTGCGCCTCGGCCAGTTCGCGGGCGTTCGCGTCGTCACCGAGGATCATCGCGCAGAAGGTGGCCCAGGTCATGGTGATATCCGCGGGCGGCGCTGTCGCCCCGTTGAGTCTTTCTCGCACGGAACGGGAATCGCTCGTCATCAGCTCCGTCAGCAACGGCAGCCCTCGCGCGTAGTCCTCGTCCACGAGATGCGTCATCCCCAGCACCATCGGGTCGGGGCGGCCCAACGCGCGTAGCCGTTCGGCCGCGTCCCGGATGGCATCCCGGTCACCGCTGAACCACGCGTACCCGGCGCTGGTGCGCAACATGGCCACGGCGGCGTCCGGGTCGGCGTGTGCGGATCGTTCGACCAGTATTCGGGCCGCGAGCCGGCGCTCGCCCAACTCGAACTCCACGGTGGCGCGCACGCGCGCCAGTCTGGCCAGCGATTCGGGATCGTCCACCAGTTGCTCGGCCTGGTCGGCCAGTTGTGCCGCCTGCGCGGCGTGCCCGGCGGAAAGCGCGAGTGAGGCCGCCTCGCCCAGCCGGGCCGCCCGGTCCGACAGGCCGGGGGTGAGGTTCGCGGCCTGCTCGTACAGGCCGGCCGCGGCGGCGTACGCGGTGCGGGCTCGGGCGCGTTCAGCGGCACGGACGATCTCCGCGGCGACACCTTCGTCGGCGGAGGTGGTGGCGACGGCGAGGTGGCGGGCGCGGCAGTCCTCGTCGGTCGCCGACTCCGCGAGCGCTTGGTGCACGGCGATCCGTCGCGCCAGCGGCGCCCCCTGGTAGGCGGCGGTGCTGATCAGGGGATGCCGGAAGGTGACGACGTTCGCGGTGACTTGGACGAGCCCCGCCTTCTCGGCCTCCGTCAGGTCCTCCAAGCCGACTCCCAGCGCGGTGGCGGCGCCCAGCAGCGTCGGCAGGTGGCCGCGCGCCTCGGCGGCGGCCGTCAGCATCATCAGGCGTGTCCTTTCCGGCAGCCGCCCGATCCGCGACCGGAAGGACGCGAGCACCTGGTCGGCCACCGGCATGGGCCCGGCAACGGTGTGGTAGCTACGCCGTGCCGCGGCGAACTCGATCAGTGCGAGCGGGTTGCCCGCCGACTCCTGGATCACCTGTTCACGCAGAACGGGCGTGAGCCCCCGCCCCTCCAGCAACCGCACGGCGTCCTCCGGCGGCAGCCGTGACGGCCGCAGTTCCGGCAGGCCCGTCGCCGGGAAACCCTCCTCCCGCGTGGCGAACAGCATCGCCACCCCCTCGGCGGCCAGCCGGCGTGCGGCGAACAGCAGCGCGTCGGCGCTCGCCCGGTCCAGCCACTGCGCATCGTCCACCAGGCACAACAGAGGGCCGTCGTCGGCCACCTCCGCCATCAGCGTCAGCACGGCCAGCCCCGACAGGAACCTGTCGCCTCCGCCCTCACCTTGGGCACCAAGCAGCGCGCGCAGCGTCTGGGCCTGTGGCCCCGGCAGCGCGTTGAGCCGGTCCCGCACCGGCCAGACCAACTGGACCAGACCGGCGAACGCCAGGTCGGCCTCCACCTCGACGCCGGTGACCCGCAGGGTCGTAAGACCGGCGCCGTCGGCGTACTCGCCGGCCCACGCCAGCAGCGCCGACTTGCCAATCCCTGGCTCGCCGCGCACGACGAGGCTGCCGCTCCGGCCGGTGCGCGCCGCGTCGACCAGGTCTCTGATCGCCGCCTGCTCGCCCGCCCTGCCGTACAGCACCTGCGCTCCCTGTCCGTAGCTACGTACGACCCACCTCCCGTACGCGAATACGGAAACTCTACCGATTCGGCCCGTAACCCCCTGTGCGTAGCGTCGGGCCAGCACAACACCCGTACCGGCAAGGGAGATAGACGTGAACGACGAGCTCCTCCACCCCGTGACTGTGGGCGAGCTGACCCTGCCCAACCGTCTCGTCATGGCGCCGATGACCCGCAGTCGAGCCCGCGGCGGTCTGGTCCATGATCTGACGGCCGAGTACTACGGCCAGCGCGCTGGCGCGGGTCTGATCGTCACCGAAGGAACACAACCGTGCGTGCTCGGCCAGGGTTACATCGACACCCCCGGTCTGCACACGCCCGAACAGGCGGCGGCCTGGCGGCGGGTCACCGACGAGGTGCATCGGCGCGGCGGCCGGATCTTCGTCCAGCTCATGCACTCCGGACGGATCGGTCATCCCATCCTCTATCCCGGCGGTGAACTGCCGATCGCGCCGTCGCCGATCCCCTCTGGCGAACGGCTGTACACCCCCGACGGGCTGCTGGACCACCCCACACCACGCGAGATGACCATGCTGGACATCGCCCGCGCCGTCGAGGACTTCGTGACGGCGGCCCGATACGCTCTGGACGCCGGGTTCGACGGAGTCGAGCTGCACGGCGCCAGCGGATACCTGATCCACCAGTTCCTGTCGGACAACACCAACCACCGCGCCGACGCCTACGGGGGGTCGGTGGCCAGGCGCATCAGGTTCGCCGTGGAGGTAGCCCAGGCAGTCGGCGATGCGATCGGCGCCGCGCGCACCGGGCTGCGGATCTCGCCGGGCATCACCTACAACGGCATGGACGAAAGCGACTCCGAGACCCTCTACACCGAACTGGCCCGCGCGCTCGCCCCACTGGGCCTGGCGTACCTGCACGTCTCGGAGAACGACACCCGCGCCATCACCAAGCTGGTGCGCGCCGAGTGGCCCGGCACCCTGATCCTCAACCCGCATCCCAGGGGCGACGACGCGCCGGCGAGCCCCGAGGAAGGTGTCGACGCGGTGCGCTCCGGACTCGCGGACGCGATCGCCTACGGGCGGCTGTGGCTGGCCAATCCCGACCTGCCTGCCCGGATCGCGGCGGGCGGCCCGTACGCCGAGGCCGATCCCGCCACCTTCTACGGCGGCGACCACCGGGGCTACACCGACTACCCCGCGCTGACGCAATGAGTGCCCCGATGACCCGAGATTGCGCCTCCCACCCCGCCAGCCGCCCGGGCATCCTGGCGGGAGCCGGATCTGCCCGGGACAGGGCGCTCGCGCGGGGCGCGAGTTCCGACCAGGCCGGCGCCGGCGTTGGAACGAGCACAATGCCTTCGGCGGAGGAGCATGTCGCCCGGACGCGCGAGCAGGGCGGCGGGGTTTCTGCGGGATGGCTGGCGGTGCTGGCCGGGCCGCTGTCATTCGGCATCGCCGGGCCCGCCCTGATCCTCCCCGACGTCGCCCGCGACCTCGACCTCACGCCCGCGGCGGTGACGTGGATCGTCACCGCGTTCGGCTGGGCCACCGCGGTCGGCACCCCGCTCATGGCCAGACTGCAGAGCCGCCGCGGCACCCGCGCGGCCCTGGTCGGCTGCGGCACACTGGTGCTGCTCGGCGGAATCCTGACCCTGGTCGCACCGGTGCTGCCGGTTCTCGTGACCGGCAGCGCCCTCCAGGGGCTCGGCACGGCCGGGCTCACCACCATCGCGATGAGTCTCGCGCGCTCGGCCCGCATGATGGGACTGGTCACCGCATCGCTGGCCACGGTCGGCTCCGTCGCGCCACTGGTAGGCGAGGTGGTCGCAGGGCTGCTGGGGTGGCGTGCCGCGCTGGCGCTGCCCATGCTCAGCCTGCTCGCCATGCCCCCCGTTCTGCGCCGCCGGCCCGTCACGGCGCTGTCCGCCGCCCGGTTCGACCTGCCCGGCGCGGCGCTGCTGACCGCGCTGGTCACCGCCCTGGTGTTCGTGCCGCATGTCTGGCAGGTCGCCACCCCCGCTGCGGTGGCTGCCGGATTGGCGTTCGCCCTGTGGCTGCGGCACCGACCGGACGGGTTTGTGCCGGCGGCGGTGGTTCGGTCGCCGGCATTCCTGCTGGCGGCCGGGACGGCGTTCCTGCTGGCGGTGGTCAACTTCGGAACGATGTACGCTCTGCCGCCGCTGCTGGCCGAGCGG
This sequence comes from Micromonospora sp. KC213, assembly GCF_004348325.1. Lineage (GTDB taxonomy): Bacteria > Actinomycetota > Actinomycetes > Mycobacteriales > Micromonosporaceae > Micromonospora. Next base: position 35,786 of record NZ_SMKF01000002.1, on the reverse strand, counting down.
GCCGGCTGGACGGGCCAGCAGGTCGGCCTGGCCATCACCTGGCCGCTGCTGTTCGGCGGGATCGCGTCCTACGTCGTGATCGCGGTGACGGCAAGGACGCCGTTCGAGTTTCTCGTCGTGCTCTTTCCCCTGTTGGCCGGGGCGGGAATCGTGCTGGCCAGCCTGACCGCCGCACCCTTCGCGCTGCTCGGCGCTCAGGCCCTCACCTCGGTGGCTGCGGCCTCCGGCCAGGGAGCACTCGCCACACGCGCCGGGACCGCCGTGCCGGAGGACTCGCGAGCCGCCGCGATGGGTCAGTTCAACCTGGCCTATCTGCTCGGTGCCGCCTTCGGGCCGGCGATCGCCACACTGCTCCTTGCCTGAGCGGTAGAGCCAGGCCAGCCCGATCGGCCAGCCGCCTGGTGGCGAAGCCCAGCAACTCGACCTCGGCTCGGACCGCGGCACCGCACAGCACGCCTCGCGAGGCGGCCGAGGTGTGCTGTGTGCCCAGGGCGTGCGGGCAAGTCCTGGAACGCCACCGCCCGCCACAACGGGCCGGGCCGAGGTCAGCCGGCCGCCAGCCCCGACGCGCTACCGGTCCCCCCGGTCACCTCACCCAACATCTCCTCACCTACATGTCTGAAGGAATCACGAAGAAATGATTGTGATTCCGGATCGGCCACCGCGCCACGAACATCCAACGGAGAAACGTAGTCCTGCCGCTGCCCGCGCATGGCATTGTCCAGCCGAACTCGAAGAAAAGCCTCAAGTCCCACCGAGTCCCGAAGTTTGACACCTCTTAGTGCCCGACAGACGTGACCGTACGCCTTTTCAGCCTCTTCGAAGTAGAATCCGCCCGGCGTTTGCGGCAGCAGTTCCCTAGTTAGCTCCACGCCCCCACGAAATGCGACATCACGAAACTCGGAAGCCGAGAAGTCGTTCTCCCCGAATCGATTCCTACTCCTGCCAAGATCCCGGGAGCCCGCCCCAGTCAATCCAGCGTCGAACACCACCCTCTCCAGCTTGGCGCCGAACCAGCAGCCAGTGAATTCCGCCTCGAGGCAGAGCCATCCCTTGATCCTGCACCGCTCGAACCTGCAGTCCTTCACGCCCACTCGCCCGATCGACGCCAGATGCATCCGGCAACGATCAAACAGGCAGCCCTCAAGACTGGACTGCCTGACTCCCGCCCCGAGACTGCCATAAGATATGCTGAGGCCGCGGAATGTGACCCGACTTAGACGGGACCCGTTGGCGATGACCAACTCATCTATGCCGCGCGAGGAGAACACCTCATTTTTCACGTCGCGGCCGTCGATGATCAGGCGACTTCCGGCAACGTACGAAACGGGATCGGTCAAAGTCCCTCCCACGTCCGTTCAATGCTGGTCCCCGCAGATTCGATCATGATCCGGTCCGGCCATAACGGACAATGCCTGACATCGTTGAAGGCCGACCGAACCCGGGTTACCGGGCGTCGACGCCGGAGGACCTACTGGTCGGCGGGCAGGCCCGGAATGGGGAACTCCACCTCGCTGCGGATACCCACCAGCTCCTTGCCCCGGTCGACCAGACGCTTCTTCGGGCTGACGAAGGCGACAATGCCGGCGCTGATCCGATCAACCCAGGCGCACATCGTGACGTGGTACTGCCCGTCGCGGCCGTCACCGCACGCGGCAACGCCACCCAACGGTCCCGCGTCCACCGCCCGGACCTCACCCACCGACGGGTACAGCCCGAAGATCGTGTTCAGCGCCGCTTCCTCGTCCCGGACCGTGCCGGCGGCAGCGCTGACCAGAACCGCGTAGTCGGCGTCGGTCTCACCGTTGTACACGGACGCGACAGCCCTCTCATGGCGGCGATCATCCACCAGACGATCAAGGACGCTGTAGTTCCTGATCGCGACACCCGTCAGCGTCCGGTCATCGAAGCGAGAGCGACTGCCCAGCCGCATCGGCAACTCAAGCCGTGCCCGCATACTCGACGCGCTCGCCGAGGGCTGCGCCGACGCCGACGACAAGGGCGGCTCCGAGCGGTGCCCGGAGGAAGCCGAACACCCGACAGCCGCTCCAACGGCCACCATGACCACAACCCCGCGCACGGCGGCCCGGCCGCGCCCCACCATGACCGCGTACCCCAAGGCCCGCCCCCTCGTCGTGATCACAATCCCGGGGACGATACCGCAGGCTGCCAGCTCCACCGCCGGCCCACCGCCAGCGCGACCAGCCCGCCTCACTCGACAGGCGCGCCAGCGCGTCGCCGGTCTGCCTGCGCCACCGGCCGTCATCTCCGCCGCATCTGCCCGATCGACGGCAGGACCCGCCTTCCGACGCAGCTTGGCGCTGCGTCGGGTTCGCGTTGCGCGAGAAGGGTCCGCGCGGCCGTCCTGGCGGCCCCCCCGCGCGGTTAGCTCAACGTGAAGGTCACGTCGTCGACGTCGAAGGCCGTGACGCCGTTGCCGGTAGTCTCGCTGGCGACGAAGCTGACCGTCGCGGTGCGCTCGGTCGTCGCCGTTCCGGTCGACATGGTGTACTGCCGCCACTGCGACCCGCCGTCGAAGGCCAGCGAGAACCTCGTCTTCGGGGGTATCCCGGTGACCGCCAGCCCGACGTTCAGGTAATCGCTGCGGCTGGTCTCCGTGGTGGTGGTCCGGACCCAGAAGCGAACCGTCAGGTCGCAGTCGGCCGGCACCGTGACGTTGGTGCGCAGCAGGTCGGTACGCGTCACGTCCAGCCCGGCGAAGGTGGCGTACGCGCGGCCGGTGTGTGCGGGCCGGGTCGCGTCGCCGAGCACGACGATGCGGGGGCCGGCAGTCCAGCCGGTGGTGCCGCGCTCGAACCCCGGGTTTGTGTGGATCTGCCCGGTGCAGGGCGTGTCGGCCGCCGGCCGGCCGTAGGGCACGCTGCCCGCGGCCAGGAGCAGCAGAGCCGCAGCCGAGGCGGTGGCGACAAAGGCCTTCATCAGTCCTCCCCGTGTCGATGCATTCGAGCCTATCGATGCCTATCGACCATGCGCGATGGACGTCGACAGGTCAAGCCCTTCCCGGTGTCAGCTCTGCACGGTCGGGCGGATGACGAGCGAGCCGACCTCGACGTCGTTCGACGGAGAAGCACACACCGCGCGGGCGGGCGATGACGCCGTCCAGGCGGGCCTCCGCCAGCCTGGGTTTCGAGATCACCGCCGGCGTCGCGAAGGCCCTCGCCGCGATCTGCCCCGCCGGCCCCGCAAAGACCTCCCGTTGGGCCGGCTACGCGGCAAGGATGGCACCGTACCGTGCTGCTGGCCGACCGAGGCTAGGTCGCGGTGTTGGCGAGGCGGTGGTCGAGGGCGGTGTGGCGGCGCCCGGCGCTGACGGTGCGTACGGCGGCGTTGAGGGCGCGGCGGGAGCCGACGAGGACGACGAGCTTCTTGGCGCGGGTGACGGCGGTGTAGAGCAGGTTGCGTTGCAGCATCATCCAGGCGCTGGTGGTCAGGGGGATGACGACGGCGGGGTATTCGGAGCCTTGGGAGCGGTGGATGGTCATGGCGTAGGCGTGGGCGAGTTCGTCGAGTTCGTCGAAGTCGTAGTCGATGATTTCGTCCTCGTCGGTGCGTACCGTGAGGGTCTGCTCGTCGGTCGAGAGGTGGGTGACGATGCCGAGGGTGCCGTTGAAGACGCCGGCTTGGCCCTTGTCGTAGTTGTTGCGGATCTGGGTGACCTTGTCGCCGACGCGGAACACCCTCCCACCCATCCGTCGCTCGGGCTGCCCCTCGCGGTGTGGGGTGAGCTTCTGCTGCAGCAGGGTGTTCAACGCGGCGGCGCCGGCGGGGCCGCGGTGCATGGGGGTGAGCACCTGCACGTCCCGGCGCGGGTCGAGGCCGAAGCGGGCGGGGACGCGGGTGCAGGCGACGTCGACGGCCAGCGCGGCGGTGGCGTCGGTGTCGTCGCTGGCGAACAGGAAGAAGTCCGGCAGGCCCTGGAGGAGGGGCGGGCGGCCGGCGTTGATGCGGTGGGCGTTGATGACCACGCCGGACTGGGCGGCCTGGCGGAAGATCTGGGTCAGCCGCACCCGGGGGATGGCGGGTGCGGCGAGCAGGTCCCGCAGGACCTCGCCCGCGCCGACGGAGGGAAGCTGGTCGACGTCTCCGACCAGCAGCAGATGCGCGCCGGGTGGGACGGCTTTGACGAGTTTGTTGGCGAGGATCAGGTCGAGCATGGAGGCCTCGTCGACGACGAGCAGGTCCACGTCGAGGGGGTTGTCCCGGTCGTAGGAGGCGTCTCCGCCGGGGCGTAGCTGCAGCAGCCGGTGCACGGTGGCGGCGGGGTGCCCGGTCAGCTCGGACAGGCGTTTGGCGGCGCGTCCGGTCGGGGCGACGAGGGTGACCTTGGCTTTCTTCGCGGCGGCGAGTTCGACGACGGAGCGGACGGTGAAACTCTTGCCGCAGCCCGGACCGCCGGTGAGCACCGCGACCTTCGAGGTCAACGCGAGCCGGACTGCCTGCTCCTGCTCGGGGGCGAGGTCGTTGCCGGTACGCGCTCTCAACCAGGTCAGGGCCTTGCCCCAGTCGACGTTCGTGAAGTGGGGTAGCCGGTCGGCGCGGTCGTTCAGCAGCCGCGCCAGCGAGGAGGCGAGGGACTGCTCGGCGCGGTACAACGGCACCAGATACACCGCCTGCACCGGCTCCCCGCCGCTGCCGGGCAGGGTTTCCCGCACAACGCCCTCGTCGGCGACCAGGTCGTCCAGGCAACGGCCGACGAGGTCGGCGGACACGTCGAGGATCTTCGTGGCGTCGGCCACCAGCTCAGCTTGGGGCAGGAAGCAGTGGCCGCTGTCGGTGGCCTCGGACAACGTGTACCGCAGGCCGGCCATGACCCGCTGCGGGCTGTCGTGCGGGATCCCCACCGACCGGGCGATGGTGTCGGCGGTCTTGAAGCCGATGCCCCACACGTCGGCGGCCAGCCGGTACGGCTCCTTCGTCACCACGTCGGTGGACGCGTCGCCGTACTGCTTGTAGATCCGCACCGCCAGGGACGTGGAGACGCCGACGCCCTGCAGGAAGACCATCACCTCTTTGATGGCCTTCTGTTCCTCCCACGCCGCGGTGATCTTCGCGGTGCGTTTCGGGCCCAGCCCGGGCACCTCCACCAGGCGAGCGGGCTCCTCCTCGATGATTCTCAGCGTGTCCAGGCCGAAGTGGGCGACGATCCGTTCGGCGAAGACCGGGCCGATGCCCTTGACCAGTCCTGAGCCGAGGTAACGCTGGATGCCCTGGATCGTGGCCGGCAACACGGTGGTGTAGGAGTCGACCTCGAACTGCCGGCCGTACCTCGGATGCGACGACCACCGGCCGTGCAGCCGCAGGCTCTCCCCCGGCTGCGCGCCCAACAACGCGCCCACCACCGTCAACAGGTCACCGCCGCGGTCGGTGGCGACGCGGGCGACGGTGTAGCCGGTCTCCTCGTTGACATAGGTCAGCCGCTCCAGCACCGCCTCCAGGGTGGCCTGGGACGGGCGCGACGGAACGGTCACGCAGCCATCCTGCCGCATCCCGGTCTTTGACAAGCAGCCCCTGTCCTAGCCCGGCCCCGGCACCAAAGGGGCTCCTCCGGCTGCGCCTGACCATCCCAGTGCGTTGCGGTGTCAAGAAGAGCGGCGCGTCCCAGTTGCTCGGCAGGCATCTCGATTGGGTGCACGGCGGACTGTGCTTATCCTTCTCCCGTGGCACTGCGGTTCCAGACGCGCGCGTCCGACTCGCCGTGGGTCGACACCGTGTGGACCTGCACGAGCGAGCACGTCACTCAGATGACCTCCGTTGCGACGGTGTGCTGGGGCCTGGTGTTCTGGGAGCGCGAGGGCACGGCGTACGCGGGCATCACCGGCCCCGAGACCAAGACTGACGCCGCGCCGGTGCCGGAGGGCGCGACCTTCGTCGGCATCGAGTTCGCCGTGGGTACGTCACTGCGGGCCGTGCCCACGCCGACCCTGGTCAACAGCGGCGTCGAGCTTCCCGACACCACCCGCCGGACCTTTCGGTTGGACGGCGTCCGCTGGGAGACGCCCGGCCCCGACGACGCCGAGGCCCTGGTCGACCGTCTGGTCCGCGTCGGAGCCGTGGTCAGTGACCCGCTCGTCACCGCGGTCCGCCGAGGGCACCGTCCAGCGGTCTCGGACCGCACCATCGAACGCCGCTTCCGGGCGGCGACCGGGCTCACCCAGGGCGCCGTACGGCAGGTCGAACGCGCGCGCAAGGCTGCGGCGCTCTTGGCCGCCGGCGCCCCAGTGGCTGATGTCGTCTCCGAGCTCGAGTACTTCGACGAGCCGCACCTGGCCCGTACGCTGCGCCGGTACGTCGGCCGTACCGCGCGGCAACTCCGCGGGGGCACCGGCGGTCCGATCGCCCTGAATCTGGATCAGCGAACGACGTCGTAGATCAGCTTTACGACGCCGTTCGGGTAGGCCGCGGAGGACCGGAGGCTCAGTACCTGCTTGTCCTTGTCCGCCTTGCTGAACAGGCTCTTCCCGGCTCCGAGCAGCACCGGGAAGACGAGAAGATGGTACCGGTCGATCAAGCCCGCGTCCGACAGCCGTCGGGTGAGTTCCCCACTGCCGTGAATGAAGATCGCGCCGCCCTCGCTCTTTATGAGCTCGACGACCTCGTCGGTCGAGCGCAGGATCGTCGTCGGGCCCCATCCCTGGACGAGGGCGTCGTCGGGCAGCGTGGTCGAGACGACGTACTTGGGCAGTTGCTTGTAGGCGGCGTGGTCGTCCGAGTCGCGCCAGACCGGCGCGAACGCCTCGTAGCTTCGACGGCCGAACATCAGGGCCGTCGTCTCCTCGAGTTCCTCGCCCTTGAGTGAGAATGCCTCCGGTAGGAATTCGATGTCCTTGAACACCCAGCCGCCGCTGCGGTGCTCCTCACCCGGCCCACCACCAGGGGAGTCCATAACGCCGTCGAGCGAGATGAACCCGGTGTAGATCAGCTCACGCATGTCGTGTTCTCCTCATGATCAGGCGACAAGCGTCACCATGTAGATCGAACGGCCGCAGCGCTGGGCCGACGCACCGGGGCGGAGCGCGACGCCCATGCTAGGGAACTGCCACCGCACCCGTCTTGTACGGAAACGACGGCACAGGGAGGCAGGGGCACCACCGCAGCCGGGCCACAGCCGACGCACGACCGCCGAGAGGATCGAAAGCAAGGGTGTGCAGTCCCATCCTGGCTTCGGTTCCACAGCCCTTGCCCTGGTACTGCATGCCGAGATCACGGCCTTGCTCCGGCCCGCTGGGCGGTAGCCGACCGGGATGTTGAACGTCGTGCCGGAGCCCCGCCGCCCGGTGTGGGTGACGACGGTGAGGCGGCGGCTGATTGCCTTCCCGAACCCGGGCGACGACCGCAGGCCGGGGACGCAGGCGTTGAATCGGTCGACGACACGACGGTACGTGTTCGCATGCGCGTAACGCCAGGGTCGCCGTGGACTTGCGGCCCCGAACTGAGAGTGCGCGCGGGTGCTTGTGACTCGTAGGTTGTCGATCATGACGGACGTGCGGCTGGAGCCGATGACCGAGGATCAGTACAAGCCGTGGCGGGCGGAGGCCGAGGCGCACCACGCACAGAGCGTCGCCGCGTCGGGCCGGTCGGCGCAGGACGCCGCCCGCAACGCCGCCGACACCTACGCGCAGCTGCTTCCCGACGAGTTCGCCACCCCTGACCACCATTTCTGGTACGCCTACGACGGCGACCGCCGGGTCGGTTTCCTCTGGGTCAAAGTCACCCACGACACCGCGTTCGTCTACAACATAGCCGTCGAGCCCGACGTACGCCGCCAGGGCTACGGCCGCGCGATCATGCTGGCCGCCGAGCGCTGGTGCCACGACAACGCGCTGACCAGAATCGGCCTGCACGTCTTCGCCCACAACACCGGCGCCCGAGCCCTCTACGAACAGCTGGGCTTCACCGAGACCGGCCGCAACATGGCCAAAGACCTGTGACCGGCGTTTCTCGTCCGGTTCGCCGACGGCACGCGCCGCACGGCCCCGCGCTCGCCGAGCCAGAGGTTCTTTTCCTCCAAGGTGCTCCGACAACTCCTAGCTCCTTGGGCGTTGGAGTCGCCGGCAGCAGATGAAGCAGGCCACGGTACCGCGGGAGCCGAACCCCGACATGGGCCTGCACGGCACCCGATGGCTGCTCCGGTCGAGCCACCTAATTCATCGAGACGCCGGCAGCGGTCCACGCCACGTCGGCCATCTGCGCCGCCGGCGCCGACGAACTGTTCGTCGGCACCAACGACCTGGTGCTGTTCCACCTCGCCGCCGACCGCAGGCACCTGGTCGCACAGTCCTACCGAACCCGCCAGCCGGCCCTCCTGAACGGCCTGCCACGGGTCATTGAGGACGTCGCGAGGCACGCGGCATCGACGGGGCAGTCCCCCTGCCGAGACAGATGTCTCGGCAGGGAGAACTGCCGCGAGCAGGGTGGTCGCTCAGCCCGGAGGGTTCACCCCGCGGCCGATGCCTGCGGTGTGCTGGCTGCATCGGCGGGCTTGGTGACCAGCGAGGACAGGTGTTCCTCGCGGGTGAACAGCATGCGGCAGGTGGCGCCACTGGCGAAGGTCACCGGCCGCACGAACCTCAGACGGTGCCGCGAGGGCTCGATGGCATCGGCCCAGTTGAGGTCGAAACGGCACAGAATCGGCTGCAGCTCGCCACGGCCGGCCGCGACCAGAACCTCGTGGAAGAGGCAGCGGCGCACGTCCAGCACGTACGTTTCGTCATCGTCGACGGGTCGCTCGAAGCGGAACGACGGGCCGAAGTAGGACCGCTCGCGTTGCTTGCTGGCCGCGACCAGGGCGGTGAAAGGGTCGGCGGCGTGGTCGAGCATGCCGCGGGTGCCGGCCAGCAGGTCCTCGCGCAGTGGACTGTTGAGACAGTCCTCCACGATCGCCGCTGCCTTGATGGAGCCGCACACCGGTTGCAGGATGTCGTACGCCGCGACGGCCAGCGCCGTGAACCGGGCGTTGGCCGCGTCCATCGCATTGGCGACCAAGGGCTCGATCTGCGTGTCGAGGGCTGCGAGCCGGTGTCGCACCAGCTCGTCGACGGGCTGAGGCCATGCGGTGGCGGCCCAGGATCCCAACAGCTGCAGCATGCGCGCGAAGAACGCACGCTCGATGACAGGGGTCCAGTCCGTGGGGTCGTACTCCGGCTGATCCTGCTGCGCCGGGGCGGGAGGTTCAGCCGTGGTGGCGTCGCTCATGGTGGTCCCTTTCGGGTCAGGACCACGCGGAGCCGGCCGAGCACGTGGTGCGAGACCATGGCTGGCAGCCCCCATGTGGCCCGGGGTTGACCAGCGCGCTCCACCACCAACCGGCGCTGCAAGATGACGTCTCTAGCCAAGAGGATCGTCACCGCCGCGTCAAGCCGTTCGCTTGCCGATTGCTTCCTGAGCGCGTTGACCGCCGGCGCCCACCTCGACACCTGGATCAGCAACCCGCGACGGTGGATGCCGCTCGTGCGGGCCAGCGCCCAGGTGGCCGACCGACACACCCGCGACATCATCGACCGCTACCGGGCCCAGGCCGGCGACGGTACCGTGCCCGCCGGGCTGGTTGGGTGGTGGCCGCGCTCCAGCGGGGCAGGTCGACACCGTGCTGCTGGTCAACGACGCCTCCTCCACCGACACCCTCTGGATCGGACCTGACGACCCCACCCTGTGCTGCCGGGAATCGGTCGTCGCGCTGCGTCGGCACGACCCGCTGAGCGCCCGCTGATCGGCACGTCCGGACGTCGGCGGCCGGCATGCACGTCACCTTCGGTGGCGAGCGCTGCGCGGCATGAGAGTTGCATGCTGCCGGCAGGGCTGGCAGGCAATACCCTTGACCATGAAGCACGGCTTCCTCCGGCACGTCCAACGCTCGGGCTCGACCGGTCCGCGCTCGCTGCTCGACTCGAGAGGTACGCCTATGCTCGGTACACCGGAACCCGTCACGTACCTCATCGTGGACGGGGAGAACATCGATGCCACTCTCGGCAACAGTGTTCTGGAGCGCCGGCCGGCCCCTGCGGAGCGACCCCGGTGGGAGCGCCTGCGGGAATTCGCGCGGGACACGTGGCAGCGGCCGGTGAAGGGACTGTTCTTCCTCAATGCCTCGGGTGGCGGTCTGCCGATGCCCTTCGTCCGGGCCCTCCTGAGCATGGAATACCGGCCCATCCCGCTCGCCGGCTCGTCGGATCAGAAGGTGGTGGACATCGGCATCCAGCGGACGTTGGAGGCTATCGCCCGGCGCTCAGGCAATGTGATGCTCGCCAGCCACGACGGCGACTTCCTGCCGCAGGTCGGCGCGCTCCTACGAGGTGATCATCAGGTCGCGGTCGTCGGGTTCAAGGAGTTCCTCAACGCCGGCTTCGCCGACCTGCCGGGCCTGCAGGTATTCGACATCGAGGAGGACGCGGGCTGCTTCACCAACGTCCTTCCTCGGGTTCGCATCATCGACCTCGAAGACTTCGACCCTGAGCGCTTCTTGTAGGCCGGACAGCTCTTCGCACAGCGACCTCAGTATCGGTTCGCTGATACGGACGCGAGCGTGTGGCCGAACTCCGGCAAGCTGATCGAGCGTGCTCGCCCGATCCTGGGCGAGCACAAGGTCCGGCTGCTGCGGTTCCACGCCGGCCTGCCCCATCAGAGGGCGCTATGACCGCGACGACAAACCTCGTCCGCTCAGTGATATCGAGCGAGGCGTCATCGCGCGTCTGCTGGCGGTGGTGTTCCCGGCGCGATGAGCTGCGCGTGCAGTTGCCGTTCGACACTGTCGAAGGTCGGTGCAGCTGCGGCTGTGCGACCGTCGGCCTTGCTGTGGACCGCGCCGCAGCGGCGCCTGCCGCCGTCGAGCCTCGACCAACAGATGCTAGAGAGATATTGCTAAAGCTGTCTTTATAAAGCAATCTGCTGGTATGGCTTCCGAGGAACGCAAGACGATCCGGTTGAACGACCCGCGGGCCCTACGCGCCTACGCGCACCCGCTGCGGCTGAGCCTGATCGGGATGCTGCGGCGCAACGGTCCGATGACCGCCACCCAGTGCGCCGCCGTTCTGGACGAGAACGTGCCGAACTGCTCGTTCCACCTGCGGCAGCTCGCGAAGTACGGGCTGGCCGAACGGGCACCCGCGGCCGACGGACGGGAGCGGCCCTGGCAGGCGACCGCGAGCAGCACATCGTGGACCGACGACTCGGACGACCCGGAAACGCGGGTCGCGGCCGACCAGCTGAACGCGGCGATCCTGCGGCAGTACACACGGCAGGCGGAGGCCTATCTCGCCGTCCGCGGCGAGGAGCCCGCCGAGTGGCGCGCGGCGGCCGGTTTCAGCGACGACATGATCTATGTGACCGCCGAGCAGCTGGTCACGCTACTCACCCAGGTCGAGGCGTTGCTGGCACCGTATCGGGACAAGACGGCACGTACCGACGGATCCAGGCCGGTCGCCGTCGTGCAGATGGCTATCCCGACGCCTGAGGATGGCGCGCCGTGACCACCGATGCGCTGCCGAAGCCCGCAGCGGCGCTGCTTCGGGAACGGGTGTTCCGGCACTACTGGTCGGCGCACGTCGTCTCGATGGTCGGCGACCAGATCTCGCTGATCGCGATCCCGCTGCTCGCCGTGCTGACGATCGGTGCCGGAGCGGCCGAGATGGGATACCTGACCGCCGCCGCGCTGCTGCCGAACCTCTTCCTCTCGCTGCTCGCCGGGGCGTGGGTGGACCGGCAGGGGTACAAGCGGAAGGTCATGATCGGTGCCGACCTGGGCCGGGCCGCACTGCTGCTGGTGGTGCCGGTGCTGGCGTTCGCCGGGGTGCTGGACCTTTGGCACCTGTGCGTGCTGTCCTTCGCCATCGGTACGCTCACCGTCTTCTACGAGGTCGCCGACGGCAGTCTGTTCGCCTCTGTGGTGCGGCGGCCGGACTACATCGCCGCGAACTCGCTGACCAACGGCGCCCGGGCCATGTCGTTCGTGGCCGGTCCGAGCGTAGGTGGTGTCCTCGTGCAGGTGCTCACCGCGCCGTTCGCGCTGGTGGCCGATGTGCTGTCGTACCTGGGATCGGCTCTGCTGCTGACCCGGATCGCCCCACCGGAGAACGCCGGTTCCAGGTCGCGAGGCGGCGGCTTGGGGATCGGCTCCGGGCTGGCGTTCATCGTCCGGTCCGCGGTGCTGCGGCAGCTGCTGCTCGGCGTCACCGTGATGAATTTGTTCAACTACGTCTTCCACGCGCTGCTGATCCTCTACGTGACCACCGTGCTGGGCGTCTCGCCCGGGATGCTCGGCGCGCTGATCGGCATCGCATCGATCGGCGGGCTGGTCGGCGCCGCGGTCACCGGCCCGCTCACCCGCCGGTTCGGCATCGGCCCGGTCGTGGTCTTCGGATACGTGGCGTTCCCGCTCCCGCTGGTATTGATCCCGCTCGCAGACGGCCCCCAGCCGGTGGTGATCGGCATGCTGTTCGCCGCGGAGTTCCTCTCCTCGCTCGGCGTGATGATCCTCGACATCGGGGTCGGCTCGCTGCAGACGGCAGCAACCCCGGTGTCCCGGCTCTCCCTGGTCAAGGGCGCGCAGCGCACCGTCAACTACGGTGTGCGGCCGATCGGGGCGCTGCTCGGCGGGGTCCTCGGCGAGCTGATCGGAGTGCGCTCGGCACTATGGATCGGCGCGGTCGGTGCGGTGGCCGGTGTGCTCTTTGTCGTGTTCTCTCCGGTCCCACGCATGCGCGAACTGCCCAACGCCTGACCGCCGCGAACAAAGAACTCCATGCTGTCTGGATGCTCGCCAGATCGTTACGCCGGTTCGACGGGCAGCCAGAGTTCACAGGTCGCGGTGCTGAAGTCGTTCGTGGGCTCATGCACCGCGACGATCTCCGGACCTGGCCGCAGACGCCACGGGTTGGACGGGAACCACGCGGCTGCGGCCGTGGCCCAGGCCTTTTGCAAAGTCTGCGGATGCGGCCCCCTGGTCCGGATGACCACCCATCTGCCGGCCGGAACTTCGATGATGTCGAGGCCGCCGGGGACCGGCGTACCCGGGGACACGGCGACCCCGTGAAGGTAGGTCAGCTCGCTGCCCTCGGCGTAGTCGGGGTCAAGGTCGTCGCTGACCGCGAGCAGGCCGCTCGGCTCAGTATTGCCGAGAGCCTTCAAGCGCAGGTGCTCCTCCATCGGCAGTGCGGTGATGTGCCGCTGGATGTGCGGGTTGATGCCTTGATGGACCAGCCGGGCACGGGTCGCGCGCCCCACGAGCCGGAACTCGGGATGGTCGACGATGCGGGTGTCCACGTGTTCGCTCCCTTCGACGGTCCGACGGAGTGCCGAGATCATCAAGCCCTCCGTCCGACGTCAACCTTGGTCGCAGCGCATCGGTGGGCACCCGACAAAAGCGGCGCGGAACATGTCGGGTGATCGAGACCGGCGCTGCCGCACGATGAGGGCATGTCTGACACGACCTTGGTATCCCGCTTTCTTCGCGACGGCTTCGTTAAGCTGGAGGGTGCCGTCGCGCCGCGCGTGGCAGCGGACTGCGCGCGGCTGCTGTGGCGGGAGACGGGCTGCGACCCGGACGATCCAGCGACGTGGACGCGGCCCGTGCACTGGGTGCCCGGCATGGCGCAGGGGCCGTTCGCCGCCGCTCCGAACTCCCCGTTCCTACACCACGTGTACGACCTGCTCGTCGGCGCGGGACGCTGGGAGCCGCGCTACTCGCTGGGCACGTTCCCGCTGCGCTTCCCGCACGAAGAGGAGCCGGACGACGCGGGCTGGCACATCGAGGGCAGCTATCTGCCGGAGGGCGAGAGCTGGTACTTCACCAATGTGCGCTCCCGCGGCCGGGCACTGCTGATGCTGTTCCTGTTCAGTGAGGTCGGTGAGAAGGACGCCCCGACCCGGATCCGGGTCGGCTCCCACCTCGACGTGCCGAAAGTGCTGGAGAAGTACGGGGAGGACGGAGCGAGCGGACTGGCCCTTGCGCCCGACCTGGTGGCGGCGTCCGAGCACCGGCCGCTCGCCCTCGCCACCGGATCTCCGGGCGACGTCTTCCTGTGCCACCCATTCCTGGTGCACGCGGCGCAACCGCACCACGGAACGCGGCCCCGCTTCATGGCCCAACCGCCGCTGATGCCAGCCGCACCGTACGAACTGGAGCGGGCTGACAGCGCATACTCACCCGTAGAGATCGCGATCCGTCGGGGTCTCGGACTGGATGCCCTCGGTCCGGACGGGGACGGCACCGACCGCGGCGCCGGGGCGACTTGCTCCGTCCGTTCCTGAGCGCCTGGCCGAAGGTCTTGTCGGAAACCTCGGGGAGCCAGAGGCGGGTGAAGCGTGGCAGGCAGGGCATGGGCGGGCTAATGCGTCGGAGGCGGGGTTGGCAGTGGTTCTGCGAGTGAGTGCGCGCAATGCCCGGTTCCAGCAGTGGAACGCTCTCCTCGGCAATCGGACCAAACGGCAGCGACGTGGCGAGTTCCTCGTGCAGGGCGTGCGCCCGATCACCATGGCCGTCGAACACGGCTGGCAGATCCGGGAGCTGCTCTACGACACCAGCGCTCAGCTGTCCGGCTGGGCACGCGAGGCCCTGGACACAGTCCGGGCCGAGAAGTTCGCCGTCTCGCGTGAACTGATGCACGAACTGGGAGGCAAGGCAGACAAGGTTCCAGAGCTGCTGGCCGTGGTCGCGCTGCCGGAGGACAACCTGCGCCGTATCCCGGTCGGTCCGACCATGCTCACCGTCGTGTTCGATCGGCCCACCAGCCCCGGCAACATCGGGACCCTCGTTCGGTCGGCGGACGCCTTCGGCGCCGGCGGCGTCATCGTCACCGGCCACGCCGCCGACGTGTACGACCCGAAGGCGGTCCGGGCGAGCACCGGCTCGCTGTTCGCCTTGCCCGTGGTCCGGGTGCCCTCCCACCAGGCCGTTCTATCCTGGGTCGCTGACGTCCGCGCCGACGGCATCGGCATCGGCATCATGGGAACCGATGAGCGCGGCATTCTGGACGCCGCCGAGTACGACTTCACACAACCCACCCTGGCGTTGATCGGCAACGAGACCACCGGCCTCAGCTCGGGCTGGTGCGAGGCATGCGACCAACTCGTCCGGATCCCCATGTTCGGGTCCGCCAGCTCCCTGAACGCGGCGACCGCCGCGACTGTCGTGCTGTACGAATCGGCACGCCAGCGGGCCGCCGCCGCCGAGGGTCGGTGACTCGGCCGGCACCGTGGGCCGGCGGACGTCGTCGGCCGCCGGGTCCGCCGACGGCGTCGATGACGCAGACCCGATAGAAGCCGACCACGACCGACAGTCGGCGGGACACCGTCGAGGGCTGGTGCCGGCGAACGTCTTGCAGCAAGCGCACGTACCGCTCGATATCAACCCGCGCCGCAGCCAGCGGGTCCGGGCCGTGATCGGCGCACCAGAGCAGGAAGACGCGCGGGTCGGACTCGGTATGAACCTGAGTCTGGCCACGATAGCGAACCAGGAAGGCCGACACCGCGGCGCGCAGAACGAGTTGATCGGCCGATACGCCACGGGATGCGGAGACAGGAGGGGTAGCCATACATCACCGTGCGTCACCAGCGGTGATGAACGCCAAGCCCACCGGGAGCCGCATGAGCGGGCACTCGATCTTGGTTAGTGTCAGTCCTGATGTAGGGGCGTGCGTCGGGCGCGCACGATCCGGTGCGTGATTCGCCATCCGGCGGCCGTTCGTTCGACAGTGTCCTCGTACGCAACGCTGCCGGTCGATCCATCCGCCATGACCCCAAATCCCTTGGACAGGGCATTGACCGTGCCGTCCGCCGTCTCGCGTAACACGATATTGGTCACGTGGTGGGCTACTGGGTTGGCGTCGGCCAGTGCCAGGCCGGCTTCGCGGACTGCCGCGAGCCCGATCAGTTTGCCACCACCGAGAGCCGACACGTCGTAGACGACATCTTCGGCGAACAGCGTCGCCAGGCCATCGAAGTCGCCGCGATCCGTCAGGTGGCCGTGCGAGTTGATCAGGTCCGTAATGGCGATCCGGTCATCCATGGTTATGGGCATCGTGATCCCTCCACACCCTAAATGGGGCTACCCCCGTTTAACTTCTGGTACCGTATGCGGGGATGTCCCCGGATAGCAAGCGTGGCCCGCGCTCCGACGCGTCCCGTAACCGTGCGCGGCTCATAGCTGCGGCCCGTGAAGCACTGGCCGAGGCAGGCAACGACGTCGCATTCGACGTGATCGCCCGACGCGCCGGGGTAGGCAACGCCACCCTGTACCGCCACTTCCCGACGCGCGCCGACCTGCTCGTCGCCGTCTACGCCGACGAGGTCGCCGTACTATGCCAACGCGGCGAGCAGTTGTTGCGGTCCGCGGACCCGACGGGCGCGCTGTTCGCCTGGCTCGACGAATTCGTGGTGCACGTGGCCACTAAGCGGCCCCTTGCCCTAGCCGCGACGGAAAGCACCGACGAACGCCGCACCACGCTGTTCCGCGACTGGCACGCATCGATCACCTCGATCGCCGATCGCCTTGTCCGACGCGCGCAGCCAGCACTTCGTTCCGACCTCACCGCCACCGACGTGCTGACCTTGGCCAGCGGAGCGGCCCTAACCGCCGACGCCGCGCAGGCCCGCCGTTTGGTCGGACTACTGCGTACTGGCATTGCCGCAACCGGCACCGGCTGACGGTTTCCTCCCTACCAGTCCAACGGTGCGCCCCATTGGCCGTTCCGCACGTCAGTTCGCGCTCGCACGGCGGCAAAGGAGGGTGCCAGACGTTGGTGCAACAAAGCTATCGGGTACGAATCTTCTGGGGCGCCCGGCTGAATGTGATGGCCTGGAATCGGCCGTCGATATAAGTAAGGCGAGCGCCGTCGCAGTGGCTGAACGGCATACCCCAGGATCGATGGTCGGCGGTCGGTAGGCAGTCGACGAGTCCCGGTTCGATGCTGCCGCCGTGTGAAATGATCAGGGCGCCGCTCCCGTCGGGCACTGACTCGACGGCCCTGATCCACAGGTTCCGGTGAGCCCGTGCAGCCTGCGCCACACCGCCCTGGCTGGAGATCAATTGTGCGTAGGTCTCGTAGGGTGACTTCCAACGCCACTGATCGTGGTGATCAGCCTCGCCGGGTACGTAACCCGAGGGCATCTCCACGACGTCGTCAACGGCGTAGCCCATGGCAACCGCCGTCTCGATGGCTCGGGGCGACGAGCTGCTGAGCACGCACGCAAAGGGGCCGAGTCCCATACCGACGGCGCGGGCGAGTGACACTCCGGCAGCCGAAAGATGGGAACCACGCCCACGTGCCTCGCCCTTCTTGGTGAGCGAGTGTCGTCGGATCTCGAGCCATCGCAAGCCGGGATCTTAGACCCTTGGGTCGACTGACCGGTCATAACTTCATCGACAGGACCAAGCGCATTCAACTCGCCACGACGGGTGCCGGCTTGATCCGGTTGCGGTCACGCCGCGTAGCGCGCGGTCTGCGGCAAGAAGAGTGCGTTGCCGTCGGCTCCTTGGCGGATCGGGCACTGTGACCTACGAATGAAGCCTGCATCGAGATTGCGCCCGCTTGGTATGCGTACTGCGTAGCGAGGGCGGGTGCTGCAGGGCTGATGGTCGGTGGCGGGAAAGGAAGGAAGGCATGAACCAGGTCGATATGTCCGGGGCGGAGGGTCCAGGCGGAGCGGGTCCGGCCGTGCAGGCGCATTACGCCTATGAGCGCTCCCGTGACCAAGTGCTCGCATGGCTGAACGGTGACCGGGCGCTGGCGGAGGAGCGGTGGCGTGCTGCTGCCGCCGACGGCGACGGCAACGCCGCCGAGCAGCTTGCTATGTTCTACCTCAGGGTTCGCGACCGTGGAGAAGCGCTTCCCTTGCTGCAGCAGGCCGCCGAGGCGGGTCACTACATCGCCGCCTTCACCTATGCCGAGCTACTTGCCGAGGATGGGCAACAGGAAGCGGCGCGTCGGATGTACCGGCTTTCGGCAGAGTATGGCTATGTTCCCGCGCAGGCCGAGATGGGTGCGCGGGCATTGGCGGCCGGCGACCTGGACATGGCCGAGGAGATGCTGGTCCTTGCCGCTGGTCAGGGGAGCGCCCGGGCGATGAGTGATCTTGCCGTGCTGCTGGCGTCGCGGGGCGAGGCGGCTGACGCTGAGGAGTTGTGGTCGGCTGCCGCTACCAGCGGCTGGGCCGATGCGGCACACCACCTGGTGCGGCAATGCGAGAGTGCCGGGGACCGGAGCGGCGTTCAGCACTGGACAGCGATGGCCGAGATGGGCGGCTACGCGGGCCCACAGCGAATGACCAGACCACCTGCGTCCGCGCTGCGCCGGCTCGACGCGTACCTTGCACGCCGGTCGCACGATTGAGCCCGAAGATCTCCTCCTCGATGCGCTGATCAGGTGCACGCTATTCGGCATGTCCGGATGCAGGCACCCGCGATCCGGCTACTTTCCGTGACGATTGGCGGACCTTCCGAGTGGGCTGTCGGATGCGTGCTCAGCGGGACGCGGCAACGTCGACCAAGATCTTCGTCAGCTCCTCCGGCGTGTCACGCATCAGGTTGTGTCCGCCGGCAAGAGCATGGGTGGTCCAGCCTGGCTCCGCGCTGGGCTTCTGGTAGATCGGGGTGAACGGGGACTGGTCGGCCCACCCCGCGGCGTAGACGTAGTCCCGACGGCGGACTTGTCCCGGGTCGCCGGTGAGTCGGAGTGGCTGAAGCACCGAGGCGATCGGGTGCGGCGTCGCCCGGGCATCGAAGAACGGCAGTGGTCGAGACGCGCAGCCGGTCTCGTCCACCTCCAGGTACCACCTCCGCTCTGGACGGACACCAGGGACCAGCAGGAGTCGCCGTCGGCGGGTACTACGGCGTCGACGTGAACCAGGGAGTCGATCCGATCCGGTGCCCGGTCGGCGGCACCGGTGATGACCATCCCGCCGTGGCTGTGCCCGACCAGTGCCGTGTCGCGTAGGTGTCATCGACGCCATCCTCGGGGCCGCCGCGCCGGCGCCGCCGGGCCGTACCAAACTCCCCCGCCCCGACCGGCAGCCACCCGCATCAGTTCTACGGCATGCGGATTGCCGATGAGTCGATGTCGCAGTCTCAGCGATCCCGTGGCCTTATCGGAAAGTAGCCGGTGAAGCCACTACGCCGAGCCACCGGTGTTAAGGATTAGCTGCCGGAGAACCTTGAGGGTCGTGACGTAGTCCGCGTCATCGATGCCTTCATGGATGCGGGCGCGGATCGCTGGCGCATGCTGTTTGAGGCTGACGCGAGCGTCTTCCCCCGCTTCGGTAATCCATAGTCTTCCCTCCTCGGTGCGGGTCAGCCAGCCGCGCTCCAGCAGAGCCTCCGCTTCGGCCTCCAGATCGTCTGCGGCCCTGAGATACGAACTCATCGCCTGCCGGAGCTCAGGAACGGTCATTCCCCCTCCTTCCGGCAAAAGGTCATTACTGGATAGGTTGCGCAGCAGCCAGAACTGGGGCTGAGTGAACCCAAGTTCGGCGTGCCGGGCACGGATAAAAGCGATGAGCGACTCGTAGGCCACGCCTGTCCAATAGGCGGCAGGTTGACCTGCGAGTTCAGCGTCGGACAGCTGCAGCGTCGTCATGTGATCTACCCCCGAGAACGGACCCATTGCGACGAAGGTAGAACTTGAACCTTCGTTCATGTCAAGAGCCAATGCCGTTCAGGTAAGGCGAACTCGGCCAACAAAGCCCTCATCTGCGGCTCGGCCGCATCCACGATCGAACCCTCGCCGCCCGCCGATACCGCGGCGGCTCGTCACTGGCCAGGGCCTTCTTCGCGGTGTTGCGCGACATCTTCAACCGCCGTGCGATGGCCCTAGATCCACATACCTTTTGACGACTCGTCGGCGTTTGACGACCGAGAAGCCTGTGACCTCTCCTGGCCTTCCCGCCGGGATTCGCCGCGGCGGGGCAGGCACCGTGATGCGTCCTGGGAGTGATCGTCACGCCCGTGGGTAGATGGCTAATCTCGTTCGCCTGCGTTGCGGGAGGTGTGATGGTCAGGCGTAGAACCTTCCGTGACGCCGTGGTGCTGATCACGGGGGCGTCGAGTGGAATCGGCCGCGCGACCGCCTTGGCGTTCGCCGCCGAAGGGGCCAGGTTGGTACTCGCCTCGCGCAGCCAAGAGGCGCTCGCGGAGGTGGAACACGACTGCCGAGCACGAGGCGGGCAGGTGCTGGTGGTGCCGACCGACATTGCAGATCCGGCGGCCGTCGAACGGTTGACCCAGCTGGCGGCGCAGCGGTTCGGGCAGATAGACGTCTGGGTCGAAGCGGCGGCCGTCGGCATTGCCGGGCCGCTGGGCTCCGAATCGGTGGACGAGATTCGTCGGCTGATAGACACCAACGTATTCGGCGCCACGCTGTGCGCCCGCGCCGCACTGGCTACATTCCAGGCGCAGGACAACGGGACCCTCGTGCTCGTCGGGTCGCTGCTGTCACTGTTCCCAAACCCGCTGGTCCCGCTCTACTCCATGACCAAGTTTGCCATCAGAGGGCTGGCCTTGAACCTTCAGCAGGCAGTCGCCCGTCATCCTCGGGTACGGGTCTGTCTCGTGTTACCTGGGCCGGTCGACACGCCGTTCTTCGAGCGGGCCGCCAACCACTCGGGCCGCCAACTACGAGCTATCCCTCCCGCGTACGCACCGGAGCGTATCGCCGCCAAGATCCTCGCGTGCGCCCGCCGCCCGCGCAGGCAGGCAACAACGGGTGTGGTCTCACACCTGGCGCTAGCCGCCCACCGACTGGCACCGCGTACCACGGAGTGGTTAGTTGCCCGGTGGAGCGCTACGTTCTTGACCAAGCCCGCCACAGCCGTACCCGGGTCAGGATCGCTGTTCGATCCACCAGCAACCGGGGCGGTGCACGGCGGATATCGCCGCAGCCGGATCCGCCGACGGCTCGGCGAGTGGCTGGGTCTCGCCCAAGCACGCAGGAACCGGCCAACCCCAGGCTGACCGCTAGCACTCCGAACGGGTTGACGGCGCCGACAAGCCGGCTGACAGCCAGCCAACCCAGCCGCGAAGGCCCCCGATGTCCATCGATGGAGTCTCTGATCGACTTCGCCATCGTCGCCAGGACCAGACCGGACCCACCCGAACCCGGACGGGCCGAGACGCGGGGGATGCTCGTCGGACGAGCAGCCACACGTCCACAAGAGACGAAAAGCAAAGAGCCTGACCTGCGTGGGGTGGAATCAGTGGGCGGGCATGAGACCCGTCAGTGGTGCGGGGTGGCGATGGCGGCGAGGTGCGTGCCGGGGCGGACGGAGAGTCCGTTCATGCCGTAGATGATCTTTTCGGTGGCGGTGGCGACGACCTTGTGCTCGGCGCCGTCGATCGGGTCGATGATGCGGCCGATGGTCTGCCCCTCGGTCACCTCGTCGCCGGTGACCGCGTCCGGGTACCACAGGCCTGTGACCGGAGATTCGACCTCGCCCGTCCACATCCAGTCGTGCGGCTGCACGGTCACCGGTGCGAGGTGCTGCGGCGCCTCGATGACGCCGAGGTGGTGCAGGAGCCGGTACAGGGCGTCGAGCAGCCTACGCACGGTGGCGGGGTCGCGGTCGCCGAGTTGCCCGGTCTCGACCAGGATCGCGGGGACACCCTGTCGGTTCGCCGCGGCGTGGCTGTTGCCGCCGTCCGGGCTGGTGCCGAAGATGACCCGCTCGTATCCGACGGCGTGGGCCATTGCCCTGTTCTTCGCGTCCAGCTCTTCGTCGCCGGTCAGGCGGTAGCCGACGAAGTCGAGCAGGTGCTGGTCGATGCCGCCGCTGTGCAGGTCCACGTAGGCGTCGGCGCCGTCGATTAGGTTCTCGAACAGCCAGGCCGCCATCCGGTCGGTGGGGCCGCCGTCCTTGTCGCCGGGGAAGACGCGGTTGATGTTGACGCCGTCCAGCGGGGAGATGTTGAGCCTGCCCCGGTAAACGGCCGGCGGATTGGCCACCGGGCAGATCACCAGCTGGCCGGCGACCTCGTCGGGTTCCAGCAGCCCAGCCAGGCGGGTGGCAGCGTCGACTCCGATGAACTCGCCGCCGTGGACGCCACCGGTGATCACGACCCTGGGGCCGGGACGGGATCCGTTGACGAGGATCAGGGGAACGTCCACGGTCGCGGTGCCGAGGTCGGCGGGCAGGCTCCCGCGGGTCTTCTGGCCGGGCTCAGCCCGCAGCGGGCCGATGGTCAGGGTCATGTGTGTCCTCTTTCTAGCTCAGGCCCGCAGTGCGGCCGTTTGTGGTGATGAAGTCGATCGGCTGGGAGGCGCGGCCCGCCAGGGCGAGGTCCGCGGCGATGTCGCCCATGGCGGGCGAAAACTTGAAGCCCTGGCCGGAGAAGCCGGCCAGCAGGGCACCTCTCACGTTTCGCGGGCCACTCTCGTTCACTGCCTCTGTAGGCGGTTGCCCGTCTCAGGGCTGAACGGCCGAGCGCAGTTCGGGCAGGCTCAGGACCTCGTCCAGCGCGTCGACGTAGAGATCCACGTGCTCGCGGCGGAAGGTCATGGGCGGTTTGATCTTCAGTACGTTGTCGTGCACGCCATTGGGGAAGACGATGACGCCTCGCTCCTTCATGAGCTCGGTGACCATGAAGGCCTGCTCAGTGGCCGGCATCTTGGTGGTGCGGTTGCGGACCAGTTCGACGCCGAGGTAGAGCCCTTCCGCCCGCACGTCACCGATAAGCGGTTGGCGCTGCTGGAGCTCGCGCAGCGACTGGGCGAAGTACCCGCCCACGCTCACGGCGTTCTCCCTCAGCCCATCCTGCTCGACGATGTCGAGCACGGCCTCGCCGATCGCGCAGGAGACCGGGTTGCCGCCGAAGGTGTTGAAGTACTTCATGCCCGTGTCGAACGCGTCGGCGATCTCCCGAGTCGTGACCACCGCCGCGAGGGGATGCCCGTTCCCGAGCGGCTTGCCCATCGTGACGATGTCCGGGACCACCCCCTGGAGCTCGAACCCCCACCAGGGCCCGAGTCGCCCGACGCCGACCTGGACCTCGTCGGAGATGCACAGGGCACCCGCCCGCCTGGCAGCGGTGAACACGCCATCGAGGTAGCCGTCGGGGAACACGATGTTCCCACCCGATCCCATCAGGGACTCGGCGATGAAGGCGGCCGGGGGTCGGCCGTCGGCCGTGATCCGCTCGATGACAGCCGCGGCGTCGCGCGCGTACTTGACTCCGGCGTCCGTGTCGTCGTACCCGTAGGTGCTGCGGTAGCGGTCCGGAATGACGACCTCGTGGGTGGTCGCGGGCGCACCGGCGCCGCCGGGGCCCTTGTAACGGTTCGGGCTGATCCCGGTCACCACGCCGGTGTTTCCGTGGTAAGCGCCATCGATGTTGACGATGTGCTGACGACCTGTCACCTGGCGGGCGATCCGCAGCGCCAGGTCGTTTGCCTCGCTGCCGGTGCACACGAGGAAGACGACCTCGAGCGGGTGGGGCAGGGTGGCTACCAGCTTCTGCACGTAACTGGCGATCTGCGGGTAGACGAAACGGCTGTTGGTGTTGAGCTTGCGCATCTGTCGGGCGGCGGCGGCCGTCACGCGTGGCTCGGCATGGCCGACGTGGGTGACGTTGTTCAGCGAGTCCAGATAGGCCAGGCCGTCCTCGTCGTGGAACCACACGTCCCGCCCACGCACAAGGTTCATCGGGTTGCGGTAGTAGTTGCGCTGGGAGCGAGCGATGTGGCGACGGCGCACTGAGACGACGTCGTCGATGGTGGGGACCGCGGCGGGGGATTCGGTGAACCCGAAGAGCCGGGCAGGGTCGGGTGACAGGTGGCTCCACACCTGCCGTGCGGAGGGCGGCACGGCACGAGGCGGCGGCCACGTGGCGATCCGTGCGGTGCGGTGGACCTGCACCTGGACGCAGGCCCCGAGTGGGTCCGTCTCATCGCCCGCGCAGGCGCGTCCCAACGGCGCTCGGGCCGGAACTCGCGCCGCGACAGGCGGCGTGTCGTCGAGTCCCCACCAGCACGTCCAGAACTCCCGCCCCTCGACCGCATGTCGCAGCACCAATGGCATCCCGGCGCCACCGCGGGCCTCGACGACGCCGGACAGCGGGCTGGCAACCTCCTCGGCGTCTGCCACGATCAGCGAGCCGCCGACCTGAACCGTCGCCGGCTCGTCGGCTCCTGGGCGGCGCTGGCCCCCCAGGAGCAGCGATGCGCTGAGGTGGGGCACGTAGCCCCGCCGCCGCCGTCCGTCGAGGACGTCGTCGATGCTCGCGCGCACCGCCCTCGCGTCGTGCCAGTCGACCTCGTCGTAGAGATCACTTGCCGGTCGCAGGTCGAGCAGCTGCGCAGCCGGTGTGTGCGGGGAGCCCTCTCGGGCCGCCTCTGCCAGGACCTCTTCCAAACCCCGCTGCTCCCGCGTCCGGGGGAGCCCACACGCGACCCGGAACGTCGCCTCGGCGACGTCGGGGCAAACCTTGGCCACCTGCGCGATCGCGGGCCAGGTGTGTTGCACGCGGGTCCGTCCGTATGGCGTGTCGCTCTCGGCGACCCGGCGCGTCCACGTCACGGCGTTCATGCACAGCCGGGCGGCCGCCAACGGATAGACAGCCGCCAGTTCCTCAGCCGTGAGGGGGAGCACCGAGTGGAAGCCGGCCACGACTTCGGCCGCCGCAGCGAGCGGGTCGGCCTTGCGGACCATGGCGTAGCCCGCCGCGATCGCCACCTCTGCCGCGCGCACACCGTAGAGCGAGTCGCCCAGGTCGACGATGCCCGAGATCCGCAGCACCCCGTCCTCGTCGGCGTCGGCCAGAACGTTGGCGTCATTGAGATCCTGGTGTACGACGCTCCGCGGCAGTCGGTCCAATGCCGGCAGGAGTTCCTCGTACCAGCCCATGATCGTGCGCACCGACTCCCGCCGGTCGGCGTCCTGTACGGCGTGCAGCGACGCCTCGACGATCTCAGCGGCCCGGCGCATGTCCCAGTCGTGCGGTTCCAAGCCCACCGGTGGCTCCATGCTGGAGAGTCCGAGGCTCAGCCGCCCAGCGGCTTCTCCCAGCTGACGCAGAAGCGCCGCGGGGTGGTCGTCGAGTTCCGCCAGGACCCGGCCCTCGATCCAGCTCATCACGCGGACCACGTGCGTTCGGCCCTCGTGGACGACGTCGGCGAGGCACTTCCCCTCGCGTGTCGGGACCAGTCGTGGCACCGGAAGGCCGGGAACGGTGGCGGCCAGATGCTGGAGGAGCGAATTCTGCCAGAGGACCTCGGCTGAGTCCGGCTCCGCGCGGGTGACCCGCACGAAGTAGCGCATGCCGTCATCGCCGGTGATCCGGACGTTCTGGTCGATCTCCCCTCCCAGTGGGTGCTGGACGTATCCCTCGAGTCCGAAGGACTGCCGGAGCACGTGATCAAGGAGCGAGCCCGGCAGTTGGCCGGTGTGACCGGGGATGGTCGTTCCGTCCTGGCCGGTGGTGGTCGCTGAGGTCATCGGTGCGTTCTCTCTCTCGTCGTCAGGGCGCTCATCACTCACCGTGGGCCTGCGTCACGACGCTCAGGTCGTGGCCGGTCCCCGCCACCCGTGTCGGACCTTTTGCCCGACGCTGTCAGTCAGCTCCCAAACGGTCCGACCGATGCGGTTCCCGGGAGGAGGCGGGCGGGGCTGCCGCGGCTGTGTCTCGATCGCTTCGCAGACCTTGGCCAGGTCGACGACCGACAGGTGCAGGGCGAACGCCCCCGTCGGTACTTCCCCTCGATGCCCACTCCGACGGCCGCAGGGGCCCAGGCCAGGACGCGCGCCAGCACCTGGTCGGCGATCAGGTCCGAGGTGGCCCGTCCGCCAAAGGCGGAGCGCTCATCGAGACGGGGCATCAGCTCACGCGGCGGCGTTCACGACGTCACAGGTGACGTTCTGGTCCTCGACCCTCGCCTTGAGCTCGGCGAAGTCTCGGGGAGGTCCTGGGTGATCTCGATCCCGCTCTGCCTGGCGAACCGGTTGGCTCGGCCGTGCCTTGTTCATCGCTTCCTGGTGGGCCCGTAGCGGTAGGCTGAGACTGACTCGAAGGACGCGGCGCCCCTCAGCAGTGCCTACTCAAGGAGACGGACTGGGGATCAGGGTGCTTACGGAAGCGCCATAACTGCTCCAAGTGCGTGGTATGTCACGAGCTCTCCCGCCCGAGGTGATGCTTTAGTGAAACACCGCGGAGAATCCGGCAACAAGGGACGCGAGGCCGCGACATCGACCCCGTATTTTGTGCCTATGCACAATTACCGCCAGGGAGCCCCACCGGCATATCAGCGGCATCACCCGGAGAGGGCCCCGGATCTGCCCGGTGACGGCTGTCGTCGGGAGAGTCGGTCCTCGTGAGCGGCCCGAGACGCCGGCAGGGCGAGGCTCGCCACGACGCCGTGCAGGCGATCGCGCGCCGACTTCTCGAGGAACAACTCGACGAACTGACCTCTCGTGCTCTCGAACGACTGGAAGCCGAGGAGCCCGCCTACGCGTCGACGGACTGGGACCCGGTCCAGAAACGGGAGGGGATGCGACGAACCCTCGAACTCGCCCTGACCCGGCTGGCCGGCGGTCCCGTGCCCCGGACGGTCTCGCGCGCCACCGAGGACGTGGGACGCGAGCGAGCAGAGCAGGCGTTTCCCCTGACCGCTCTGATGCACTCCTTCCAGCTGGACCTCAGGACCCTGTGGGAGGCCGTGCTCACAGAGGGGCGAGCACGTGGCATCAGCGCCGATCCCGACTTCCTCGACGGGTTGATCCGCGTCTGGGAGGCGACGCACGCCAACAGCGTCGAGGTCGTCGACGCCTACCGCCGCACCGAGCGCGACCTGGCGAGCCGTCGTACGGAGGTGCGTAACCGCGCCTTCAGCCGCCTGGTCCTGGAAGGGGAGCAGGATCCCTCCACCGTCGCCGAGGCCTCGACGTTGCTGGGCTTCGCCGAGAACGTCGCTCTGACCGTGGTCGTGGTCGAATCCGTTCCTACCGGGGACCCGGCTGTGTCCCAGGTCGGCGATGCGCTGCGTCGGGGCGGCCTGGTACGTCACTTCGGATGGATGGGTGACGAGCTCCTCGGCATCATCGGTCACGGACGGTGCGATGAAGAGGCCATGCTTGCCATGCTCCGGCCGTTCGCCACGTGGCGCTGCGGCGTCGCGGAAGTCCCAGGGCTGGCGCTGACGGCGCGGGGCATCCGGTTCGCACGTGCCGCGATCCGCAGCTCCGCGCAGCCCGGAGTGCGGCACGTGGAGGGCCACTGGATCGGGGCGATCATGTCGGCGCAGGAGGAGCTCACCGGTGCGATGGCCACCGGCGTGCTGCGCCCACTGCTCGAACTGCGCGACCGCGACAGCATCGTCGAGACCCTGCGCTGGTACCTCGATCTGGGCTCGGTCGCTGAGGTGGCCGCACGCACCTACCGTCACCGGAACACGGTGGGCAATCGCCTGCAGGCTGCGGAAGAGGCGACCGGGCTGAAGCTGTCCCGACCGAACGACGCCGCCCGGCTGGTCCTCGCCCTGGCTTGGCTGGAGACGGACGCGGGCGCCCGCTTCCGGGCGACGATGTCCTGATCCACCGATCGCTGGACAGATGAGGCAACCGGCCGGGGGCCGCGACCGGGAGAGCTTGAGCCAAAGCGTGGCGGTCAGAGGCCACCTGCCCTTCATGAGGACGACAGCCTTGGCGGCCGACAGCACGGTCACGCCGCCGGCAGCAGCGCCAAGCGGCCGCAGTTCGCGGCGGAGCCGCTCGCGGTGCCTCTCGAAGACCCATTCCGTTCGGGCAGAACCGCACCGGATCCCTGACAGGAAATTGTGCACAGGCACAAAATTCGCGGCCGATCACGCGGCCTCACTTCCCTTGTTGCCGGATTCTCCACCGTGCTTCACTGACGCATCACCTCGAACCGGAGAGAGGCGCATCGCACTCGGAGGTAATGGTGCTGCCGCCGACTACCTGATCAGCATTCGCCGTCCCCGGCCCTGTCCGGGGCCCGTCCTTCAGCGGCGGCCCCTCGGGTACCCCCTCAGCCCTGATGCCCCCTCAACAGGCCGCCGCCAAGCGGCGGCAGCCTCCTGAACCCCGATGCAGCCGGACCTGGCCGCACTCGACGAGATAGCGACTCCCGGCGAACGGATCGTCTCATATGCCCGGAAAGAGGTTGAACACCATGCGTCAGATCGTCACCTTCGATGCCTACGGCACCCTGGTCGACTTCCATCTCGGCCCCACCACCCTGAAGGTCCTGGCCGACCGGCTGGACCTGGACGGCCTGAACGTCGACGAGTTCCTGGACGACTTCCGCGTCATGCGGTTCCAGGCCGTCCTGGAGGCATACCGCCCCTTCCACGAGGTGTTGCACTCGAGCCTGGAGATGGCCATGCGTCTGCACGGACTGGAGTACCGGAAGTCCGACGGCGAGGCCCTGGTCGCGGCCGTGCCCACCTTCGGCCCCCACCCCGAGGTCCCGGCCGCCCTGCGGGCGCTGAAGTCCCGGTACGAGATCGCCATCATCTCCAACACGGACGACGACCTCATCGCCCAGAACCTGGCCAACATCGGCGTCGAGTTCGACCACGTCATCACCGCCCAGCAGGCCGGCGCCTACAAGCCCGACCGCCATGCCTTCGAGTACGCCTTCCAGACCATGGACATCGACCCCGCCCAGGTCATCCACGTCGCCCAGGGCTGGGAATACGACCTCATCCCCACCCGCGACCTCGGCCTCGCTCGCCGCGTGTGGATCAACCGCTACGACCGCCACAGCGGCAGCGCCGACTACCAGCCCTACGACGAGTTGCCCGACCTGTCCGGCCTACCGGCCCTGCTCGGCTGCTGAGGCCGGGACCCAAGAGAAGCGCTCCTGGACGACCAGGAAGATCCGAGGACGTACGTCATGAAGCAGATCCCCTACTGGCTCGACACAGCCCCTGCCTTCCCCGACCGGACCGGCAAGCCCTTGCCCGAACAGGCGGACCTGGTGGTCATCGGCGGCGGCCTCACCGGCCTGTCCACCGCCTACCACGCGGCACGCAAGGGTGCCCACGTCGTCCTCGTGGAGAAGGACAAGGTGGGCTCCGGGGCCTCCGGGCGCAACGGCAGCATGTGCACCCAGGGCATCACCATCGGAGTCGCTGAGGCCCGCAAGCGCTACGGGCAGCCGCGGGCCCGGGAGCTGTACGACGCCTTCCGCGAGGCGGTGGACGTTGTGGAGGAGCTAACGGTCAAGGAGCAGATCGACTGCGACTTCCACCGCGTAGGGCGTCTGGGAGTCGCGTTCAAGCCGCAGCACCTGGAGCGCATGCGGGCCACGCAGCGCGACCTGGCCGACAACTTCGGCCACGACACCACGCTGCTGAGCAAGAGCGATCTGCGTGCCGAGCTGGGCTCCGACTACTACCACGGAGCCCTGCTCGACCCGCTCAGCGCGCACCTTCACGTCGGCAAGTACGTCCATGGCCTGGCCGAGGCCGCCGAACGCGCCGGGGCTCAGATCCACGAACGCAACGCCGCCACCGCGCTGCACCGCATCCCCAAGGGCGGTTTCCTCGTCGAGACCCTGCACGGTGCCATCCGCGCCAAGCAGGTCATGGCGGCCACCGACGCCTACACCGACAAGGCCATGCCTTGGTTCCGCAAGCGGCTGATCAACGTCGGCAGCTTCGTCATCGTCACCGAGCCACTGGGCGAGGAGCGGGCCCGGCAGCTCATCCCCAACAACCGCGTGGTCGTGTCCTCCAAGAACATCGGCCACTACGTCCGAATCACCCCGGACCACCGCCTCGCCTTCGGCGGCCGGGCCCGCTTCGCCCCCTCCGACCCCGCCTCGGACGTCAAGAGCGGTGACATCCTCAAGCGGGAGATGACCGAGATCTTCCCGCAGATGGCCGGGGTGAAGATCGACTACGTGTGGGGCGGCATGGTCGGCTTCTCCTACGACCGTGTTCCGCACGCGGGCGAGGCCAACGGCCTCTACTACTCCATGGGCTACTGCGGCCACGGCGTCCAGATGGCCACCTACATGGGCCGCGCCATGGCCGAGGTCATGGACGGCCACCCAGAGGCCAACCCCATGCGCGGCTTCGGCTTCCCCAAGGTGCCGGTGCCCTTCTACAACGGCACCGCCTGGTTCCTGCCCTTCGCCGGGGCGTACTACAAGGCCAAGGACCGCCTGCGCTGACCGACAGCGATTCATCGGAAGGGCCAGTGGCGGGTCCGCCCGCCACTGGCCCATGCCATGTCGCTTCCGGCATTGGAAAAGCGCGGTCGCGGATCTCGCCACCGGGCTCGACGGCTGCCGTCCAGACCGAGACGGGGCGTGAGAGCGCAAGGCTAAGGGCGCACATCTTCTTCCCGTAAAGGATGGAGTCGATCAAAGCATTGAGCGCTCGAGGACCCCGGGCGACCGGACGTGGTGAGCTGCAAGTCCCCAGCGGGAGAGCAAGCCCTCAGGTACTATCGGCGCCCGCCAGCATCCGGGCAGTAGGGCCGGGTTGATCAGGGTCAGCCGGAGCGTGGCGTCGTCGCTGAACTCGCCGTGGGCGCGGGCCCGCGCTGGTGACCTACCATTAATCATCCATGGAAGATGGTTCATCGGAAGATGAGTGATGGCGGACCTGAAGCAGCTGTACCGGGAGCTGGTCTCGTTGGAGATCGAGCTGTGGAGCGGCATCGAGGGGCGGTTGCGGGCCGAGTTCGACCTGCCGTTGACCTCGTTCGAGGTCCTACACCTGCTGTTGCGTCGGCCTGGGCCGCGGATCCAGGACATTGCGGAGGAATTCTCGATCACGGTGGGCGGCACGAGCAAGGTGGTCGACCGTTTGGAGGCGGCGGGTCTGTGTGCGCGGCGGGCTAATCCGAACGACCGCCGCTCCTCGGTTGTCGAGTTGACGCCTGAGGGGCGAAGGCTGGTGGAAGGGGCGCTGGAGGTCTTCGAGGAAGAGCTGGAGCTGCGGATCGGGTCAGTGATTCCCGAGCGGGCCGTGCGCGAGGTGACGGCGGTCCTGCAAACGCTACGGGCGGCAGGACGGGCCCTGGACGTGACGCGGAAGGCCGCCGAGCGCACCCCGGCGCCGGGCATGCGGGCACCGAAGCAGCCCGGCCGGCCAGCGTCGTGAGCTGCGACGGCCGTGCGGTGACGGGCCGAGACACTGTGCCCGCCGGCCCGTCAGCGTATGGCGTCAGTCGGCGATGCCGTCGAAGGCGATGACTTTGTCGATGCGGCCACGGACGAGTATGTTGCCGGGGCCGCCGTTACGAGCGGCGTACTCCTTCTCACGGTCGTCGCCCATGTAGCGGGCGCCGAGCAGGCCACCCCAGCGCAGCATGTCGTCGGGGTCCTCGGAGATCTCGGCGCGTCCGTGGAGCAGGACGAACGCGTACGGCGGCCGATCCTCGTCGACGCAGAGAACGAACCGTTGGTCACGAGCGAGATTGCGGCCCTTGACACCGCTCTTCTCGGTGGTGAGCACGATGTCCTCGCCGTCGAGGAGGAACCAGACCGGTGTCACGTGGGGACTACCGTCAGCGCGGACGGTCGACAGCTTGCCGGTGCGAGTGCCGTGCGTGACGAACTCCCGCCATTGCTGGTCGGTCATCTTCCGCATGCGGGTGCCTTTCGCGTTGGTACGGGCGGCTCGCGGTTGTCCGGGGCCGGCTCGGCCCCGGACAACCGGAGGGTCAGCCCCAGAAGGCGTCTTCGGTGGCCGGGTCGCCGGAGAACAGCCACATCTCGGTGATCTTGCCGTCGGTGATGCGCAGCAGGTCGACGCCGTCCATGCTCATCGACGCGCCGTCGTGACGGCCGCTGAAGTGGATGGTCGCGGCGACCAGGTCACCGTTGGCCATGAGCGCGTGGATCTTGTCGATGGCGAAGGTGCCCCGGCTGGCCTCCATCATGCTGCCGAGCATCTGGAAGACGGCGTCGCGGCCCTTGTGCTCACCGGAGAACTGGTTAGCGCCGGGCTGGTGCCAGACGATCGCCTCGTCGAGGAGTCCGCCGAGCGTCGCCATGTCTCCGGTCTGCACGGCCTGGAAGTATGTGCGGGCGATGTCGATGTTCGTGCTGGTCATGGTGCACGCTCCTTAGGGTTCGGGTTCGGTACGGGGATGGTGGTCAACGGGCGAAGTCGAGGCGTCCGGCCAGGCCGGCGTCGGCGAAGGCGGCCTGGATCTCGTTTCGGCCTTCCGTGAAGTGGGCCCAGCTGTCGTAGTGGGCGGGGACGACCCGGCGGGCACCGAGCATCTTCGTGGCCTCGGCGCCTTGGGCGCTGTCGAGGGTGAGCAGGGCGCCGTCGAAGGCGAAGGCCATGCGGGCGCCGCCGAGGAAGAGGATCGCGGTGTCGACGGGAGCGAACCTTTCGGCGATCTGTTTGACGTGGTCCAGGGCGGCGTTGTCGCCGCTGACGTAGACCGGGGGCAGGTCGTCGGCGGTGAGCATGAAGCCGACGACGTCGCCGGTGATCGGTTCGCAGCCGGCCGGACCGTGCCGGGCCGGCAGGCCCGTGACGGTCACGATGCCGTCGGGCCGCGTGAGCTCGGCGGTCTGCCAGGAGGCCAGGCCGCGAGCGTTGCCGCCCAGGCGGCCGGCCCCGCTGACCGTGGTGAGAACGACCGGTGCCTGGGACAGGAAGGCACGGCCGGCGTGGTCGAGGTTGTCGTCGTGCTCGTCGTGGGACAGCAGGACGGCGTCGACGCGGCCCAGGTCGGCGGCGGTGACGGGGGCGGGGGCGGTCTTGACGAGCCTGTGGTCGCCCGGGAGGGGCATGGGGTACTCGCCGGGCGGATCGAAGGTGGGGTCGGTGACGAATCTGAGCCCGCCGTACTCGATCAGGGTGGTCGGACCGCCGTAGACCCGGACGCGGATCTTTTCGCTGGCGCCGGACATCGGGAACCTCCAGGGGTTTGAACAGTGCGAACGGGCCCTGCGGAACCGGTCAGGCAGCGGGTACGGAGAAAACGCCGAAGTGATTGCCGGCGGTGTCCTGTAGCCGGGCGAAGGTGAAGCCCGCGGTGTCGGAGACCGGTGCCATGAGCACCTCGGCGCCCAGCTTCGCGGCGTGCTCGACAGTCGCGGCGACGTCCTGGACGACGACGTAGAAGATCGCGTAGTCGGAGAAGCCGCCCTCCGAGTCCCACACACCGCCGGTCGGCTGCTGGGCGCCCGGCGTCATCACCGAGTGATAGGTGACACCCGGAGTGTTGGTGTTGAGGAGGTACTTCCAGTCGAAAAGCTCGCCGTAGAACTCCTTGACCTTCTCCGGCTGGCCGGTGCCGAACTCGAACCAGGCGACCGAGTTGAAGGCGGGAACGGTCATGACACTCACTCCTCACCCCTCTTCCGAGGCGTAGTAACCCTGTGTGGCGGACTGAACTCTTTGGGTGGCAGCAACTCTCGGCGTCAGCCCGGCAAGCCGAGCAGGTGGCCGCAAGCGCTGGCCAGTCAGTGCCCAGCAAACCACTTACATTCCACGGAATCAACTTCTGGGGATTATTGTTCCCAGATGTGGGTTCGCGGTGGCCGGGCCGGCCGCTCCGCCCACAGCACAACAGTCCGGTCGCCATGAACGCGACCAGCGGGAACAACCGGAAGGACGTCGGCCATGGAACCGGTCGAGATCGAGGCGAAGACCCTGATCCAGAAGTCGAAGACCCCGTCGAACGACTACGTGATTAACCCATACACCGGCTGCGTCCTGGGCTGCGCCTACTGCTTCGCCAGCTTCGCCGGGCGGCAGTTCGGCCGATCCGTCAAGGAATGGGGTGACTACCTGTACGTCAAGACGAACGCGGTGGAACTGGCCCGCAAAGAGCTCGCGAAGATGCCGGAGGACAAGCGCCGGGGCACGATGCTGCTCAGCTCCGTCACCGACCCCTACCAGGGCCACGAGACGAAATACCGCCTCACCCGCGGCATCCTGCGCGAATTGAAGGCCGTCGAGTACCCGGGCCTGGTCCGCATCCTCACCAAGTCACCCGTCGTCACCCGCGACGTCGACCTGCTCACCAGCCTGCCCCGCGCCGAGGTCGGGATGACCGTGACCACCACCGACGACAAGGTCAGCCGCTGGCTGGAGGTACGCGCCCCGCTCGCCTCCCGCCGCCTGCGCACCCTCGCCGAACTCAAGGACGCCGGCATCCCCACCTACGCCTTCGTCGGCCCGCTCCTGCCTCACTTCGCCACCCAGCCCGAAATGCTGGACGACCTCTTCGGCCGGCTCGTCGACGCTGGAGTGGGCGAGGTGTTCATGGAGCACATCAACCTCAAGCGGTACATCCGCGAACGCATGGAGCAGGTCCTCACCGGCGAACCCGACGAGGTCCGCGCGGCATACCTGCAGGCCCGCACCCGAGAACACCGCGAACAACTCGACGCGATCGTCGCCGGCCTGCTGGCCAAACACGGGCTGCGGCTGCGCTTCGACGAGGTCGTTCACCACGACGACAACGACGCCCTGCGCCAGCGACTCGCGTCCCCGCAGTAGCGGGGGAAGGCCGTCCGGCTTGGAGGCCACGCGGAACGAACGGGGGCGTGTTGCGACCACGAAGGACGGTCGCGAGGGATGGGGCGCGGTCAGGGCGGCGGATGCTCCGCACCAGCGTTGCCGTCGGCTGGGTGCCCCAGAGCGACGATGCCGCCGCGATGGTGATCAGATCAAGCGGCACTGCCGCCACCAGGACCAGGACCAGCGAGGGCCAGTCAGGGACGGGACGCCCCACACGTGTCACGCCCGGCTCGCCGAACGGACGCCCAGGTTGACCAGCTCTTCGCCGGGAGGTGTGAGGAGCTGGTGTCGTGCCAGGTTCGCGCCGACCGCCGCAACTTCGCCGGCCAAGCAGTTCAACCGGCGCATTCGTAGCGCTTCTCGTCCAAGAGGGCTCATGAGCATGCGCACTTAGCAGAGCTGACCTCATTCGGGGCTCGGGGAACCGGTCGGGGGTGGGCGTACGTCCCACCCCCGACCGATTCGTTATATCCGCGTTGTCCGATGGCGGCTCCCTGGCAGCCGCCCGAGGAGCCGCGCCAGGCCAGGGGCAGCCACCCGGTGGAGCCTGCTGGCCCGGACACCGCCAATGCGAACCGACCCACACGGGCCGGGCCGACCATCGCCACCGCAATCCCACCTCGCACCGTGCCCGGGACAACGGCTCGTACGGCTCACCCAACAACCGATGACGCCAGCCGACCCCGTGCGGGTGGACCGGCAACATCGCCGCCCCGGCCACAGCCAGCCACTCGAACCCCGCACACTCATCGGCCTCGACATGCGTCGATAGAACCGGTGATCTGCTTCGCTGACGCCGCCAGGATTAGACCGGACACACCCGAACCTCACCGGACGGGCTGGGACGCGGGGGAAGCTCGTCGGACGAGCAGACCGAGCAGCCGCACGTCCACAAGGGACGGGCAAGCACAAAGCCTGAACTGCGTTTTCGCAGGTCAGGCTTTTATGATCTTGTGCGCCCGAAGGGACTCGAACCCCTAACCTTCTGATCCGTAGTCAGATGCTCTATCCGTTGAGCTACGGGCGCTTGGTGCTCGGCCAGTCTACACAACCGGCTTTTGCGCGGAGACTCCGGGATTCGAACCCGGGAGGGGCTTTAAAACCCCAACCGCATTAGCAGTGCGGCGCCATAGACCAGACTAGGCGAAGTCTCCCCGGTGGCCGCTGCGGACCACCGGGGCCGAGGATACAGGGCCGCCCCCGTCCCGGGCAAAGCGACTACCGCAACGGAGGCGTTTCCACCGTGTGCGAGGTCACGTTCACGACTACGCTGCATCGATATGCAGGAGCAGACGCCGAGCGAGCCGCCCCGCCGCGAGCCCTCCTCCGGTG
>NZ_SMKF01000029.1 GCF_004348325.1 Micromonospora sp. KC213 | reverse complement strand
GCCCGAGGTCTGACGGTTCCGGGGATGTGTGGGTCGGGGGATGCCGTTAGCCTCTGGGGTCCAAGAGGCCGCCCGCCGTGGTGGCCGTGGACGGGGAGGACGGATGAGGCTGCCGCGTTCCGGCGCCGGCTGGACAATCGCGGTCTTCGGCGTCCTGGCGCTGCTGCTCGGCGCGCTCGGTCTCGTCTGGCCCGAGACACAGCTGCGGCTGCTCGGCTTCCAGGTGCCGGCGCGACGGGAGGCCGGCGACTACACCGGCACGTTCCTCACCGCGGCTTCGATGGCCTCGTTCAACATGGGGGCCTACTACCTGCTGGCGGCGGCCACCGAGTGGCGGGCCTTCTACCGCTTCACCGTGGTCTTCCGGCTGGTCACCTTCACCGTCTTCACGTTGATCGTGCTGGCCGAGGTGGCACCGGCCGAGTTCTTCGGGGTGGCTCTCTGGGAGGGGCTCGGCGCGGTCGCCACCGCGATTGGCCTGCGGTGGGACGCCGGTCGTGTCGCCGGCCCCGGTTCCACCGTCGGTACGGTCGGCTGAGCGGCCCGGTGGGACAGGTATTTTCGAACCCGTGACCGACACCCCGCCTGGCGCCCTGCGGCTGCCCATTGTGCCCGGTCTGACCGATCTGCGGGTGTTCGCCCGAGGTGGCTATGCCACCGTCTACAAGGCCACCCAGATCTCGGTGGGGCGAGAGGTCGCCGTCAAGGTGGAGAACCGGACGCTGGACAGCGAGCGGGACCAGGCCCGGTTCCTCCGGGAAGCGCGTGCCGCCGGCCGGATGTCGTCCCATCCGCACGTGGTGGACCTCTTCGACGTCGGGGTCACCGTCGACCAGCACCCATATCTGATCATGGAACTCTGCGACGGCTCGTACGCCGAGCGGATGCGCACCTCCCCGCTCGGTGCCGCGGAGGCCCGTGACCTCGGCGTCAAGATCGCGGACGCGCTCGCCCACTCACACGCGGCGGGGGTGCTGCATCGCGACGTGAAGCCGGCGAACATCCTCTACTCGCACTTCAATCCGGCCGTCCTCGCCGACTTCGGGCTCGCCGTGCTGGCCGAGGCGCGCGACGCCTCGGTCACCCTGGAGGTGCTGACCCCCGCGTACGCGCCGCCGGAGACGTTCAACCACGACCCCCCGTCGCCGGCCGTCGATGTGTACGCGCTCTGCGCCACCCTCTACGCGGTGATGTACGGTCGCCCGCCGCGCTGGCAGTCCGAGCGGAACCCGAGCCTGGTCACCGTACTGGAGCTGTTCAACCAGCCGATCCCGGAGCTGCCCGGGGTGCCGACCGAACTGGTCGACGTGCTGCGTGCCGGGATGTCCAACGATCCCGGTGCCCGCCCGTCCGCGATCGAGCTGCGCGACCTGCTCCGCGCCCTGCCGTTGGACCCGGCCTCGGCGCCGGTCAGTGGCGCCCCGGTGAGCGGCACCCCGGCCCCGGGCGGTGCCACCACCACCGGCGGCAGCATCTTCGGCAGGTACACAGTGGATCCCTCCGGCCCGCCCCGGCCGCCGGCGGCGGGTAGCCAGCCGCCAGCGCAGCCGGGCCGGCGGCGGCGACGGTGGTTCCTCGGCGGTGCCGGAGTGCTCGCCCTGGCCGCGTCGGCGAGCGCCGGGGCGTGGGTGGCCGGTGGTGCCCCGCTGGTGGTCGCGCCGACCCCGACCCCGGTGGCCGGCGCCACCTCCGGTCCGACCGCGAGCTGGGGCACCCTGCCCGGATGCTCGGGGGCGACCATGGCGACCCTGCCGCCGGGGGCCGGCTGCACGTCGCAACTGGAGTGCTTCGGGCCGGTCCGGCTGCGTGGGGGGCGGGCCGAGGCGGCCGAGGTCTCCTGCGACCGTCGGCACACCTGGGAGACCTACGCCCAGGGCGAGCTACCGGTCGCGCTGGTCGACGCGGAGCACGCCGAGATCGTCGCCCATCCGGCCGTGAATCAGGTGTGCAGTCTGCGGACCTTCCGGTTGACCAGCGGGATAGAGCAACCTCAGGGGTGGCGCCTGGAGGTGCTGCCGCCCAGCACCGACTCCGACCGGACCTACCGCTGCCTCGCCGGCAGGGGCGTCGACGCGCTGCTGGCTCCCACCCTCACCGGTCGTTG
The DNA here is from genome assembly GCF_004348325.1 of Micromonospora sp. KC213. Lineage (GTDB taxonomy): Bacteria > Actinomycetota > Actinomycetes > Mycobacteriales > Micromonosporaceae > Micromonospora. Next base: position 40,253 of record NZ_SMKF01000029.1, on the reverse strand, counting down.
AGGCCCAGCTGGGCGCGGACCGCCGCACTGTCCAGGGCGTCCAGGGTGTCGGCGTCGAGACCAACGGGCAGGACGTCAGGCTGATCTGGCGGTGCCTCACCGGTGCTCGACCGGTCGGTCCGCTCGCGCGCCGCGGCCACCGCCGTGCCGGTGATGGTGGTGAGCACGACGCAGAGCAGCGCCAGCCCCACCATGAGGAGGTTGGCGGGATGCCAGACGACCAGTGCCGCCAGCGTCGCGACGGCCGCGAGCGACGCGAGCAGCGCCACGACGCGCGCGTCCGGCCGGAGGATTCGCCTCACCCGACAAGCATCGCCGCGTCGCGCCGGGTGTCAAGCCGGGGGTGTCGGCCCGGTGCGCCCACCGCGACGGAACGGTGATGCCTGGAGACGGTACGGAGAAAACCAGCGTCGATCATGAAAAATTCGTTACATCGGTCGAAAAAATCGGATGCTTTACGGCGTTTGTCGGGCTGCTTGTGTTGCCGTTCGTCCCTAGAGTGACGGAGGCCGAGAGGGTTGCCCTCTTCGGCAGTCCCCATCCTTTACCGGAAGGCATCCACATGCCACGTACGTCCCGGTCCCTGGCCGCAGCCGGAGTCGCCGGCCTCTTCCTCGCCGGATCGGTGGTCGCGCCCGCGACCGCGTCGCCGAGCAGCGCCAACTGGGGCCGTCCGACCACGTCGGACCGCACCAGCCCGGCCGAGGCCAAGCGGGTCGACCGCGTGCCGACGCCCAAGCTCGACTGGTACGCCTGCTACGACTACGCCGAGTGCGCCACGGTCGACCTGCCGCTCGACTACGACCAGCCCAAGGGCGCCACCACCGAGGTCGCCCTGCTGCGGGTCAAGGCCCGCGACCGGCAGGCCCGAATCGGAAGCCTCTTCGTCAACCCGGGCGGCCCGGGCGGCTCCGGCACCGACATCGCGCTCGCCGCGCCGTACTTCCTCTCCGACGAGGTGCTGGACCGGTTCGACGTGGTCGGGATCGACCCGCGCGGCGTCGCCGCCAGCCAGAACGTCAAGTGCTTCCCCTCGGTCAAGGACCAGACCCGGGCGTACGCCGGGCTGAACGTGGCCTTCCCGTGGACGAAGGCCGAGGAGAACGCGTACATCGCCTCGTCCCGGGCGGTCGGCAAGGCCTGCTCCATCACCGGAAAGCCGCTCACCGGCGCCATGTCGACCGCCGAGGTGGCCCGCGACATGGACGTGCTGCGGCGGGCCGTGGGCGACAAGAAGCTGAGCTACCTCGGCTTCAGCTACGGCAGCGCGCTCGGCCAGTACTACGCCAACATGTTCCCGGACCGGGTCCGCGCGGTCGTCATCGACGGCGTGCTCGACCCGAACGCCTGGGTCGGCCAGGGCAAGGCCCGCGACCAGCTCCAGGAGACCCGGCTGCGCAGCGCCGACGGGGCGTACAAGGCGCTGCGCGAGATCCTCGACCGGTGCAAGAAGGCCGGTACGGAGAAGTGCTCCATCGCCGCCAACCCCGTCGCCGCGTACGAGAAGGTGGCGAAGCGGCTGCAGAAGGCTCCGCTGGTGATCGAGGACCCGGGATTCGGCACCGTCACCATCAAATACTCCGACTTCGTCGGCGCCAGCCTCGGCGCGCTCTACAGCCCGAACGGCTACTCCGACATCGACGCCATCACCGCCGAACTGCTGGCCCTCATCGAGCCGACGTCGGTGAGCCCGGCCCGGCGGGCGGAGGCGAGCAAGAGCCTCACCGCGCGGGCCGAGCGGGCCCGCCAGCAGCGCCGGTTCGACTTCCCGTACAACAACGGGCTGGAGACCTTCCTCGGAGTCGACTGCACCGACGGGTACCACCCGAAGAAGGTGGCCGACTGGCCGGCGCTGAGCGCCGCGGAGGACAAGCGCGCCCCGTACTTCGGCCGGGCCTGGGCCTGGGCCACCGCGTCCTGCGGCCGGGACGCCTGGACCGTCCGGGACGAGGACGCCTACACCGGTCCGTTCAACCGGAAGACCGCCGCCCCGGTGCTGGTGGTCGGCAACTACTGGGACCCGGCGACCAACTACGACGCGGCGGTCAGCTCGGCCAAGCTGCTGCCGAACAGCCGGCTACTCAGCAGCGACAACTGGGGTCACACCGCGTACGGCACCTCGGACTGCGCCACGGGGGCCATCGACGCGTACCTGCTCAACGGCACGCTGCCGAAGAAGGGCACCGTCTGCGTCGGTGACGTGCAGCCCTTCATGGACCTGCCGGAGGAGCCCGAGGTGACCCGGGCCGCCGAGTCGAAGAGCACGCTGGCCCGCGAGGGCCGGCCGGCCCGGGGCGAGCCGAAGCGGCTCCCGCCGGTCGTCGCGCCGCTGCCCGCGGTGGGGATTCTCACCCTCCGCTGACAGACACCGGGGTACGACGGGTGCTCGGGCCACCCGTCGTACCCCGGTTCCCTTCGGACATCCGGACGATCACCGCAGTGGAGTGTGGCGGCTACGCTGGGTGCTTCGCAGACCCGTGCCCGTCAGCGAGGTAGCCGATGTACCACCTCTTCACCCACCGGCTCCGTTCGGTCGCCACCACTCTGGCGGTGGCCATGACTCTGAGCCTCTCCGCGGCGGCCGGCTGCGACAACCGGCGGGAGCCGTCGCTCCCCTCGGTGCTGGACAAGCTCCGCGAGTCGCAGATCGACGGGCAGCCGCGGATCAGGATCGGCGTTGCCGCAACCGAGCCGCTGATGGGCGAACTGCGCAACGGCACCTACGTCGGCTTCGACGTCGAGATCGCCCGGTACATCGCCTCCTCACTCGGCTACGAGGGCGACCAGCGGATCGAGTTCGTCCCACTGGCCACCGAGGACCGCATCCCCGCCCTGCAGGGTGGGGTGGTGGATCTGGTCGTCTCCAGCTTCTCCATGAACGAGGACCGCAAGAAGCTGGTCGCCTTCGCCGGGCCGTACTTCGTCACCACGCAGGAGGTGATGGTGCCGAACCGGCTCAAGGACAGGATCCGCACCATCGAGGACCTTCGCGACCCCGCGTACAAGGTCTGCACCAGCGGCGGCTCCACCACCGAGGCCGAGCTGGAGAAGCACCAGATCAAGGCGCTGGTGGTGAAGCGGGTCGCCGACTGCGTCAAGGGCATCCGGGAGGGCCGGTACGACGTGGTCAGCTCCGACGAGACGATCCTGGCCGGCTTCCTCTCCCAGCACCCGACCGAGTTCGAGATCGTCGACATGCCGTTCGGCACCAGCGAGACGCTCGGCATCGGGGTGTCGATCGGTGATCCCGCGCTGCGCGACCTGGTCGCCTTCTTCCTCGACAAGAGCTACCAGCAGGGTCGCCAAGGGCTGACCAGTCCCTGGCTGGCCGCGTACCACCGGACCCTCGGGCCGTGGATGAAACAGCCCAAGACGCAGCCGCAGCCGCTGGACGTGCCGAAACTGGTGGACTTCGACGACAAGGCGCCCCGGCGGTGAGCGCCCCGGCGGCGCCCGTCACGGAAGGCGTGGCCCTCGCCGGGGCGTACCAGGACGGGCCGGACCGGGCCGAGCGGCGGGCCCGCGCCAGCCAGTCCTTCTGGACCGCCGTGGTCGGCGTGCCCGCGGTCTTCTCCGTGCTGCGCCTCGGCGTGGAGGCCGGCGGGGAACTCCAGACCACGCTGCTGCTGGTGGCGAACGTCGGCCCGGTCAACCTGCTGGCCGGCTTCCTCACCACGGCCGCACGGCTGCTCTCCACCGGCCTGGTCGCCGTGTTCGCCCTCGGTGCGGTGCTGCGGGTCAGCGTGGAACGGATGCCCCCCGGCATCCGCCGGCCGCTCTTCGTCCGTTGGATGGACATCGTTCCGGCCTGGTTCGTGGTGGCCAGCTTCCTGCTCGCCCTGGTCACCTGGCCGCTGCTCTATCTGCCGCTGCTCATCCCGGCGTTCGTCGCCGCGTTCCAGCTCACCCCGGCCCGGCTGCACGAGCAGCGGATACCTCGGTTGCTCCTGCTCGCCGCGCTCCTCGCCGGGTACGGCTGGCTGCTCGCCCCCACCCTGATCGAGGCCGGGCGGCAGCGGGAGGTGCTGGCGTTGCTGCTGTTCGTCGCCCCGCCGGTGTTGGCGTTGGGCGTCACCGGCCCACTGCCGGCGGCGGTGATCCGGCCCCTGGCCTCGGTGACCGAGGCGGCCGTGCTGGCGATGCTGGTCTGGGCGGCGCTGCCGGTGATCAGCACCCCCGTGCTGCCGCTGACGGTCACCACCGTCGAGTCCACCGAGGGCGTCACCGAGGACGTGCGGGGGCACGTGGTCACCGTCGACGACGTCAACCTGGTGCTGCTCCAGGAGCGGGGCGGGGTCCGTTACCTGCCGGTGGACCGGGTACGCGCGCAGGTGCTCTGCCCCAGCGAGGAGGAACTGCCCCGACGCCAGCTACGGGTGCGGGACATGCACGTCGAGGACTCGCTGCTGGAGGGACTGGGCCGCCGGGTCCGCCCGGTGCACCGGATCGACGCGGCCTGCCGCACGGCGCGCTGAGTGGGGGTGGCCGCACCTCGGCCCACGCGGCCTGCTGCGGGCGTGTGCCCAGCGATCGTGTTGGTGCCCCTGCCCGAGCCCTGCGCTCTACAGGGAAGCGCTGCGGCCGTCGTACCGGGCGAACACCGTCAGCGCGTCGGTGTCGCTGTGTTGGGAGCGCACATACTCATCAGCCCACGCGGCGGCGTCGGGGTAGCTCGACCCGGCAGTGACCCGGGCGCAGGCGATGTCCACGTCGAGGATCGTGCGCCGGAGCTGTACCCCCGTCGGGCCGAGCAGAGCCCAGAAGGCACCGGGACCGCCGTACGGCATACCGACGCTGCCCGGATTGACGACGAGCCGGCGGTCGACCAGTCGGACGAACGGCATGTGGGTGTGCCCGCAGACCACCGTGCGGACCTCGGCCGGCACTGCGGCGAGCACGTCCACCCAGTGCTCCAGCCGCGAGTCGACCAGGACGACCTCCTCGTCGTCGCGGGGTGTGGCGTGACAGAAGAGCACCGGACCGATGCCGCCGATCTCCAGGGTGACCGTCAGCGGCAGCGCCGCCAACCGGGCGACCTGGTCGTCGCGGAGCTGCCCGGCCGCCCAGTTCGAGACGTCGATCGGGCTGGGACGCCCGGCCCGGGCCTCGACCAGTTCCCGGTCGGCGTTGCCGCGTACCCAGCACACCTGGTCGCCGAGCCCGGCTAGCCGGTCCAGCACCTCCACCGGCTGCGGGCCCGCTGCGACGTCGCCGTTGACCACGATCAGATCAGCGCTCGCCACGTCCGGTTCGGCCAGTACGGCCTCCAGCGCCGGCAGGACCCCATGTACGTCGGACAGGACAGCGACTCGGTAGAGCATGGCTCCACCGTCACCATCCTGAGCCGACATGTCGAGGGATTCTGCGTCGGGCAGAAGCGGCGAGCCGGTCCCGGGCAGCTTGATCGACTCGACTGTGCCGCAGGCGGGGCTGTCGCGGGTACGGGATGCCCCGGCTGCGGCAATCGGGTGTCGATCAAACCCGGCCGGGTGGCGTCAGACCCGCGCGCGGCGGGCCAGGCGCTCCGGGTCGAGGATGATGATGCTCTTGCCGTCCAGCCGCAGCCAGCCACGGGAGGCGAAGTCGGCCAACGCCTTGTTGACCGTCTCCCGGGAGGCGCCGACGAGCTGGGCGATCTCCTCCTGGGTCAGGTCGTGGGTGACCCGCAGGACGCCGCCGTCGCGGGTGCCGAACCGGCCGGCCATCTGCAGCAGGTTCTTGGCGACCCGGCCGGGCACGTCCGTGAAGATCAGGTCGGCCAGCGAGTCGTTGGTCCGGCGCAGCCGGCGGGCCAACACCCGCAGCAGCTGCTCGGCGATCTCGGGCCGGTTGTTGAGCCAGGGCCGCAGCGCCTGCTTGCGCAGGCGTACCAGTCGGGTGTCGGTCACCGCGGTGGCCGTCGCCGTACGCGGACCGGGGTCGAAGAGCGACAGCTCGCCGACCATGTCCGACGGGCCCATCACCGCGATGAGGTTCTGCCGGCCGTCGGCCGCCCGGCGCCCCACCTTGATCTTGCCCGACAGGAGGATGTAGAGACTGTCGCCGGGCTCGCCCTCGTTGAACACGACCTCGCCCTTGCGGACGTCGATCGTCTCCATCTCCTTGGCGAGTGCCTCGGCAGCCTCCGGGTCGACACCCTGGAAGATCCCGCTGCGGGCCAGTACCTCGTCCATCGCGCACCTCCGGTTGCGCGCCGCCGTCCGTCGGCCGGGTCCGCCGTCCGCTTATCCCTCGCGCGCCGCCAAGTCTAAGTGCATGTGAGCACGAATCAGAGCTGCACCCCTCGAAACTTGATCGTTGGACGTAACCTTCCCGACCTGATCAAGGGCTAGTATCCGGCGGCCCGTCACTTCGGGTCGCCGCGACGGGGCCGTAGGGTGACCGGCGTGCTGACCGAGCCCTTCCTCACCACCCGCCCCGAGGACGGATGGGACATCCCGATGTTGGTGTGGCGGGTCGACACGCCCCTGCGGGCGGTCAGCTCGGGCCCCCTCGGCGGCGGGGTCGGGGTACGGCACTGGGTCGTCAACGCGACCGTGCCGATGTCGTATCACCGCGACGACCCGGCGGACCACCTGGCCGCGCTCGCCGACCGGCTGGGCCTGGCCGGGCCCGGGGTCGGCCTGCTGACCGGCGTGGACGTCGCCGAGGTGGTGCGCCGGGTCGACACCGGCGTCCGGGTCTGGGCGACGGTCGGGCTGGGCAACCCGATGCAGGCCGCCGCGCCAGCCCCGGCAGCGCCGGCCCAGCGGGTGGGCACGGTCAACATCGTGGCGTACGTCCCGGCGGCGCTCGGCGACGCCGCCCTGGTCAACGCCGTCGCCACCGCGACCGAGGCGAAGACCCAGGCGATCCGGGAGTTGGGTCCGATCGCCACCGGTACGCCCACCGACGCGGTCACCGTCCTCTGCCCCGCCGAAGGGCCAATCGAGCCGTACGCCGGACCCCGCTCCACCTGGGGCGCGCCGCTGGCCCGGGCGGTGCACGCCGCCGTCCGCGACGGCGGTGCCGTGCCCTGCGTGCCGTGGTCCGACCGGCGGGTGGCCGGGCGATTTCCGGCCGATCGGCGGGCGGCGGAGCGACACCCGCCCGAGTAGGGTCCCCGGCGATGCCCTCTTCCGTGCCTGTGCCCTACCGTTCCGCCCGCCGTGCCGCGCTCGCCGCCGGGGCGGTCCTCGCCGTGCTGCTGGCCGTCGGTTGCGGCCGGTCGGCGGACCCCGGGGCGGTGTGGCAACCCGGGGCTGGTGCCGGGGCCAGCAGTTCCCCGCCGCCCGGCGGCGGCAGTGCCGAGCAGCCCGCGCCGCGCGCGGCGATCTCGCTCTCCGCGACCGGCGACATCATCATGGGCAACGCCCCGTCCCGGCTGCCCGCGAACGGCGGTCGGGGATTCTTCGACGAGGTCGCCGACGCCCTCTCCGCCGACCTGGTGATGGGCAACCTGGAGGAACCGCTCACCGAGGACACCGGCACCGGCAAGTGCGCGCCGAACTCCACCGCCTGCTACCAGTTCCGGGCCCCGCCCGGTTACGCGGCGCACCTCAAGCAGGCCGGCTTCCAGCTGCTCAACCAGGCCAACAACCACGGCCACGACTACGGGCCGCAGGGCTACGCGAACACCCGCAAGGCGCTGGAGGAGCACGGCCTCAAGCACACCGGAGCACCGGACCAGATCACCGTGGTCGACGTCAAGGGCGTGAAGGTGGCGGTGGCCGGCTTCTCGTCGTACGCCTGGTCGAACAGCCTGACCGACATCGACGCCGCCACCGCGGTCGTCACGAAGGCCGCCACCATGGCCGACCTCGTCGTGGTGCAGGTGCACATGGGCGCCGAGGGCGCCGACAAAACCCGGGTGAAGCCCGGCACCGAGATCTTCTACGGCGAGAACCGGGGCGACCCGATGAAGTTCTCCCACGCCGTGATCGAGGCCGGCGCCGATCTCGTCGTCGGGCACGGCCCGCACGTGCTGCGCGGCATGGAGTTCCACCAGGGCCGGCTGATTGCGTACAGCCTCGGCAACTTCGCCGGCGGCGGCCGGTCGCTCAACCCGAGCGGTCGGCTGGGCTGGGGCGGAGTGCTGAAGGTGTCGCTGCACCCCGACGGCAGCTTCGCCGGCGGCTCGTTCACCTCCACCCGGATGAACTCCGTCGGCAAGCCGACCATGGACCCGGCGAACCAGGGTCTCGGCCTGGTCCGGCAGCTCAGCCGCAACGACTTCCCCAGCACAGCGGCCCGGTTCGGCACCGACGGGACGATCAGCGCGCCGGAGGCCGGCTGAGCCGGCGGGCGTGACCGACCGGTGGTCGCAGCGGCGACGTAGGCTGGCCGGCGTGACTGTCAGCTCTCCCGACCGGGCCGAGACGGACCTCGGTCGTACCCGACGGGCCCGGCGGATCGGTCGGGCACTGACCGAGGCGCACCCCGACGCGCACTGTGAACTCGACCACGCCAATCCGCTGGAACTGGCCGTCGCCACCATCCTCTCGGCGCAGTGCACCGACAAGAAGGTCAACGAGGTCACCCCGAAGCTCTTCGCCCGCTACCGGGAGGCCGCCGACTACGCGGGGGCGGACCGGGCCGAACTGGAGGAGCTGATCCGGCCGACCGGTTTCTACCGCAACAAGACCAGCTCGCTCATCCGGCTCGGCCAGGCCCTGGTGGAGCGGTACGACGGTCGGGTCCCCGGCAGGCTGGCCGACCTGGTGACCCTGCCCGGCATCGGCCGCAAGACCGCCAACGTGATCCTCGGCAACGCCTTCGACGTCCCGGGGATCACCGTCGACACCCACTTCCAGCGCTTGGTGCAGCGGTGGCGGCTGACCGCCCAGACCGACCCGGTGAAGATCGAACACGAGATCGGGGTGCTCTTCCCGAAACGGGAGTGGACCATGCTCTCGCACCGGATCATCTTCCACGGCAGGCGGGTCTGCCACGCCCGCAAGCCCGCCTGCGGAGCCTGCACGCTGGCGAAGCTCTGCCCGGCGTACGGGACCGGGCCAACCGAGCCGGCCGCCGCCGCGAAGCTGCTCAAAGGCCCCCGCGCCCGGGACCTGGCGGCCGCCGCCGGAATCGACCCGGACCTGGTGCCGGCACAGGCGGTCGCCGCGGAGGTGCCGTGAACCGGCGACTCGCCGCCCTGCTCGTCCCCGCGCTGCTCGCCGTGGCCGGCTGCACCGGCACCGAAGCGCAGCGGTCCACCATCCCGACCGGCCGGGCCGAGCGGCCGTCACCGTTCGCCGACTGCGCCGCACTCACCCGCCCGCCGGGCGACGCCGCGCCCGGGCCGGCGGGTACGCCCACGCCCGGGCCGGCCGCGACCGTCACGGCGGGTACGCCCGCGCCGGCCGGCGACGGGAGTCGCCTGCCCGCGCTGACCCTGAACTGCTTCACCGGCGGCGCCCCGGTGGCCTTGCGCGACATCCAGGGTCCGGCCGTGATCAACCTCTGGGCCTCCTGGTGCCCGCCGTGCCGCAAGGAACTCCCCGCCTTCCAACAGCTCAGCGAACGGACCGCCGGCCGGCTCCAGGTGCTCGGCGTCAACAGCCGGGACACCCGCACCGCGGCCCAGGCGATCGGAGAGGATTTCGGCATCCGTTTCCCCGTCCTGGTCGACCAGGGTGAGGCGCTGCAACGCGAGCTGAGGCGCAACGCCATCCCGCTCACCCTGCTGGTCGACGCCGAGGGCCGGGTCCGCCACGTCGACGCCAGCGGCGCCCTCGACGACGTCCGTCTCGCCGCGCTGGTGCGGCAGCACCTCGGCGTGGCGGTGCCGGCGTGAACGGGGTGCGCCGGTGACCGGCCGTCCGCCCGACTGGATGGGCCCGCTGCTGGCCCGGCTCGGCACCGCCCGGGCCGAGGACTTCACCCGGCTCACCACCCCCGAGGAGGGCGGCCGGGAGAGCGCCGTGCTGGTGCTGTTGGGCGAGGAACCGGCGGTCGGGCCGGACGTGCTGGTCCTCCAGCGCGCCGCGACGTTGCGCAACCACGCCGGCCAGCCGGCGTTCCCCGGCGGCGCAGCCGACCCGGAGGACGCCGACGCGCCGGCGACCGCGCTGCGCGAGGCTAACGAGGAGGTCGGGCTCGACCCGTCCAGCGTCACCGTCCTGGCCGAGCTGCCCCGGCTCTGGATCCCGGTCAGCGACTTCGTGGTGACGCCGGTGCTGGCCTGGTGGCACACGCCACACCCGGTGCACCCGCGCGAGCCGGCCGAGGTCGCGCACGTCGCCCGGCTGCCCGTCGCCGAGCTGGTCGACCCGGAGAACCGCATGCAGGTACGCCATCCGAGCGGCTGGATCGGTCCGGCCTTCTCCGTCCGGGGCATGCTGGTCTGGGGATTCACCGGCGGGGTGATCGCCACGCTGCTGGAGATGGGCGGCTGGGCCCGCCCGTGGCCGCGCGGCCGGGTGGTCGATCTGCCGCCCACCGGGGGCGCCCCGGCGCCGTCGGCGGGCACCGACGAGGTGGACGAGATGGCCGGTCCGCTGACTTGATCGTCACGTTCCGCATGCACAGCGCCCCGGTCGGGCGTGCTGCCCGTACCCTTGATCCGTGTCCGCCGTGGATCTCCTTCTGCTCCTGCTCATGCTCGTGTTCGCGATCAGCGGATACCGCCAGGGCTTCGCCATCGGGGCGCTGTCGCTCTCCGGCTTCTTCCTGGGCGCGTTGCTCGGCCTCCAGGTGGGCCCGATGTTCGCCCGGCAGTTCGTCGACAGCGGCACCCGGGTGCTGGTCTCCCTGATCGCGGTCTTCGGGCTGGCGGTGCTCGGGCAGGCGCTGGCGGGCTGGCTCGGCTCACACCTGCGCAGGACGATCACCAACGACGTGGCGAAGCGGGCCGACGACATCGGCGGTGCGTTCGTGTCACTCTTCGCGGTGATGCTGGTGGCCTGGCTGGTGGCCGTCCCGCTCGGCTCGTCCTCGCTGCCGTGGCTGGCCGCCTCGGTCAAGAACAGCGCCCTGCTCAACGTGGTGGACCAGGTTCTGCCGGACCAGGCCCAGGAGCTCTCCACCGCGCTGCGCGACACGGTGGACACCAACGGCTTCCCGGAGGTCTTCAGCGGCCTGGGCCGCACCCAGGCGCGGCAGGTGTCCCCGCCCGACCCCGCGCTCGCCGGTTCCCAGGTGGTGGCGAACAGTCAGCGCTCGGTGGTGAAGGTGCTGGGGTCCGCGCCGAGCTGCTCCCGCCGCATCGAGGGCTCCGGTTTCGTGTACGCCGACGACCGGGTGATGACCAACGCGCACGTCGTCGCCGGCACCCGCTCCGTCGCGGTCGAGCTGCGCGGCGAACGGTACGACGGTGAGGTGGTCGTCTACGACCCGGACCGCGACCTGGCGGTGCTGCACGTGCCGGGGCTGCCCGGCCCGTCGCTGCGGTTCGCGGCAGGCACCGCCGGTGTCGGTGCCGACGCGATCGTGCTGGGTTTCCCGCTCGACGGCCCGTACGACGCGCGCCCGGCCCGGATCCGGGACATCGACCGGATCACCGGCCCGGACATCTACTCCTCCGGCGACGTCACCCGGGAGATCTACACGATCCGGGCGCTGGTCCGCAGCGGCAACTCCGGCGGTCCGCTGCTCTCCTCGAACGGACTGGTGCTCGGGGTGATCTTCGCCGCCGCTGCGGACGACCCGAACACCGGCTTCGCGGTGACCGCCGCCGAGGCGCGGTCGGTGGCGCTGGCCGGCGCGGAGCGTACCAGCGGGGTGGGCACCGGCGACTGCACCTGACGCCGCGGTCGCGCGGAGGGCCGGCAGGCCGGGTCGGCTAACCGTCCCGGCCGTCAGCGCGCAGCGGGTCGCCGGGTGGCCGGTCCCGCCAGACGGCGAACGTGGCGCAGGTGGCCGCCAGCACGGCCGCCCCGAGCAGCCAGCCGGCCAGCACGTCGCTGGTCCAGTGCACGCCCAGCGCGATGCGGCTCAGTCCGGTCACCCCGGCGAGCGCCAGCGCCGTCACCCAGAGCGCGCCCCGGGCCCTCGACCGGTCCCGGACGGCGGGCAGGAAGATCACCAGCAGCACACCGGCCGCCAGGGTGGCGTTCAAGGCGTGCCCGGACGGGAACGCGTACCCCGTCGCGTCGGACACCGGATCGAGCAGGTCCGGACGGTGGCGCCCGACCAGCACCTTGAGCAGCGGGCCGAGCAGACCGCCGACGGCCATCGTGGTGACCACCCAGACCGCCAGCCGCCGGGCGCCCCGGCGCCACAACCCGATCACCAGCGGCAGGGCCGCGATCCGCAGCGGCCCCGGCCCGAACACCTCGGTCCAGACGTTCATCGTCGACGTCCACGCCGGGTTGTCGAGCGCGTACCGGTGCATCGCGCCGGTCACCTCGACGTCCAGCGCGTGCAGCGGCGGCCAGCTTCCCACCACCAGCGAGGCGAGCAGCGCGAACGGCACCAGCACCAGGAACGCCGCCACAGCGGCCAGAGTCAGGCGCAGGCCCAGCACATGGTCGCGGTCGAGCCGGCGGTCCCGCCAGGACCGGGCTGGGGAGCGTACCGGGGCACGGGTTTCCATGGTCGACTTGTTACCCAACGCCAAACCCGTCACGCCCGGCTCATCGGCCCCACTGCCGGAACCGGCGGATCGTCAGCGCGGCACCGGTGACCAGCGCGACGAGGATGGCCACCCCGGTCCAGAGCCGACGGGGCGCCGAGTCGTCCGTGGCACCCGCCGGCCGGGCCTCCCACCGGGTCTGCTGGCGGGGGGCGGTGAAGCCGAGGGGTTCGCTGCCGGTGCCGCCGGCCCGCGTGTCGTTCGCCGAGCCGGGAGCCGGACCGAAACCGACCACGCCCGGGGAGTTGTTGTCGTCGAGCGGGTTGTGGTGCACCAGCGGCACGTCTCTGGTCAACGCCGCGACCGGGTCGACCCGGCCGTACCCGAAACGGTCGTCGCGGCCGACGGGCCCGATGTCCTTCGCGGTGGCCAGCAGCCGGTTCACCACGTCCCCGGCGGACATCTCCGGATACCGGGCCCGGACCAGGGCGGCGGTGGCCGCGACCAGCGGCGCGGCGAAGCTCGTGCCTTGGACCCCCCAGTAGCCGCCGGGACGGGCCCCGACCAGCCGGGTGGCGGGCGCGCTGAGGATGGTGGCGCCGCCGGTGATCGAACCGGACCACAGATTCTCGCTGGCGCCCTCCAACCCGGCCACGGCGATCACGCCCGGCTCCCGGGCCGGATACCAGACCCGGGGGCTGGTCGAGGTGGCGACGTTACCGGTGCAGGCGACCACGACGACGTCCCGGGCGAAGGCGTAGTCCAACGCGGCGGCCAGGGCCGGGCTGTCCCCGCTGCCGCCCAGTGACAGGTTGATCACCCGGGCCCCGTGGTCGACCGCCCAGCGCACCCCCCTGGCGACGATCATCGCGTCGTCGTAGCGGTTCTCCTCGTCGAGCACCCGGACCGGCAGGATGCGCACGCCCGGCGCGAGCCCGGCCACGCCCTTCTTGTCGTCGTTGCGCCCGGCGATCAGGCTGGCCACCGTGGTGCCGTGACCCACCGGGTCGGGCTGGGCGGACCCGCCGGGGGAGACCAGGTCGATGCCGGGCAGCACCTGGCCGGCGAGATCCGGGTGGGAGCCGTCCACGCCGGAGTCGACCACGGCGACGACCACCCCGCGCCCGATCGAGGTGCGCCAGGCGGTGGTGGCCCGCAACTCCTCGAGCTGCCACTGGTCGTCGCGGATCCGGTCGGCCCGGGCGGCGGTCTCAACCGGGGCGAAATCCGGCTCGGTCAGCGGTCTGACGACCGCGGGCAGGGCGGCGGTGAGCGGCCGGTGACCGGCCGACGCCGGGGGCGGAGCCACACCGACGACCGTCACCGCGGTCGCCGCCGCGCCGAGCAGCGCCCGCCGGGCGAGCCGGTGCAGGCGGCTCGGGGAGCCGTACCGAACCCTGGTCACATCCTCAGCCATTCGTCGCGACGACAACATGCTGCTGGGAGATTACCGGTTTTCCCGCGTGTCACGGGTCGTTCCGCGCCGGCCAGGTCACGGCACCGGAAGGTGTGCCAGCTGGACCAGGCGTACGCCCTCCCGCCGGGTCACCAACCGGGCTCGACCCGGGGGTAGCGGGCCCGGCCGGACCCCGCCCACGAGTTGCCCCTCCTCCGGGCTGCCGCTCATCACCAGACCGGCGGTGGCGAGTTCCCGCAACCGTTGCGCGATCGGCTCGTACTGGGTCCGGCCCGCGCCGCCGCACCGGCGGGTCAGCACCAGGTGCAGCCCGATGTCGCGGGCCTGCGGCAGATGCTCCGCCAGCCCGTGCAGCGGGTTCGTCGGGCCGCTGGACACCAGGTCGTAGTCGTCCACCAGCACGAACAGCTCCGGCCCGGTCCACCAGGACCGCTCGCGCAGCTGCGCCGGGGTGACCTCCGGCCCCGGCATCCGGGCCGTCATGTAACCGGACACCGACTCGATCAGCTCGGTGGTGTACGGCGCCGCGCTGCCGTACCCGATGCAGTGCGGCAGTTCCTGGAGGCTGAACAGGCTGCGCCGGTAGTCGACCACGATGATTCGGGCCTGCTCCGGGGTGAACCGGGTGGCGATCGAGGTGGCCAAGGCACGGAGGAAGGACGACTTGCCGCACTCGGCGTCGCCGAAGACCATGAGGTGCGGCTCGGCGACGAAGTCCAGCAGCACCGGACGCAGGTCCGCCTCGGCCACCCCGACCGGGAAGGCCAGCCCGGTGCCGGCGGCGACGTCCAGTTCGGCGTACGGCAGCACCGGCGGCAGCAGGCGGACCGGTGGCGCCGGCGGGCCGGACCACGCCGCCCCGACCGCCTTGACCAGCTCGCCCGGGTCCGCGCCGGTCAGCTGCGGCAGGGCGGTGAGGAAGTGCAGACCCTGGGCGGTGACGCCCCGGCCGGGCGTCTTCTCGGGCACGGTCGCCGCCGCCGGCCGCTTCGCCACCGAATCCGACGGGTCGCCGAGGCGCAGCTCGACGCGGGAGCCGAACAGGTCGCGGATCCCCGGGCGGAAGTCCATCCAGCGCACCGCGCTCGCCACCACGTGCACCCCGTACGACAGACCCCGGGTGGCCAGATCGGTGATCAGGGGTTCCAGGTCGTCGTACTCGCTGCGCAGCGTGGCCCAGCCGTCCACGACCAGGAAGACGTCGCCGTACGGGTCGACGGTCGGCTGCCCGGCGGCGGCCAGCGCCCGGCGTCGCTGCCGCCAGGCCGCCATCGACTCCACGCCCAGCTCCGCGAAGCGGCGTTCCCGGTCGACCAGCACGGCGGCGATCTCGCCGACGGTGCGCCGGACCGTCGTCGGGTCGGCCCGCCCGGCCACCCCGCCCACGTGCGGCAGATCGCGCAGCGCGGCCAGCCCGCCGCCGCCGAAGTCCAGGCAGTAGACCTGCGCCTCGGTGGGGGTGTGGGTGAGCGCCAGCGCGGTGATCAACGTGCGCAGGGCGTGCGACTTGCCGCTCTGCGGCATGCCCACCACCGCGACGTGCCCGGCCGCCCCGTCCAGCGCCAGCCAGAGCAGGTCGCGGCGCTGCTCGAACGGCTTGTCGACCAGCGCCACCGGCACCTGGAGGGCGCCGTGCAGCTCGGGGTTGGTGACCGTGAGGCCGCGCTGCGGGTCGACGCCCGGCGGGCCGAGCAGTTCCTCCAGCGTGGGTGAGGGGCCCAGCGGCGGCAGCCAGACCTGGTGCGCGGGTGGGCCCTGCCCGGCCAGCCGGGCGACCAGCGTGTCGAGCAGGCTTTCCGTCTCCTCCTCCCCGGCGGGCGGCGTCGCGGGCGTGGCCGGTTCGGGCACCGGCACCAGGTGGGTGGAGAAGGTGAGCAGCCGGGGTGTGCTCCCCGCACCGACACCGGCCGCGCCGCCCCGGCGCCGTACCGGCCCGGAGACGTACGCGGCCCGGAACCGGACCAGCGGGTCGGTACCGGCCCGCAGGTACCCGTGCCCGGGGGAGCGGGGCAACTCGTGCGCGTCCGGCACCCCGAGCACCGTCCGGGACTCCAGGGCGGAGAAGGTCCGCAGCCCGATCCGGTACGACAGGTGGGTGTCCAACCCGCGTAGCCGCCCCTCCTCCAGGCGTTGGCTGGCCAGCAGCAGATGTACGCCGAGCGACCGGCCCAGCCGTCCGATCTGGACGAACAGGTCGATGAAATCGGGCTTGGCCGACAGCAGTTCGGAGAACTCGTCGCAGACGAGCAGCAGCGACGGCAGCGGGGCGAGTGGGGTGCCGGCGGCCCGGGCCCTCTCGTAGTCCCGCAGGCTGGCGAAGTTGCCGGCCCGGCGCAGCAGCTCCTGCCGGCGCATCAGTTCCCCGTTGATGGCGTCGACCATCCGATCGACCAGCGGCAGCGCGTCGACCAGGTTGGTGATCACCGCGGCGGTGTGCGGCAGCCGGTCGAAGGAGGCGAAGGTCGCCCCGCCCTTGAAGTCGACCAGCACGAAGTTGAGCTGTTCGGAGCTGTGCGTGGCGGCGAGCCCCAGCACCAGCGTGCGCAGCAGCTCCGACTTGCCCGAGCCGGTCGCCCCGATGAGCAGCCCGTGCGGGCCCATGCCGTCCTGCGCCGACTCCTTGAGGTCCAGTTCGATCGCGCCGCCGTCGGCGCCCACGCCGATCGGCACCCGCAGCCGGTCCCTCGGCGCGCGGGGCGTCCAGCCCTGCTCGGCGGTGAACCCCTCCGGGTCGCCGATGCCGAGCAGTTCGGGCAGGCCCAGTTCCGTCCCCGGCGCGGCCTCGCCGCCCCGGACGGTACTGGCCAGCCGGAGCGGGGCGAGCCGTCGGGCCACCGCCTCGGCGTCCGCCGGGTCCAGCCGGTCGGCGGCACCCACCTCGGCGTGCTCCTCCGCCGACCACGAGTGCAGTCGCCCGTCGCGCAGTTCCAGCAGCACGGCGTACCGGTCGAGCAGGCGGGGCGGCGGGGTGTCCAGGTCGATCACGGTGACCGCGTCGATGCCGCCGTCGCCGGTCAGGTCGACGGCGCCGGTCGGGTCGCCGCCGTCGAGCAGCACCACCACGTGCGGCCCGTCGGTGACCGGCCCGGCCGGATTGAACCGAGACCGGTTGGCCAGCACCTCGTCGAGGAGGCGTTCCAGCGCGGCGGCGGAGCTGGTGACCAGCCGCACCGGGCCGAGGGCGTCGGTGCGGCTCGGGTGATGGGCGTGCGGCAACCACTTCACCCACTCCCAGAGCTCCCGCCGTTCCGGGCCGGCGCAGACGGCGATCAGCAGCTCGTCCGGGGCGTGGAAGACGGCGAGCTGGGTGAGCACGGCCCGGGCCAGCGCCTGCGCGGCCGGGGAGCCGGTGTGCGGGGCGCCGCCGGGGCCGGGCTCACCCTTGACGTACACCCGGGCGAAGCTGCGCAGCGAGAGCGCCACCGGAAGGTCCGGCACCACCGAGTACGCGTCGAGGAAGCGCCGCAACGCCCCGGCGGTCATCGGTTCCAGCTCCTCCAACGGCCGGGTGACCGGGGGAACCAGCGGGGTGGCGAGGGTCTGCGGCCCGACGGCGACCCGGACCACCGCGAAGTCGGGGTCGGCGGGGCGGCGCTCCCAGACCCGGTGGCTGTCCACCGTCGACCAGAGCCGCCCGGGGTCGGGATGCCGGTAGTAGAGCCCGGCCCGCTGCTGCCCGGCGGCCTGTCGGACCCGGCGGCGCAGCGCGGTGAGGTGCCGCAGGTACTCCCGGCGGGCCGCCATCATCTCGGACTTCTTCGGGGTGCCCGAGGCGCTGCCCCAGGAGGTCATCAGCATCGCCAGCGAGGAGAGCCCGAACAGCCCGCCCACCAGGTACGAGTAGGGGCCACCGCCCCGGCCGAACATCATCGCCATCGCCACGCTGCCGCCCAGCATCGGCAGCACCATCAGCGCCTGCTGCCAGCGGCCCCCGGTCACCGGCGGGATCTCGGGGGGTGCCTCGACGGGCAGCTCACCGACCGGGATCTCCGGCGCCGGCCGGCGCGGCGGCCGTTTGATGACGACAGTGGACACGACGGCCTCCCTGTAGCGCTCGGTAACCCGAGCCTGGCTCATGGTAGGTAAAGTCCCCTTCGTTCGTCAGCCGTCGTCCCCGATCGATATGGAGACCGTCGATGACCACCGGGCTGGCAAAGGTCACCATCAGCGCCCCCGGGCGCCGCGTCGACGTGGCCCTGCCGGAGCAGGTTCCCCTGGCCGAGCTGCTGCCCGAGGTGCTGCGGCACGCCGGTGAGGGGTTGGCCGACGACGGCGAGCGGCACGGCGGCTGGCTGCTCCGGCGCACCGACGGCACCGTCCTGGTGACCGCGCAGGCGCTGCTGCCGCAGGGGGTCCGCGACGGCGAGGTGCTGCATCTGGTGCCGGCCCGGGAGCAGTGGCCGGAACTCGAGTACGACGACGTGGTCGAGGCGATCGCTGACGGGGCCCGCCGGCGGGGCAGCGCCTGGTCACCCCCGGCCACCCGGGCCGCCGCGCTCGCCGGTGCGGCGGTACCGCTCGCCGTCGGTCTGGTCGCCGTGTTGGCCGGTGGGCCGCAGCACCGCGCCGGGTGGTCGGTGGCGGCCACCGTGGCGCTGGTGCTCGCCGTCGCCGGCACGGTCGCCTCCCGGGCGTACGGGGACGGCACGACCGGTGCCACCCTCGGCGGGTACGCCCTGCCGTACGCCTTCGCAGCCGGCGCCGTCGCGGTCTCCTCCGGAGATCCGGTCGGGGTGTTCCGGGCACTGCCGTGGCTGGGCGCCCCCGAGCTGCTGGCCGGTTCGGTGGCGTTGGTGCTGGTCGCGGTGCTCGGCCTGCTCGGCGCAGCCACCTGGCTGCGGGTCTTCGTGGCCGGCGCGACCGTCGGCGTGGTCGGCGTGGGCGCCGCTCTCGGCGGGCTGCTGCTCGACCCGGCCGGCACGGCGGCGGTGTTGGCCTGCGTGCTGGTCTTCGCTCTGGGCGTGCTGCCGCTGCTGGCCATCCGGCTGGGCAAGATGCCGCTGCCGCCGATCAGCCTGCCGGCCGGGCCGACCGGTGGCCCCGACGGCGTACGCGACCTGCCGGATCGGGGCCGGGTGCACGCGGCGGTGGCCCGGACCGAGGAGATGCTCACCGGGATGCTGCTCGGGCACGCCGTGCTCACGGTCGGCGCCGGGTACGTGCTCGGGGTCGCCGGGGGCGGGGCCGGGCGGCTGCTGGTGGCGGTGATCTCGGCGGTGCTGCTGCTGCGTTCCCGGCTCTTCGTGGCGGTCCGACACCGGGTGCCCCCGGTGCTGGCCGGGCTGGCCGGCGCCACGGTACTCGGGGTGCTGCTCGCCGCCCGGGCCGGTCACGCGGGCCTGCTCGCGCTGGCCGTGGGCGGCCTGCTGGTGGCGCTGACCGCGGTGGCGGCCGGTACGACGTACGCCCGCCGGCCGGTCTCGCCGTACGTGGGTCGGGTGGCCGACCTGACCGACACCGCACTGGTGGTGGCGGTGGTGCCGGTGGCCTGCGCGGTGCTGGACCTCTACGACGCCGCGCGCGGACTGTTGGGCTGACCGTACGACGAAGGCCCGGGCCAGCAACGCCCGGGCCTTCGTCGACGTGGATGGTCAGTGCGTGGACTCGCCTCGCGCCTCGGCCTCCCTGGCCCGGCGGTACGACGCGGCGATCTCGGCCTCGGCCTCGACCCGACCGACCCAGGTGGCACCCTCGACGGACTTGCCCGGCTCCAGGTCCTTGTAGACCTCGAAGAAGTGCTGGATCTCCAGCCGGTCGAACTCACCCAGGTGGTGGATGTCGCGCAGGTGCTCCTGGCGGGGGTCCTCGTAGGGGACGCAGAGGACCTTGTCGTCGCCGCCCTTCTCGTCGGTCATCCGGAACATGCCGATGGTGCGGCAGCGGATCAGGCAGCCGGGGAAGGTGGGCTCGGGGACGAGCACCAGGGCGTCCAACGGGTCACCGTCCTCGCCCAGGGTGCCCTCGATGAAGCCGTAGTCGGCCGGGTACTGGGTCGACGTGAACAGGGTGCGGTCCAGCCGGATCCGGCCGGTCACGTGGTCCACCTCGTACTTGTTGCGGTGACCCTTCGGGATCTCAACCGTGACGTCGAAATCCATCTCCCACGCTCCCTCGTCTGCCCACGTTGGCTGAACGGAACCACTGACGCCCCGGCCCGGGTGATCGCCACCCACCGGCTCCGGACGCCGCATAGTCTTCGGACCGAAGTAGTGTCGCCCAAGGCTGTTGCGGAGGACGGAGGAGGGGTCCGTGGGGAGGGAAGATTCACACTACCGCCCGGAGGAGGTTGCCGGACGTGGGTCGCAGCGACCCGCTTCCGGCGGTGCCACCGGGCGGGTCCGGGTGCCGGGGGCGCACCCGTCGGACCGATCCCCGGCCCCGGCTCCTCCGCCCGTGGCCGCCCCGATGTCCGCGCTGCCCGTGGGCGCGGGGCCCGCGGCCCCGCCCGCGCCGCCGCGCCGCCGCCGGCTGCTGCCGGTCGCGTTGCTCGCCGTCGTGCTCCTGGCGCTGGCGGGGGCCGCCGTGGTGATCCGCCCCGGCCCGGTCGCCGGGTGGTTCGGTGACCCGGCCGCCGCGCCGTCGACCGCCCGGACCCCCGAGCCGGACCCGGTGCCGGTGCTCGCCGGGCCGGACGCCACCGCCCCGCAGCCCACCCCCGACGGGGTACGCGCCGCCATCGAGCCGCTGCTCGGGCAGGCCGTGCTCGGCAGCCGGGTCAACGTGTCGGTGACCGACGTGACGACGGGGCAATCGCTCTACGCGCGGGGCGGCGACGACGGCACCGTGCCCGCCTCGGTGACCAAGCTGGTCACCGGGGTGACCGTGCTGGCGGCGCGCGGTCCCGGCCATCGAATCCCCACCCGGGCGGTCGCCGGAGCCACCCCCGGCGAGGTGGTACTCGTCGGTGGCGGCGATCCCACCCTGGCGGTGAACGGCGACGGCTTCTACCCCGGCGCGGCCCGCCTCGACACCCTCGCCAAGCAGGTGAAGCAGGCGCTCGGCGGGACGGCACCGACCAGGGTGACGGTCGACTCCACGCTCTTCCCCGGGCCGGTGCAGGGCCCCGGTTGGGACGACGACATCCCGACCGGCGGGTACGGCGCGTCGATCACCGCGCTGATGACCGACGGCGCGCGACGCGATCCGGCGACCGCCCGGCGGACCTTCGACGACACGAACGGCGCGGCGGTGCGCTTCGCCCAGCCGGACCTCGCGGCCGGGCGCGCGTTCGCCCGGCTGCTCGGCCTCGGCGACGACGCCCGGGTGGGGAAGGGGAAAGCCCCGGCGGAGGCCGGCGGGTCCACCGGTGCCGCCCCGGCGCCCGGCACCGAGCTGGGCAAGGTCGAGTCGCTTCCGATGATCCGGCTGGTCGACATCATGATCAGCGACAGCGACAACGTGATCGCCGAGGCGTTGGCCCGGCAGGTGGCGCTGGCCCGCAACCAGCCGGCCTCGTTCGCCGGTGGGGCGGCGGCGATGGACGCGGTGGTCGCCGAGCTGGGGTTGCCGGCCGACGAGATCCGCCTCGCCGACGCCAGCGGCCTGTCCCGGCAGAACCTGATCAGCCCGTCCCTGTTGACCGACCTGATCGCGCTCGCCGGCAACGGCCGGCACCCGGAACTCGCCGCGATCTTCGGCGGCCTGCCGGTCGCCGCCTGGTCCGGCACCCTCGGCGGCCGGTACCGGGTGGCCGCGACCAGGGCCGGGGCCGGTGCGGTACGGGCCAAGACCGGCACGCTGACCGGCGTGCACTCCATCGCCGGGCTGGTCACCACCGCCGAGGGGCGGCTGCTCAGCTTCGCCGTGCTCACCGACCGGGCGGTCGGCGACACCGACCCCACCCGGCAGGCGCTCGACCGGATCACCGGCGCCCTGGCGAGCTGCGGCTGCCGCTGACCCACCCGCGGCGCGGGCTCCGGTGGCCGCCCGGGCCGGCCGCACGCCCGGCCGGGGTGTTCCGCCGCGGGTACGGTGGGTTCATGGCGCAGTTCGTGGACTGGGATCTGGCCGCCGCGACCGCGGGGGCGCTGGGCAAGTCGGGCCCGCGGGTGTCGTACGCGGAGGCCGCCGAGGCGGTCGGCGACCTGCGGCGGCTCACCGACGAGGCGGCCGGGCACGTCGCCGACTACACCGGACTGCGTTCGCAGGTGGCCCACCCGCCGGTGCGGGTGGTGGACCGGCGGGACTGGGCGGCGACCAACATCGCCGGGCTGCGCGAGGTGATCACGCCGCTGGTCAGCCGGCTCTCCGGTGACAAGCAACCCGGTCCGCTCACCGAGGCGGTCGGCTCCCGGGTGACCGGGGTGCAGGCCGGCACCGTGCTGGCCTACCTCTCCGGGCGGGTCCTCGGTCAGTACGAGGTCTTCTCCGCCGACCCCGGGCAGTTGCTGCTGGTCGCGCCCAACATCGTCGAGGTCGAGCGGAAGCTGGCAGCCGACCCGCGCGACTTCCGGCTCTGGGTCTGCCTGCACGAGGTCACCCACCGCACCCAGTTCACCGCCGTGCCGTGGATGCGGGCGTACTTCCTGGGTGAGGTGCAGGCGTTCGTGGACGCCTCGCAGGGCGGGGAGCACCTGCTGGAGCGGCTGCGCCGGGGGGTGAGCACCCTCTCCGACGCGGTGAAGGATCCGCACAGCCGTGCCAGCGTCCTCGACATCGTGCAGACCCCCGCGCAGCGGGCCGTGCTGGACCGGCTCACCGCCCTGATGACCCTGCTGGAGGGGCACGCCGAGTTCGTCATGGACGGCGTCGGCCCGCAGGTCATCCCCAGCGTCGAACAGATCCGGGCGGGGTTCAACCGGCGCCGGGAGGCCGGCAACCCGCTGGAGAAGGCGATCCGCCGGCTCCTGGGCGTGGACGTCAAGCTGCGCCAGTACGCCGAGGGCCGCACCTTCGTGCACGGGGTGGTCGAGCGGGTCGGCATGGCCGGCTTCAACAAGATCTTCGATTCCCCGCTGACCCTGCCCCGCCTCGACGAACTGGGCGACCCGGACGCCTGGGTGGCCCGGGTGCACGGGCCTGGCGACACCACCCCGGCCGCCGGCTGAGCGGACGGCCGTGGCCGCTCTCGCTCCGCCGGTCGCCGCGGTCCGGGCCGCCGTCCGCCGTGCGTTGACCGGGCTGTCCGGCGACGGGCCGGTCCTGGTCGCCTGCTCGGGCGGGGCCGATTCGCTCGCCCTCGCTGCCGCCGTCGCGTTCGTCGCGTCCCGGGCGGGTCGCCCCGCGGGCCTGGTCACCGTCGACCACGGCCTGCAGGCCGGTTCGGCCGGGCGGGCCGCCGCCGTGGCCCGCTGGGCGGTCGAGGTCGGGCTGGATCCGGTGGAGGCGGTCCCGGTGACCGTCGCCGGGCGGCCGGGCGGTCCCGAGGCGGCTGCCCGCGACGCCCGCTACCAGGCGTTGGCCGCCGCGGCCCGCCGGCACCGGGCCGCCGCGCTGCTGCTCGGACACACCCGCGACGACCAGGCCGAGACGGTGCTGCTCGCGCTGGCCCGGGGGGCCGGGCCGCGCGGTCTGGCCGGAATGCCGGCGCGCCGCGACCTGGACGGGGTGCCGCTGCTGCGCCCGCTGCTCGACGTCACCCGGGAGCAGACCCGGGCGGCGTGCGCCGCACTCGGGTTGACACCGTGGCAGGACCCGCACAACACCGACCCGTCGTACGCCCGGGCGCGGGTCCGCGCCGACGTGCTGCCGGCGCTGGTCGGCGCGCTCGGCGAGGGGGTGCTGGACAACCTGGCCCGCACCGCCCGGCTGGTTGCCGCCGACACCGCCGTCCTGGACGAGTTGGCCGCCGCCGCGCTCGCCGCCGCGCGGGTCGGGACGGAGGGTGCGCTGTCGGCCGGCGCGCTGGCCGCGCTGCCCCGGGCGGTGCGTACCCGGGTGCTGCACGCCTGGGCACGGGAACTGGGCGCGTCACCGGCCGCGCTCTCTCACCGGCACGTCGCCGCGCTGGACGCACTGGTCACCGACTGGCACGGGCAGGGCGCGACGGCGCTGCCGGGGGGAATGCGGGTGGCCCGCCGGGACGGCCGGCTGCACACCGTCGACTGAGACCCGCCCGGGGGCGCGTCAGACGGCGGGTTCGAGGCGGTCGCGGAAGGTGCTGCGGTATGCCTGGGGTGTGGTGCCGACGCGGCGGGCGAAGTGGTGTCGTAGGGCGGCGGCATCGCCGAAGCCGGCCCGGTCGGCGACCTCCTCCACGGTCAGCCGGGTCTCCTCCAGCAGCCGTCGGGCCAGCAGCACCCGCTGGTTGGTGAGCCAGTCGTGCGGCGTGGTTCCGGTCTCGGCCCGGAACCGGCGGGCGAAGGTACGTGGTGACATGCCGGCCCGGGCGGCCAGCTCGTCCACCGTGGTCGGCCGGTCCAGGTGCCCCATCAGCCAGCGCAGCACCGGCTCCAGGGTCGGCGCGTCGGGGGTGGCCGGGATGGGCGCCTCGACGTACTGGGACTGTCCCCCGTCGCGGTGCGGTGGGACGACCATCCGCCGGGCCAGTCGGGTGGCGGTGGCCGAGCCGTGCTCCTGACGTACGAGATGCAGGCAGGCGTCGATGCCGGCGGCGGTGCCGGCGCTGGTGAGCACCGTGCCGTCGGCGATGTAGAGCGAGTTGCACCGGACCCGGGCCAGTGGGTGGCGGGCCTGCAACTCGTCGACGTACCGCCAGTGGGTGGTGCACTCCCGGCCGTCGAGCAGCCCGGCGGCCCCGAGCACGAACGCTCCCGAGCACACGCTGAGCAGGTACGCGCCGCGCTCGGCGGCCCGGCGCAGCGCGTCCAGCACGGGCGGCGGGATCTCGCCGCCCTGGGCGTGGGCGGGGACGGCGACCAGGTCGGCATCGTCGACCGGGGCGAGATCGGCGTGCGGGGTGAGGCCGAAGCCCGAGGAGGTACGAACGGGGCCGCCGTCGGCGGTGCAGACGGAGAACCGGTAGCCGGGGAACCCGTCGGCGGTGCGGTCGGTGCCGAAGACCTCGGCGAGCACGCCGAGTTCGAAGGGGGCGACCCGGTCGAGGGCGACGACGGCGACCGAACGAAGCATGTGACGAGGGTAACCCCACCGGCGGCAGAAAATCGAGGTGCGGTGGCATTTCTGCCACTGTTCGACCCGGCGGGCCCGGCGGAGACTGGTGTCAGTCCGGTGCGCACCGGCGGCGAGAACATCCAAGACAACGCGAAAGCGAGCGCCGCCATGGAGTTTCTGCTGCTTCTGCTCTTTCTGGTCGGCCTGGCCGTCGCCTCGGCGGCCGGTCTCACGGCCGACACCCGGGACTCGGCCGACTGGAAGCCGACCGACCAGGGCCGCCGCTGGTGCTCCCGGGTCCGCTGGGGTAATTAGTCCGGGTTGCCGGAAAAGTTTGGGGTGGGGTCGCTCCCGGAGGGGCGGCCCCGTCGACGGAGGCCAGTCGCCATGGGGCAGGCTAGGAGTCATGGCTGACGGCTCCTGGTACGACGCCGACATCGATCACGTCATCATCTCCGAGGCGCAGATCCGCGAGAAGACCGCGGAACTGGCCAAGCAGGTCTCGGCGGACTACGCCGGCGTCGACGACGGACTCCTGCTCGTCTGCGTGCTCAAGGGCGCGGTCATGTTCATGGCCGACTTCGCCCGGGCGCTGGGCCGGCACGGCCCGCCGGTCGAGCTGGAGTTCATGGCCGTCTCCTCGTACGGCCAGGGCACCTCCTCCTCCGGTGTGGTCCGCATCCTCAAGGACCTGGACCGGGACATCGCCGGCCGGCACGTGGTCGTGGTGGAGGACATCGTCGACTCCGGACTCACCCTCTCCTGGCTGCTGCGTTACCTGGAGTCGCGGTCGGCCGCCAGCGTCGAGGTGGTTGCCCTGTTCCGCAAGCCGGAGGCGGTGAAGGTCACCGTGCCGGTGAAGTACGTCGGCTTCGACATCCCGACCGAGTTCGTGGTCGGCTACGGCCTCGACTTCGGCGAGCGGTACCGCGAGCTGCCGTACGTCGGCGTGCTCAGGCCCGAGGTGTACGCCCGGGCCTGAGGTCGAACCCTCGCGCCGGCGTCGCGGTTTGCGGCAGGTGGGGGTGTTCGGCGCGGTGGGCGCCGCCGCGTGACGCAACCGAAGTCGATCACATCGCGGGTCGTGGGCGGTGCGGCACGGGCTGGACGTTCAGCGGGCTCTCAGTGAATCCGGCTACGGTAGGTCGCGGTGACGTGGGGGCGATTCCGCGTCCGGCTCCTCGACCGCGTGACCGGGCGGACGGACGGGCCGGTCGGGAGCTTCTCGTCACGCCGGCTGAAACCTCGGTTCGCCCTCCGCGTAAGTGCTGGGCTCACAAGCTCACATCTGGCACGAACGGTGTACGGTCGAATGACCGCGACGCGGCAGTTCGCGCGGCGTGGGGTCGAGGCCGGCCCGCACGGCGGCTCGGCGCCGCCGACGGCGGCGACACCATTCAGACGGTCAGGACGTCGATCAGGAGGATGCGGGCGCCCCGGTGCCCGACAACAGCATGGAACGTACGCGTTTCTTCCGCCGACCGGTGGTCTGGATCATCCTGGTCATCCTCGGCGCCGTTGTGCTCAGTCAGCTGTTCACCGCTGGTCCCAGCTACCACCGGGTGGACACTTCCGTTGCGCTCGACCAGCTCCACACTGCCAAGATCAATAAGGTCGTCTTCCAGGACAAGGAGCAGACGCTCCGGCTCGACCTGGCCCAGAAGACCAAGTTCGGCGGCACCACCACCGACCGGATCGAGGCCCAGTTCCCGTACGAGGTCGGCGACGAGGTCTGGAACGAGGTCCTCGAGGCCAAGGCGGCCAACCGGGTCACCGGCCCGGCCGACGTCGAGGTGTCGTCGGACAGCATCTGGGTGAGCCTGCTGGTCAACCTGCTCCCGATCGCCCTGCTGGTGCTTCTGCTGATCTTCTTCATGTCGCAGATGCAGGGCGGCGGCTCCCGGGTGCTCAACTTCGGCAAGTCCAAGGCCAAGATGATCACCAAGGACACGCCGAAGACCACCTTCGCCGACGTGGCCGGGGCCGAGGAGGCCGTCGAGGAGCTGCACGAGATCAAGGACTTCCTGCAGAACCCGGCGAAGTACCAGGCCCTGGGCGCCAAGATCCCGAAGGGCGTGCTGCTGTTCGGCCCGCCCGGAACCGGTAAGACCCTGCTGGCCCGCGCGGTCGCCGGCGAGGCGGGCGTGCCGTTCTACTCGATCTCCGGCTCCGACTTTGTCGAGATGTTCGTCGGTGTCGGCGCCAGCCGGGTCCGCGACCTCTTCGAGCAGGCCAAGGCGAACGCCCCGGCGATCGTCTTCGTCGACGAGATCGACGCCGTCGGCCGGCACCGCGGGGCCGGCATGGGTGGCGGCCACGACGAGCGCGAGCAGACCCTCAACCAGTTGCTGGTCGAGATGGACGGCTTCGACACCAAGGGCGGGGTCATCCTGATCGCCGCCACCAACCGGCCGGACATCCTCGACCCGGCACTGCTGCGCCCCGGCCGCTTCGACCGGCAGATCCCGGTGGACGCCCCCGACATGGAGGGCCGCAAGGCGATCCTGCGGGTGCACGCCAAGGGCAAGCCATTCACCCCCGACGTCGACCTCGACTCGGTGGCCCGCCGTACCCCGGGCTTCAGCGGCGCCGACCTGGCCAACGTGATCAACGAGGCCGCGCTGCTCACCGCCCGCAAGGAACAGCGGGCGATCAGCAACGACTCGCTGGAGGAGTCGATCGACCGGGTGATCGCCGGCCCGCAGCGCCGGACCCGGGTGATGAGCGACCAGGAGAAGAAGATCACCGCGTACCACGAGGGTGGGCACGCGCTGGTCGCCTGGGCGTTGCCGCACGCCGCACCGGTGCACAAGGTGACGATCCTGTCCCGCGGCCGCTCGCTCGGCCACACCCTGGTCCTGCCCACGGAGGACAAGTACACCCAGACCCGCGCCGAGATGATCGACACCCTGGCGTACGCGCTGGGCGGTCGCGCGGCCGAGGAACTGGTGTTCCACGAGCCGACCACCGGCGCCGGCAACGACATCGAGAAGGCCACCCAGTTGGCCCGCGCGATGATCACGCAGTACGGCATGAGCTCCAAGCTCGGCGCGATCAAGTACGGCACCAGCGGCGACGAGCCGTTCCTCGGCCGCAACATGGGCCACGAACGGGACTACTCCGACGCGGTGGCCGCCGAGATCGACGCCGAGATGCGCGCCCTGGTCGAGCTGGCTCACGACGAGGCCTGGGAGATCCTGGTGGAGTACCGGGACGTCCTCGACAACATGGTCCTGGAGCTGATCGAGAAGGAAACCCTCTCCACCGCCGACATGGCCCGCATCTGCGCCCGGGTGGTCAAGCGCCCGCCGATGGCCCCCTACAACGGCTTCGGCAAGCGTCAGCCCTCCACCGAGCCGCCGGTCCTCACCCCCGGCGAGAAGGAGAAGCTCAAGGCACAGGCCCAGGCAGACGGTGCGTCCGTCGGCGGTGCCTCGAACAACTCGGACGGTACGCACTGAGCAGCGACGCCGCGGCCAGCCCCGACCACCACCCGGGGCTGGCCGCCTCGTCCACCGAGCCCGACGGTGACGAGGCGCTCGACTACGTCGCCGCTCGGCTGATTAGCGGCAAGCTCACCGGCCGGCCGGTCGAGGACACCATGGACCTCGCCCGGATCGAGAAGGCGGTCCGGGAGATCCTCATCGCGGTCGGGGAGGACCCCGACCGCGACGGACTCCGGCAGACCCCCGCCCGGGTCGCCCGGGCCTACGCCGAACTCTTCGCCGGCCTGCGGGTCGACCCGGCCCAGGTGCTCAGCACCACCTTCGAGGCCAACCACGAGGAACTCGTGCTCGTCCGGAACATCGACGTGATGAGCCTCTGCGAGCACCACCTGCTGCCGTTCCGCGGCAGCGCCCACATCGGCTACATCCCCGGCCCCGACGGCCGGATCACCGGCCTGTCCAAGCTGGCCCGACTGGTCGAGGTGTTCGCCCGTCGCCCCCAGGTGCAGGAGCGGCTCACCTCACAGATCGCCGACCTGCTGATGAGCAGGTTGCAGCCGCGCGGCGTCGTGGTGGTGCTCGAATGCGAACACATGTGCATGGCGATGCGCGGCATCCAGAAGAGCGGCGCGCAGACCATCACCTCAGCGGTGCGGGGCACCCTCCAGCACGACGCGAAGTCGCGGGCCGAGGCGATGGCCCTGATCATTCCCCGCTGACCTCGGCGATCAGCCGCCCAGCATCGCCAGCATGAGCCCGGCGGTGGTCGCCACCGCCGGCACCAGGCAGGTCAACGCCCCCAGCCGGGGGGTACGGTCCAGCCGTTCGCCGGCAGCGGCCGGGAAGAACCGCCCCACCGCGACCCAGCCGACGGCGAACGTCACCGCCGGCATCGGCACCCCGACGACCAGCGCCGCGACGCTCACCGCGCCCGTACCCGCCACCAGGAAGATCACCAGCTGCGCCAGTGGCACCAGCAGGGCGAGCGGGCCATACACCAGCAGGTTGCGCAACCGTGGCGGCCACGCCGACGGGCGCAGCGGCCCTCGCGTCGCCAGCGTCGCCTCCGCGGCGTCCACCACGCCCAGGGCCACCCGCAGCGCCGTCAGCACCGCAGCCGGACCCCCCACCATCGACCGGGCCGCCTCGGTCAGCTCCGGCGGCGTCGGGGTCAGCGAGATCGACGGTACCCCCAACCCACGCAGTCGGGCCTGCTGCGGCGCCAACCGGGCATGCACCCGAACCAGTTCCTCCCGGGCCGCCTCCACCGCCCGGGCCTGCTCCACCGCGGCGGTCGCCGCAGCACGACGTACCCCGTCGAGCTGTCGGGCGGCGGCCAGGTACTCCGTCCACGGGTCCGCCACCGCCCCGACCGGCTCGTCACCGACCCGCTGCCGGGACGGTCCGTCGACGCCAACCCCACCTTTGGGAGGTCCCGTCGTCTCCGCCGCCCCGCTCACGACCACCCCGCCTCGTCGGCGGCGAACGGCACCAGCACGACCCCCCGCTCACCCGGGCCGTCGAAGAGCACTGCCCGGCCGGGGCGGGGCCGCCACTCCATCGGACGGCCGAAGACCCCGCCCAGCGTGGCTCCCGGCACGTCCACCACCACGACGGCCGCCAGCTTGTCCACCGCGTCCTCCGGATCCAGCAGCGCCGCGAACGGCGGCACCGTACGCCACCACCCCAACAGGTGCATTCCCGCCGGGGGCCCGTCCCGCAGCAGCGCCCGCAGCCGCTCGACCGGCAGCTCCGCCGGCCGGGCCGAGTCCGCCCCGAACACCACCAGGTACGCCGGCCCCTCCTCGTCGACCACGCTCGACAGGCCCGGACCGTCCACCGTCCGCACCCGGTGCCGCTCCGCCAGCTCGGCGGCCAGAGCGGCCACCAGCGGGGCCGTACCGTCGGCCAGCGGCGCGAGCACGAAACGGGCGCTGCCCGGCGCGTGGTGGGCGGCCGTGCTCCGCACGGCGGTCACCAGCAGCTCGGCTGCCTCCGCACCCGCGCCCAGGATGGCCACATTGCGCCCCGCCACCGGGCCCAACGGCACCGAGACGGTGCTCCGGGCCACGTCCACCGCCCGGCCGAGCAGTGCCGCCGGCCTGCCGGCCCGCCCCGCCAGGGCCGCCCGCATCCGGGGATCATTACCCAGTAGCGGCCGGGCCCAGCCGGCGAAGACCACCGGCGGGATCGCGTCCTCCGGCCGGGCCGCGAAAAGCCGGTGCCGCAGCCGCTCGACGGTCTCCGGGTCATCGTGCGGATCCGGGAACCGCACCAGGCGTTCGTGCCCCCGGGTCGCGCCACGCGGCCCGCCCAGGCCACCTGCGGTGTTCACCACCGCACTGCCGGCCGCCAGCCCGGCGGCCGAGTCGTTGGTCGGCATCAGCACCGCGCCGCCACCGGAGAGCGCAACCCGGACGGGAAACTGCCCCAGCACCGAGTCGCGGGGCGCGGCGCCGGCCCCGATGCCCAGATCACCCGCGCCGGCCAGGACCAGATGGACGCCGTACGCCCGCCCCGCACGGGTCAGCCCGTCCAACCGGGCCAACACCTCGGCGGCGACCGGATCCCGGTCGGCCAGCAGCAACGGGAAGTTGTCGAGCACACAGACGACCCGCGGCAGCGACTGGTGTTCCCGCAGTTCGGCGAAGCGCTGCCCACCGGCCCGGGCAGCAGCCTCCTCCCGCCGGCGGGCTTCTGCCGTCAACTGGTCGAAAAGGTCCCGGACGTACTCCGGGTCGGCGGCCATCGCCGCCGACCGCACCTGCGGTATCCAGGTCCGGTCCCGCTCGGTCTGCAGGAACTCCACGAAGGACTCGTTCTCCCCGAGATCCACCAGGTGCAGGACCAACTCGTCCGGGCCGTAGCGAGCGGCGAGACCGAGCAGCGCGGTGGTGAGGAACGCGGCCCGACCCGCGTCGCAGCGGCCACTGACCAGCCAGTGCGGGGTGAGTTCGGTGAATCCGACGGTCACCGCCCGGCCGGCGGCGTCACCGACCGTGGTGGACAGCCCCGCCGTGGACGAAACCTGCCACAGCGGGTCCGTCTCCGCCGGCAGCAACTCGGTCAGGCCCAACCGGGAACCGGCCTCGATCTGCGCGGCCAACCGCCGGCAGACCGTTTCGATCAACTCCGTCCCCGGATCCTCGTCCACGAACACCGGAGCGTTCAGCCCGCCGCCGGACTCGGCGCCCGGCCCGCTGAACGGACTGCCCGGCGGATCGCCCAGCAGCGCGTACGCCGTCCGCAACGCCAGCCGGGTCGCTCGCGGCAGCGGCGGCCGGCCAGCCACCGGCCAACCGGCGACCAGCAGATGCAGTCCGGCCTGCCGACCTGACCCAGCCAGTGCCTCCAGCCGGGCCAGGTCGTCGGTCGTGGTGTGCGCCGGGAACCCGGCGACGACCAGCAGCAGCGTCCGATCGTGCCGGCGGGGACGGCCCGCGCCGGGGGAGACCCACTGCTCGGCCTCGGTGAGCATGGCGCGCAGGCTGGTCACGTCCACCGCGGGCGGCGGCAGCAGCCCGGCGTCCGCCAGGGCCGCGAAGGGCGTGAACGTGTCGCCCCCACCCACCCCGTCCACCGCGCGGACCAGCAGGCAACCGGCCGGCGTCGCCGCCAGCAACCGCAACAGCACGGCCCGGAGCAGCCCTACCGACCGGGGCTCCCGGGCATCAACGTCGAACGTGAGGTGACCGGTGCCGAGCAGCGGCACCAGAGCCGGGAAACGGGCGTCGTCCAGCGGCGCGGCCATGCCGACGCGAACGAAGGGCGGGTTCTCCTCGCCGGCCGGGGTGTCCGGTGGAAGTGACTCCAGCCCCGCACCGGCCCAACCCGGGGCGAGCCGGGCCGCAGCGGTCCGTAGCCGGTCCGCCAGCTCGTACTGCCGGCGCTGGTCGGCCGGGGCGGGACGGATCTCATCGAGCACGTTGGCCGCCGCGGCGGCCGTGGCGGCGGCCCGCCGGTGCAGGGCCGCGGCACGGTTCGTGCGACCCTTCGGACCGGCCACCGTGTCCACCCCTCTTCCCGAGGTTGGAAACCTCCCCGAGCAGACCGTATCCCAGGTGCTGTCGCCCGCCCGGGAAGCTGCCCGGCGCTGCGCCAGGCTTGTCGTACCTGGTGGGCAACTCTCACGTCCCGGGGTCACCCTGTCACCATCCGCAGGATCTGGGGCATTGGGTACGAGCGGTTCAGCCGATAGCCTCAGGGAGTGGAATCAGTGCAGCCCCCCGCCGGTTCCCAGGTCTCCCGCGTACCGGCGCAGCGGACCCCTCCGGATCAGCTCGCGCCACCCGTCACCACCCCGGTGCCGCCGCCTCCGAAGCAGCGACGGGTCCGCACCGTCCTGAGTGTGGCCGCGGCGGTGATGGCGCTGCTCTGCGCCGGCGGGGCGGCGATCGGTTACGTGCTGTACGACCGGGCCACGGCACCGGATCGGAGCGCACCAGACGTGGTGGTGGACAACTACCTGCGCGAGTTCCTCGTCAACCGGAACGACATCCGGGCCGATCAGTTGGTCTGCGAAGGCGGAACCGCCAACCTGAAAGCCGTAGAAGCCTTACGTACTGAGGTAGAACAGCGAGAAGTGAACTTCGGTGTGGTCGTGCGTATCAGCTGGGGACCGTTGACCCGTGGTGGGGCTGCCGATGGTGGGACAGTGAGCACCACCTTGACGATCGCAGGCTCGTTGAACGGGCAACCACGCAGCAGCCGTCGCGAAGATTGGATGTTCGACGTGGTCAACCGGGACGACCAATGGAGAGTCTGTGGAGCTCGGAAGGTATCCTGAGACCACTACTCGATCCACAGCAAGTGCACCGGCACCTCCATGGTGCTGGGGGGCTGACCACGCCAGGCCCAGCGGTACCACTCCAGTTCCGAAGTGACCCGCACACAGATGTCACCCTCGGCGCCGGAGTAGGTTTCGGTCACAGCCCGCAGATCCCGGCGCTCGACCCCGTCCTCCACGTACACCACCCGCCGACCAGCGACCGAGTCGACCTCGAACACGGGAGTGGGGGACCGGTGGCTAGGGCCGTCGAGGGAGACCAGCCGAATGCCGGACTCGGTGCGGGGTGCCTGCCGCGAGGTGTGGTCACCGAGGGTTTCCACCCACACCCGTTCGACGGGCACCAGCGGGGCGAAGACCTCGACCTGGTCCGACTCGGCGCGGTACCACTCGTGTTCGGGGATGACCGGGACGTAGGTGCTGCTTCCCTGCACCACCCGCTCGTCGGCCCGGAGGTCGCCGCGCCAACCCAGGCGGGGCAGCCCGACCAGCACCCGCCGGCCGCGCAGCTCCACCCGACTGGTGGCCGGCACGATCTTCACAGGACGTGGTGGCCGGGGGGCCCAGTCCGGCTGACCGGCGAAGGGATCCGGGAGCGGATCGCTCATCGCTGGGCGACTTTCGCCGACGCGGTCAGGGCGGCCCCGCGCTGCCGCATGAAGTGCACCGGGTCGATGGCACTCAGCGAGGAACGGTCGCCATCCCGGTGCACCTCGAAGTGCAGGTGTGGCCCGGACGAGTTACCGCTGCTGCCGACCCGCCCGATGACCTCGCCGGCCCTCACCACCTGGCCGGGCACCACCAACGGCTTCTCCACCATGTGGCAGTAGCGGGTGACGTATCGACCGGCGTGCAGAATGTCGACGAACCACCCGCATCCGCCTTTTCCGGGCGACCCGTCGACATCACAGTCCCGGCGGCCGTTGTGGTCCGGATCGCACCGGGCCACCAGCACCCGGCCGGCGGCGGCGGAGTGGATCGGAGTGCCCTTGCGGGCGGCGATGTCCACCCCGTTGTGCCGCGGCCGGCTCGCGGTACGGAAGCCGGAGCCCACCCTGCCCGGGATCGGAGCCGTCCACCCTGAGGCGGCGATGTTGTCGCCGGAAGCCTGGTCGCAGACCGCCCTGTTCGCGATCTGCACGGTCTTGGCTGCACCGCCGGCGAGGACGTTGATGATCTGGCTCGCGACTTCCTCGTGTTTGGCGTACGCGTCCGGGTAGGCGCTGATCTGTACCTTCTGGGCGGCCAGGGTCAGTGGCAGTTGCTGCCAGTTGTCGACCTTGAGCAGCTTCTCGTAGAACTTCCGGGCCGCGTACTCGGGCGTCATGCGTTGCGCGACACTGCCCCAACCGGCGCGTTGCTGGAACAGGCCGACCGAGTCGTGGTCCCGACCGACACCCTCGTGGGGGAGTTGCCGGGACCTCACGACGGTGCTGTTCGCCAGGTTGCGCAAGGCTGACTCCTGCATGGCCGTGGCCACCGCGATCACCCAGCCGCGGGGTGGCACCTTCATCTCCTGGCCAACCCTGATGATGATGGCGGCGTTGCGCAGCTGGCTGTCGCCGTACCTCGACATTCGGGGCATGTCGCCGGTCACCTTGACCTTGTGGTCCTGCTGACAGGCGATCTCGTTCGAAACGAGGGTCTCCTGGTCGCCGCCGAGATTGGTGAGGAAGAAGGCGGCGCTGCCGCCGCCGCAGCACAGCAGGGTGAGGGTGGCGGTCAACGCGGTGAGCAACGCACCGACCCGAAGCCGGCGACGGGGGTGCTCGCTCCCTGACTGTTCGGTGTTCATGTCCGCTCCCAGTCGACCGCGTCCACCAGCCAGCGCCCGTCCGGCGCGACCAGCTCAAGTCGGAGCCGGCCACTCTCCAGCGGCACCAGGACCTCGGTGAAAGCCTCGGTCCGGGGACGGAGGGTCACCGCCCCGGTGACCCTTTCCGGCGGCACACTGGTCGGATCCGCGTCACCCAGCTTCTCGATCAGTTCCGGTGTCGCCAGCGGGCGCAGGCTGGCCTGCCACTTCTCTGCGGTGCTGGCCGGGCCGCCGAGCCAAGCGGTGGCGAACCGGCCTGCGGTCTGCTCCGGGGTCAGTTCCCCGGGCAGGGTCTTCGGAGACTGCGGCGTGGGGCTGGCGAGCACGCCGTCGTCGCCATCCTCCGGATCCACGGTGGTGATGGGCTGGCTGGGACGACTGCTCAGCCCGATGGTCGAACCGCCAGGACCGGAGACCAGCCGGGCGGATCCGATCACCACGAAGACCAGCACGGCGATCGCGACCGCGAT
Source organism: Micromonospora sp. KC213 (assembly GCF_004348325.1). Classification (GTDB taxonomy): domain Bacteria; phylum Actinomycetota; class Actinomycetes; order Mycobacteriales; family Micromonosporaceae; genus Micromonospora. The sequence goes on along the minus strand of NZ_SMKF01000029.1, from coordinate 4,812 downwards.
GCCGAACCGGGACCGTAGGACTCGGGTGAACAGGAGTTCCAGCGCCCGCCGCATCGCCGTCACCGGGCCTCGGAGCGTACCCGGGGCGCCGGCTTGGGCGCTGGCGCCCGTTCTGCCGAATCGGGCCGGTACACCACAAAGGAGGGGGCCTCTTCCGGCACGTCCGGCTCCGTCCAGCTCGCCGGCCGGCGGCGGGGACGCGGAACCGGTGGCTTTTCGGCCGTAGGTAGCCTTTCCTGCCGTTGGTCCGTCTCGTCGGGGCGTTCCCGGCCATCCGGGCGTTCCCGGGGCTCGCGGCTCGCGGGCGAATGCGACGGATCCTCAGCGCGGGCCTCGGGGCGCAGCGGTGATGGTTCGAGGGCCAGGCCGCGTCTGCGGGCGAGAACGGGTTCGGCGGTACCGCCCGGCTCGGCCGCGTCGAGCCGGGCGGCGACCCGCATGTCGCGGAAGAAGCGGCGATGCCACGAGCCGGCGGAGCTGACCGCCTCGCTGCTGTCCTTACCACCGAGCTGAGTGATCCGCCGATACGGGCGCAACAGCAGCCAACCGACCACGCCGCAGAGCCAGACGAGCACCACCTGGAGCCAACCCGGCAGGGTCGGCGTACTCATGATCAGGTCAACGGCGAAGAGGTAGATCGCCGCGCCGGTGCCGAAGATGGCGATGTTGAAGACGGCGGCGACGACCGCGTTGCCGAGCCGGCGCAGGCCGGCACTGGCCGGTCGCAGCAGGCCGATGGTGCCGAGGATCGGTGCGGCGATGACCGCCCATCGGAAGATCAGGAAACCGAGCAGTACCAGCAACGACGCGGTCAGGTCGAACATCGCGAAGAGCAGGGCGGCCAGCACCGCGATGAAACCGGAGCCGATCCGGTCCATGTCCCGGGTGCCCTTGAGGTACTCGTAGGCCTCCTCGTCCTCCCTGCTGATCTGTTCGGCAACGCGTGCCCACTGCTGCTGTTTGGCCTTGATAGTCGCCTCGCGGGTACCCGGGTTTTGCCGCAGCTTCTGCGTTTCCTCCCAGGACAGTGACTTGGCGTCGTAGAGCGCGGGCCCGTACTTTTTGGCCGTTTCACTGTCCGCCGACCCGAGCACGCCGCGCAACCAGTTCCGGTAGAGCATCGACTCCGTGGCGGTGTCGCTCGCGCGAACCGCAGGAGGCCGGTTGTCTTTGCAAGCCTCGGGATTCGGATCATCACACTGCCCTGCTGGGGTATCGCGGGCAGCCGGGCCGACGGCATCGTGGACGACGCCGAGCGAGGTGATGAGGGTGCCGTCGGCGATGCTCGCGGACTTGACCGGCCAAGCGGCCAGCGCCGTGACCGCCACCATCACCAGCAGTGCCCAGCCGGCGGTTGTCATCGCATTGCTCATGTCCGACTGGCGTGAGCGCCAGAGAAGGTACAGGCCGACGACACAGAGCGTGATGATCCCGAAGACGCTGAACACCTTCTGGTAGACAGCCTTCGTAGCCTTCTCCACCAGGGGGTCGGCCCAGTTCCACATCGAACGCGGATTCCAGGCCCGCTCGCGTAGCGCGTTGGAAGCGCCCACGATCGCGGTAGCGACCATGAACTCCCCATTGGCCACTGTCGTCGTGAACTTGTATTCCGGGTGCAGCACGGACGAGGCGCAGCCTTCGTCGAGATCGTATGTGGCAAAGCTGTAGCCGGCGTAGCCGTAGTCACTGTAGAGGCCCTTCGGGCCGGGAAGTTTTGACGAGTCCGGCTGGGAGGCGAACCAACCAGCCAGCCCTGAATCGGGTGCCGACGGGACCGGCGCGTTACGGCATTTCACCTGGTCCTCGCTGACTTCCTGGAGCTTCGCGACGCAGGCGCGGAAGTCGGCCTGCCACTCCTCGGTGCTGCACAGCTCCGCCCTCGCCTGGGCCGGGGTGGGTGCCGGGGCGGCGTGCGCCGGTGTCGGGGCGAGCACCGGCCAGGCGAGCGTGGCACCGGCGAGCACGCCGAGTGCGAGGAGGAGCGCCGTGATCCGTGCCCGGGCCCTCGCCATGTCACGCCTCCAGATCAGCCAGGACGGTCGGCAGCTGCCCGGCCGCCTGGGCGGCCGCGGCGGGGGTGGTGTCCAGGTGTTCCAGCAGCCCTTCCACGTACGACACGTCGACGCGGACCTTCTGCACGCGCCCGTCGACGTCGCGCATGACGAACTCGCGGAAGCCGAGCCGGGCCGCGGAGGTGGCGTCGACGGCGGAGAGGGAGGCGAGGGTCGCCTCGTATCCGTCGTCGACCGGCACCCGGAGCAGCCGCAGCGCCTCGGAGGCGATCTCGGTGTCCTCGGCGATCCGGCCGACGAAGACGGTGGAGACGAGGTTCTGCACGTCGAGGCCGAGGATGTCCTTCGGGTTCTGCGACGCGACCAGGGCGGCGAGGTTCCACTTGCGGGAGTCTCGGGCCAGGCGGACCAGGAACGACCGGCCGGAGCGCCAGCCTTCCATGAAGTGCGCCTCGTCCAGGCCGACCAACTTGCGCGATGACATTGAGCCGCCGTAGCAGCGGCGGACGGCGAGCCGGTGCGCGGTGTGCAGCATCGGCAGTGCGAGGGCCTCCTCGGCGGACCAGTACTCTCGTTCGATCTTGAGGTCGGGCAGCCGCAGGCCGGCCATGGTGATCACCGTGAGCGCCGCGTCGGCGCCGAGCAGCCCCTCCGGCGGGCGGCCGAAGAAGAGCATCGCCAGCGGCATCTCGGCGGTGTCCAGCAGCAGGTTGGCCAGCTCCCGCCCGGCGTCGTCGTCCATCCCCTGCAGGCAGGCGACCACGTCGTCCAGGGTGGAGGTCTCCTCCGCCGGCACCTGTCGTACCGCGTGCCGGAACAGGGTGGCGGTGGACGCCTCCCGGGCCACCTGTGGTGGCACCAGCATCATGCAGATGTCCTGCACCAGCATCCGGCGCTCGGCCCGGGCGTTGGAGACCGCGATCTCGAACTCCCGGTCGCCCGCCGCCCCACTGCCGAACTCGCTGCGCAGCGGCGTCGGGATGAGCGAGTACGGCGCCAGCGTCCCTGGTTCGGAACCGGTCAGGTTCAACACCCGCGCGTACGGCCGCAGTTCCGGCATGGCGCAGAGCCGGGCCAGCGGGCCGGACGGGTCGAGCAGGGTCACCTGCACCCCCCGTCGGGCGGCCAGGTAACCGAGCGCGCCGAGCAGGGTCGACTTGCCGCCGCCCGGTTCGGCGACGAAGACCGCGAGGCCGGAGCGTTCCCGTACCTCCATCGGGAAGTGCAGGTCGAGGAAGACCGGCCGCCGGCAGGTGCCGGCCGTCCGGCCGATCAGGTCACCGCGGCGGTCGCCGACCGTGGACGCGGCCTGCGGTAGCGCCGCGGCGAGCAGGTTGACCGGCATTCGGCGGACGTACCCGGTGTTGGCGATGGGCTCGCCGGGGATGAACTCGCGGGCCAGCCAGTCCTGGTTCTTGGGGTGCTGGAGCGAGATGCGCAGTTCCCGGGAGTAGAGCTGGATGAGCCGGCGGGCCCGCTCCAGGCACTCCTCGCGGGTGCGGCCGCCGACCGCGATCCGGTGCCAGCCGTGCGCGCGGGCCGAGTCCACCGGCAGGCCGGTGGTCATCTCGTCGCCGATCACCAGGGCCCGCTTGGCGAGCCGTTCCAGCTCCGGCGGCGCGTCGATGCCGTGTTCGGCGTAGTCGAGCTGCTGGGAGCGGATCATCCGCAGCCGGTGTTCGAGGTTACGGAACGAGTCGTTGGAACCGAGGATGTCCACCCGGGTGGAGATCTCCATCGGCCAGGGCAAACGCTCGTGGAAGTGCAGCCATGGCTCGTGTCGCTCGGGAATCTCCAGCGGCTCCATCCGGCCGACGGCGAGCACGGCGACGTGCCGCTCCTCGCCGGTCATCCGGTTGACCAGTTTCAGCGTCGAGCCGTACGGGGTGCGGTAGCGCTCGACCTGTTCGGTGAGGGCCAGCAGGTCACCCCGTTCCCACCGGCCGTTGGTGACCGGGGAGAGCACCCCGGGTGGGGCCATGCAGAGCGCGACGGAGCGGTAGAGCAACCACTCCAGTTCCTGCGCGGTCACCCGGCGCCCGCGCATCCCGAACGCGCCGAGCACCTCGTCGAACTGCTCGACGGTGCGGCCCAGCTTGCGGCGTTCGCCGTCGGCGGTGCCCCGGCCGAAGACCCGCAGCAGTCGCTCGGTGAGTGAGTCGCCGAGCGACCGGCGGGCGAAGGTGACGCCCAGGTAGGTCTGCCCCTCGGCGTGGTTGACCGACATCAGGTGCCGTTGGGCGGCCACCAGGTGGTCGGCCCAACCGGCGGTGCCCGGGACGTCGGGCAGCGGCGAGGTGGTGTGGGCGTCGATGGTGCGGGCCCACTCGTCGGCCGGGAACGGGCGGGTGGTGCGGCGCAGGTGCAGTCGGAACCCGGCCAGGCCGGCGTACTGCTCGGAGATGGCGGAGAGCAGCGCCTCCCGTTCGGCGTCCGGGCGGAACGCCCAGCGCACCTCGGGCAGCCAGTACCAGGCGGTGACGGTGTTCGGGGTGAAGGTCAGGTGCCCGGCGATCTCGGTGATCGCCAGATCGATCGACGGGTCCCGGTCACCGAATTTGATCTTCGGTGGGCGTACCCGGACGGGTTTGGTCGGGGTGTCGCGTCGGCTCGCCGCGCCCTGGCGCGGCGCCAGTTCCCGGGAGGTCCGTTCCGCCGGTGCCGGCGGGACCGCCTCGGTCAGTTCCCGCCGGCCGGCTTCGGTCGGGTCGGGGTGACCGACGTCGGTGGCGGACCCGGCCGCGATCCGGAGCGGCTCGGCCTCCTCGGGCCAGGGGGGTGCGACGGGTACGGGGGGTGC